>JAZNST010000016.1:0-22122 GCA_045591405.1 Ruminiclostridium sp.
ATCAAGGCAACAAACACACTACCCTTTTTAAGAAAGCGTTTTATCTCAGGGAGTATCAGCTTAAGCGAAATAAACGAAACGTCAATCGACGCAAAATCAACTTTTTCGTCAATTTCGTCCCTTGCAACTCTTATATCGAGATTTTCAAGCGAAACCACACGGCTGTCTTGTCTGAGCTTTTCGTCAAGCTGAGCCGTCCCCACGTCAACAGCGTAAACCTTTTTTGCCCCATTTTGAAGCATGCAATCAGTAAAGCCGCCTGTTGAAGCCCCGACGTCTATACAGACCTTATCGGTAAGATCAAAGGAAAAGTCATTGATTGCTTTTTCAAGTTTAAGACCGCCTCGGCTTACGTAACGTGGAAGCTCGCCGATTATTTCGATAACGTCATCAGCCCGGACGCTAAACGAAGCCTTTGCCACCGTTTTACCGTTCACGGCTACCTTTTCATCCTTTATAAGGGCTTGTGCGAGGCTTCTGCTTTTAACCAGCCCTCTTTCTGCCATTTCAGAGTCTAATCTGCTCAATTTGAACCGCCTTTTACTTTAAGCGTAATTTTTTCCGTAGAGAAGCCAAGCTCGTCAAGCATATCGTCTGCGTCACCGGCTTTTACAAAGCAATTATCTATTGCGTGAACACAGTAATCACCCTTAAAACCGCTTTCAGAAAGCTTTAAGAGGAATTTTTCACCAATTCCGCCGCTTTTGATTGCCTCTTCAAAGAAAAAAATCTTCTTATATTTTTTTGCGACTTCAACCGCTTTTTCGGGAATCGGAAAAATCTTCACCATTCTGAGCGAGCTTACCGAAAGGTTCTGTGCCGCTTGTTCAGCGTTATTTGCTACTCGTCCGTAAGAAACTATAAGCGTATCGGAATCTCTTTCGTTTATTTTATAATCATAGCCGCATTTTTCTTCACAAGCCTGTGCATCGCCTCTCGGGTAACGCACTGCGGCAATCCCTTTTTCGTCATAAATCGCCTTTTTGAGCGAATATTTAAGTTCAGCGCTATTTGACGGAGAATAAATCGAAGCTCTCGGAATAGAAGAAAGCATTGAAACGTCAAAAAGCCCTTGATGAGTTTCGCCGTCTTCGCCGACAACCCCCGCCCTGTCTACGCCTAAAACAATATGGTAATTCTCTATTGCCGTATCGTGAAGAAGCTGGTCATAGCAACGCTGAAGAAAGGTTGAATATACTGCAAATACAGGGATTTTCCCCTGAGAAGCAAGCCCTGCGGCAAAGGTAACCGCGTGTTCTTCTGAAATTCCTACGTCAAAGAATCTGTCCTTAAAAAGCTTTGAAGCGTACTGAAGCCCTGTTCCGTACTTCATAGCGGCAGAAATTGCACAGATTTTCTCGTCCTTTTTCATATATGCGGCAATTGTTCTTCCGAAAATATCAGAATAGGTCATTCTTGCGTCGAGTCCTGTTGTTTTAGAGACTCCGTGATACGCCCCCGAATTAAGCTCTGCGGGAACGTAGCCCTTTCCCTTGAGCGTTTTTATATGAATAATGCACGGACAATCCATCTTTTTTGCAACATTCAGAACCTCTATAAGCTCAGAAATTGAGTGTCCGTTCACAGGGCCGAGATATTTATATCCGAGATTTTCAAAAATGTTACTCTGATAAATAGCGAATTTTACAAGCTCTTTTGTACCGCTTACAGACTTTGAAAGCTCACGCCCAACCGCCGTTTTCGAGAGAAGATCCTTAATCTTTGTCTTTGTGTCAAAATATTTTGTCGAAGAACGCATCTGAGTAAGATAGGCGGCAACTGCCCCTTGGCTTTTTGAAATCGACATCTCATTATCGTTAAGAATAACGATAAAGTTTCTTTTAAGCCTTGCGGCGTTATTAAGCCCTTCATAAGCTTCGCCGCCTGTCAATGCGCCGTCGCCGATAACAGAAACGACGTAATGTTCATCACCACTCAACTGCATAGCCTTGGCTATGCCTGCCGCAGCTGAAACGGATATGCTTGCGTGGCCGCCTATAAAGGCGTCGTGGGGAGATTCGCTGGGACGAGGAAATCCCGAAATCCCGCCCTTGGTTCTTACGTTTTCAAATTCTTCCATTCTTCCCGTAAGAATCTTATGAGCGTACGCCTGATGCCCCACGTCAAAAACTATCTTATCATCGGGCGTGGAAAAGACACTGTGCAAAGCTATACACAGCTCAACAGCACCAAGGCTTGACGACAGATGGCCGCCCGTTCTCGTAATTGTTTCAATAATATACGAACGGATTTCGTCAGCAAGCTGTTGTTTTTCTTCCAATGTAAGCTTTTTTACAGCGTCTGCATTAATTTTTTCAGATAAAATCAAAGTTAACTCCTTGTTCAAGCAAGCCATTCAATCGGGAACGCCATTGCTATAATTATTCCAAGCAATGCACCGCACAGAACTTCAATCGGAGTATGGCCAAGATATTCTTTAAGCTCTTTTCTGTTTTCTTCTTCATCCTCATCGTCGCTTTCGGGGCCTTCATCGAGTTTTTCGTCGATTTTATCGAGAATTTCCTCGTCAAGCTCGTCAACAATGTGTCTGAGTCGGTTTATCTGCTTTGCGTGAAGTCCCGCCGCACGCCTTACGCCCATTGCGTCGTACATCGTTATCATAGCAAGAATCATAGAAAGAGCAAAGAATGTAGAATCAAAGCCTTCGGTTCTTGATACGATTATTGCAAGAGAACAAACCGTAGACGAATGCGACGAGGGCATACCGCCTGCGCCAAAAAGTCTTTCGGGATTGAATGTCCTGTATTTTATAGCGTGTATTACAAGCTTTATAAGCTGAGCCGAAAGCCAGCTTATAAGCGGAACTATCAATGCAACATTAATTTTGAAATCCATAGCTACTCCTCTTTTATTTTTTCCTTTCAAGAAGCTGTTTAGTCAGCAATATGAGAAATTCATTGTCTGTTATATGTTCAAGAGTTTCAAGAGCCTTGAAAGTATATTCTTTTGCAGCCGATTCTGTTTTTTCAACGCCGTTTATAGCAGCGTAAGTGTTCTTAAAATTATCTGCGTCGCTTCCCACAGGCTTTCCGAGTTCCTTTTCGTCGCCCTTGACGTCAAGAACGTCGTCAACCAGCTGAAAAGCAATGCCAAGATTTTTTGCGTATTCCCGCGCATATTCAACCTTAGCCTTATCAGCCCCTGCGCAGATTGCCCCACAGCAACACGCCGCCTGAAGAAGTCTTGAGGTTTTAAGCTCGTACATACGAATCAGCTCGTCAGCGTCAAGCCTTTGGTTTTCAAACTGTGTGTCAATTTGCTGACCGCCGATCATTCCATAGGCTCCAAGCGCCTTTGAAAGCTCTGAGACAAGTCTGACCTTTGCCGAATCGTCAAGCTCCGAGCTACAAATAAGCTCAAACGGGAATATAGCGAGTGCGTCTCCCGCAAGAAGCGCCGTAACCTCGTCGAACTGCTTATGGCAGCTTGGTTTTCCCCTTCTGAAATCGTCGTTATCCATTGAAGGAAGGTCGTCGTGAATAAGAGAAAAAGTATGCGCCGCTTCAATTGCACAGGCAACAGGGAGCGCTTTTTTTACATCTCCACCAAAAACACGACAAAACTCAAGCGTAAGTACAGGTCTTATTCTTTTTCCTCCTGCTCCGATGCTGTATTTCATCGCTTCGATAAGTCGCACTTGCTTTTCGTTTTCGCACGAGAGCATCGAAGCAAGGTAATTATCAATCATCAGAACGTAATTGTCAAGTTTATTGTTCATCTGTCTCCACCTTTTCAAGAGAAAGCTTTGCGTTTTTAAGCTCCTCCGAACAGATTTTTTCAAGCTCGACTGCCTCAGCGTAAAGTTCAACCGCCTTTTGAAGCGGCAATTCCGGCTTATCAAGCTCAGTCGATATTTCCTTCATTCTTAAAATTGCATCTTCAAATGTCATCTGAAACACCTTTCACATCATCAAACGACGAGATAACGGCTCTGAAGCGTCCGTCGCTCATTTTGATTTCAACCTCGTCTCCAACGCTGAGCCTGTCCACGCTGTCAATATGAACACCGCCCTTACAAACAGCCGCATAGCCCCGTTTGAGCACGCTATACGGTGCAAGAGCCTCCAGAAGCTTTTTTACCGACTCAAGCTCGTTTTTCTTAGCAACAAGAGATCTGTTTGCTTTTGTTTTCACCTCAAAAGCAAGCCTGTTTATCGTTTCCTGTGCCTCGTTCAGCCTTTTTTCAGGCGGATAAAGCTCGATTTTTTCGACAATTCGCTCAAGCTGAAGCTCAAGCATATCTATCTTTTTTGAAAGCTTTTCTCGGATCATTCCGAGAAGCTCCTTGATTGCAATATCAGAAACCGAAATATCAGGAACCGCAAGCTCAGCCGCCGCACTTGGAGTCGGCGCTCGCATATCCGCAACAAAATCAGCGATAGTAAAATCTATTTCGTGACCTACTGCTGAAATAGTCGGTATTCCGCTGTCAAAAATTGCCTTAGCGACAATTTCCGTATTAAAGGCGCTCAGATCTTCTGCCGAGCCGCCGCCTCGCCCGAAAATAATCAGATCTGCGTCTGTTTCCTGGGCTTTTTCAAACGCTTGAGCTATCGACGTCGGCGCAAGCTCGCCCTGAACGAGCGCAGGTATAAGTAAAAGCTTTACAACAGGGCATCTTCTGCTTATGACGTTGATAATATCCTGTATTGCCGCACCGCTTGGTGAAGTTATAACGCAAATTTTCTTCGGAAACGACGGAATAACTCGTTTCTGTTCAAAATAGCCCTCGTCCTTAAGCCTTTGCTTGAGCTGTTCAAACGCAAGCCCTGCTGCACCCACGCCGTCGGGTTGAATTTCACTCACGTAAAGCTGACACGCCCCGTCACGCTCGTAAAGCTGAACCGAAGCTCTGACAATAACGCTCATTCCGTCGTCGGGCATAAACTGAAGCTTTTCGGCATAGCTTCTGAACATAACCGCTTTTATTGAACAATCGCCTTCCTTGAGCGAAAAATAAATATGTCCTGACTTTGAGTGGCAGATGAAATTGGAAATTTCACCCTTAACAAGAATATCAGAAAGCTGTTTGTCCCCCTTGAGAGTCGTCGCAAGGCGTCTCGTAACCTGAGAAACCGTTACTGTAACGGGCATCAGTCTTTTCCGCCCTTATCCTTGAGGTAGGAATTAAGGATTCCGTTTACAAAATTTTTATCTTCAGCCGAGCCGTACGCTTTTGTAAGCTCTATCGCTTCGTTTATTGCAACAACGTCGGGCACGTTTTCAGAATATTTCATCTCATAAACCGCAATTTCCATAATCACAAGAGGAACGTTTGATATTCTTGAAACAGCTCTTTTGGCACTGTATTTTGCAATAACCTCATCAAGCTCGTCAGTCTTTTCGCTGACTTTTCTTACGAGCCCTATCACGTCATTATTCACAGGTAAATCAAAAGCATCCTTTGAATCCTCTATCGCTTCTTCAACCGTGCTTTTTCCTATTTTCATCTCAAAAAGCAGTATAAAAGCCGCTTCTCTCATCTCGTGTCTTGTCATTTCTTTGTCCTTTCACGCACTTAATAAAACAGGTTTACCCCCACGGATTCCGTGAGGGTGAACATTTATTCATCGCTCTGCTGAGGGGTCTGGGCGCCTATTACCTTAACGTCAACCTTTGAAACAGCAATATGCGCCATATTCTGAATAGCTGATTTTACAGCCTTCTGAACATTCTGAGCAACCGCAAGTGCTTTATAACCGTTCTTAACTATGACACAAAGCTCAATTCCGACAGCTTCTCTTGAATAAATCACTTTGATAGGTGAAGCAAATTTAGAGAAAACGTTGGAAACACCGCCTATTCTTGGCGAAGGCAATCTTTTATCGTTCACAACAATACCTTCAACCTCAACTGCCGCAAGCTCAGCGATTTTTATAATAACATCGTTGGAAATTTTCAGCGAACCATTTTGTGTTTTTGTAGAATTAGCCATAATGCCGTTCCTTTCCTCGTTTGCGAAATAATAGCAACATCGCACATTAATGCTTACAACTATTATAGCACAAAACTCCGAAAGAAACAACTACTTTTTTTCTATTATCGTAATCTTTTCTGCAGGAATTTTCACTTCAGATAAAAGCGCATTTTTTATCTGAGCGGCCTGTTCCTTCTCAAGTCCGTCTGTTTTTACAATTATGTTGGCTCCGTTATCGGAAAGATAGCACAAAACGTCGCTGAATCCCTGCGCTTTCAGGATATTTTCGATTTTGCTCTCGCTTTCTACGTATCCGCTGATTGTAGCGGTGTCCTGTGCAAGAACAGCAAGCTCTGTTTCAGTCGAATCTCCGCCTGCATAAACGCTTCTTAAAATATCGACGGCTTTCGCCCTGCTTTCGTCACGGTCAAGTCTTGCTTGAGCAAAATAACCGTCGTCCTCCGGCGTTTTACTCAGCGGCACGTTTTCTCCGACCTGAAGCGTGTTTTCGCCCTCAACGTCAAGAGTCGGCTCGTCGTTTACAAACTGAAGCTCACCGTAATTTCCTACCTGCTCGCTGTTTTGAGCTTCGGGCTTAGCTTCAACTCCTGAGCTGACTGCAAAATTAGCATAAACCGCAACGCCCAGAACAAGCGTAAGCCCTGCAATAATAAGCTGTTTTTTTCCGATAATAAGATTTAATCTTCTCATGTTTCCTCCTCAATACGTAACACAGATTTTATTTGCGCTTATTCCGAGCGCTTTTGAAACCACTTCAACAATTTTTTCCTTTACAACAGGATTTCTCGCTCCATCACAAACGACAACTGCTCCTCTTGCAACAGGTGAAATCGTTGTCGCAACGCTATTACCCTTTTGTGCGTAAACTTCCTCCACGCTCTTTTCGATAGAAACAAGAATATTCGCCTGCCCTGAGCCTTCAATATGTCCTATTATTTCCTCCAGCCTCGCCTCCAGTGCCTGTGAATAATCTTCAAACGATGGTTGCTTGTCTGATTCCTCCTTTTTGCCGTTGCTACCGAAAACGCTTGCTGCAAATATTATCAGAATCAGCACCACGCCTATAAGAACGATACCCTTTACAGTTTTTTCGTTTTTTAAGAGCTTAGAAATCATTACTTTTTTATCTCCTTTAGCTTATTACCTCCGAAACAACCTGAGCTTCACCGTTAACCTCCCGTTTCACGATTTCTTCGGCAATAGCCGCTTCGTGCGCATTTTCTTTTTTGAATACAAGCCTTATCTGCTTAATAGATATGCGACTGTCTTCTGAAATATCAACGATAACTGAAACATCTTCATAAGCAATCTGATTCTTTTCGAGTAATTCCTCGGTATTTCTGCAAAGTGCGGCGGCAATTTCCTGTTTTGTCATCTGTTCCGCCTGGGCTGAAAAATCTATATAAACGCTTTTTTCTTCAAAGCTTTTATAAAGTTCGTCAAGGTTGAGATTGCCGTTTTTTATTGAATTGACAGCAGTCAGAAGAAGAAACGCCGCCGAAAGAAAAGAAAGCTGTTTCTTAAAGCTGCTTTTTGGAACCAAAAGGCTGAATAATCCCGTTGCAACAGCCGCCGCACAAACACTGAGCACAATTTCCTTCATTCTAGCCTCCGTTCACAGCAATCATAACCGCCATAGAAATTACCGCAAGCATAGAAAAAGCGACAAGAACAGCAGTAATAACCGAAAGCGCTCCTTCAACAGCCCCGATTACCGCCGCAAGCTTTTTTACCCCAAAAAGCTCGGCAACCGTTTCCGACGCCCACAGCGACGCTCTGTAACACAAAATCAGTGCAAAAACAGGAATTACGATTACAGCAACGGATATGAGGCCAAAAGCTCCGACGCTGTTTTTTATAAGAGAAAGCCCTCCGTGCACCGTCGAAAGCGCATCGGAAACCGTTCCGCCGATAATGGGAACTGCGCTTGAAAAGGTATATTTTGCCGCCCTCATTGCAACTGAATCAGCAGAAGCAGAAATAATTGTCTGAACCGAAAGAAGCCCCGAAAAAAGCGTCGTCATAAGACCAAGGCACCAGTTTATCGCTTTTTTTGCCGCACCCGAAAGCTTTTCTATTTGAAGCTCAGGACTTATCGCACCGGCGATAGTAACCCCAAGAATCGCCGAAGCGGCAGGCATCACAATAGTTGATGATATAAACGAAAAAATATGAACAGCGGCAATAACCCCCGTATTATAAACAGCCGCTGTTCCTGCCATTCCCTGTGCGGCAGAAATTCCCGCAAAGGAAGGAACAAAGGTCGATAAGAATGCACAGAGCGTCTCAACTGCCGTCGTTGAGGCTTCAATTACTCCGCTGAGAAAAAACGTCAACGCACCCGCCCCCGAAACAATCGAAGTCATCTCAAAAACAGTGTTCAGACCTTCACTGCTGATTGATTCCTTAAACGCTGATAAAAGCGCACAAAGTATAATAATAGCCGTGTAAATAAAGAAAAGTCTTAGCGGACCTTCGAGTTGAGAGGTAACGCTTTCCCAGAGAAATCCGAAAAAATCGTCAGCTCCAAGCTCTGTAAAGCCTTCCGAACTATAAGGAGAAATCCCAAGACTTTCGAGCTTGTCCTGCGCAGATTCGGGAACGGCGTCTATAATGTCTTCTCTTCCAAAATCGTATGAGTCTTCCGCATAAACGCCCGTACTCATAAAAAGAGCCGTAAGAATTGCCGCAATAAAATATAAAATTCCTTTTCTTTTCACTGATAACACCCTTAATTTTTAACCGATAAGCTCAGTAACCACTCCGATAAGCTCCTCAAACATAGGAACAGAAATAATTAAAATGGCTATTTTTCCTGCAATTTCAACCTTTCCCGCGATTGCGGCTTCTCCGGCGTCTTTACAGCTGTCAGCGGCAATCTGAGTTATATAGCAGATAGCAAGAGCCTTCATAAGAACGCCAAGATAGATTAGCTCTGTTCCAAATCGCTCGGCAATTCCCTCAATAAGCCTTACAACAGGAAAAATCCCCGACAGAACCGCAAGAAAGATAAAAGCGCCTGTCAGAACCGAAACAGGCAAAGCGAATTCAGGTCTGTATTGCTTGAGAATAAGCGAAAGAATCGCTCCTATAATTCCAACTCCTGCAATTCCCGCGATATTCATTATTCACCCACCTCAGAGATTAAAAGTAGTTTTTATCGTTTCAAAAAGCGTGCTGATTTGCCCGATAATCATCATAAGAACGACCACAAGCCCGGCAATAGTCGTCATCATTGCCTGCTCTTCTCTTCCTGAGCGCTGAAGAAGCTGATTAAGTATTGAAACAACTATGCCTATTGCCGCAATCTGAAAAATTAAATTCACGTCCATAATCTACCACCTAAACAATTACTATTCCTGCCGCAATTCCGCCAAGAAGCCCTACCGAACGGTACATTCTCCCTTTTGTGAGGTATTCGTCGTTAGCTTGCTCAAGTTGATGCTTCAAAAGCTCTGAAAACTGCTCAAGACAAAGAAGCTGTCCTTCCTTATCTGTTGTGCCCAAAGCGTTCCCGACTCCCAAAAGCGCCTCTTTATCGTCGTCTGAAAGCTCGCTTTCTTCTTTTATTGCAATTTGCCACATCTTTTTTATTTCACCGTCTGAGCATTCAGAAAGCTTTTTCAGAAATAAAAGCGACGAAAACTGAGCGTTTGACGAGCAACGAGTAAGCATTTCCCTTACCGTATAATTCGAAGATCTTACGTCTACCATAAAAGTTGATAAAAGCAAAATGCAAGTTGTGAGTTTTTTTGCCCTCTTTTTAAGCCTGAAGCTACCATAAAAGCCAACAATAGCACCCGTCACCGTCGCAACCGACGCCCCGATCAGATTAAACCCCATTTTCTGCTCCTATCCTTACAACCGTTTTAATCCGTCCGAGGCGCTCGTTATCGGCAAAAGCAAGATGACTGAACGCTCCCGTTTTCACAATATCAGATAAAAGCGCTTCTTCAAGAGAATAAGCGTGAACGGTTGCAATGATTTTTACTCCGCAAAGAATAGCCTTTTCAAGCGATTCCTCTTCTCCTGTTACCTCGTCACAAGCTATGAATTGTGGTGACAGCACACGCACGGCAGCGATAATCCCATCACGCTTGCTATAACCGTCCAAGACGTCGCTGTTCATACCGAGTGAAAGTTGAGAACAACCGTCACAAACAGCTGCAAGCTCACCTCTTGTGTCGATAACGGAAACCTTGTTTTCTTCTGAAATTATCCTGCACAGGTCTCTGAGAAGCGTTGTTTTTGCGCTCATTGGTCTGCCTGCAATCAGTAATCCTCTGAAATCTGGTTGACGCAAAATCATTCTCAGATTTTCTGCACAGCCTATAAATTCTCTTGCGATTCTGAGATTTATTGAGCTTATATTTTTCAAGGTGACAAGCTTATCGTCCTTATAAACTGCCGTTCCGCAAAACCCGGCCCTGTGTCCGCCTCTTAACGTGATAAACCCCTCTCTTATCTCGTTTTCATAGCAATATATCGAATATCGGCAAAGCGCACAAAAACATTCTTCAAGCTCGTCCGACGTTACAATATGAGATAACGTCACGATTTCTCTTTCAAGATGAATTATAACGGGCTTGTCCCGTCTGAGCCTTACCTCGCACGCTCTTGTCCTTATATCGCGACTGACCTCAGCCAATATTTTTCCAATCTCGCCAAGCTGTAAAACAGCGTGCGTGTAAGGCGAGCACACCCTTGCTTCAACCATATTCTGTCCTCCGTTTTGAACCTCTTTTACTCAAATTCTATTCAGTTCAGGGATTTTTAGAACAAAAAAGCGGCGCATTTGCACCGCACATAAAAAAATACAGGGCTGTAATCAGCCCTGTATCGGAACTATCAGTCAAAGTATTTTGCTTCTCTAAAGGTCACGGTTTTGGAAAAAGGATTGTATCTTATGTCCTCACAGCCTTCTGCGTAAAAAGCGTATTCGCTCTGATAACAAATCGGAATGAATAGCGCTTTGTCAATAACAAATTCCTCCGCCTGCATATATAGCTTTACGGCTTTTTTCTCATCGGGCTCTCGTTCGGCTTGCTTGAGTAAATCGTCAAAGCCGCTGTTTGAGTGACCTGAATAGTTCTTACTGTTATCGTTTCTGAATGAGGAAAGATAAGCCGACGGGCTGTTGTAATCGCCCGAAAGTCTTACAAACGCAAAGTCGAAATCGCCTTCTTCAAGTCTCGAATCAAGCGTTTTCTGACTCACCGTTGAAATATTACAGAAAAAGCCGATTTTCGACTGCCATTGCTGAGTAACGTAGGATAAATACGTAGAAAGGCTCTCGTCGTCGGGACAAAGTATTGTAAGTCCGTTCACGCTGTCTCTTGAGACAGATTCAAAAAGATTATCCATCATCTGCTTTGCAAGCACAGAATCATATTTGAAGAAGCTTTCGTAATCGTCGTCGTTATAAATCGTTCCGCCTACCCTTATCGTGTCGGGAATTATGCTGTACGCTTTTGAAAAGCCTATCGACGAGTAAGTTATTCCGCTTCTGTCAATAGAATACGCAAGAGCGCGTCTGAGCTGTTCGTTTGAAAAAACAGAATCAAGATTAAACATAATGCCCCAGACAGAGTTATCACTCTCGTCATAGCTATAACCGTCCTCCAGAAGCGTAATCGCCTCGTCTCCCGACGAAAGATAAACGTGGGTTGAGCCATTAGTGAAATCTCCGTATGGGTCCTTCTCGTCTATGAAGAAATTAAGTCCGTAAGGGCAAATACTTTCATCAGCGTTATTTTCGGGATTTCGTCTGAGAATTATGTAATTGCTTTCCTTGCTCCATTGGTCGTAAACCCAGCTATGAAGATAAAAAGCTCCGTTTGAAGCAACAGTCGTATCATAAAGTCCGTATCTTCCGTTACAGCTTTCATAGAACTCCTGATTACACGGCATTGCAGGCGCAGTAGTCAGAAGTATCGGAAATGTCGGATTCGGATATTCAAGAACAATCTTCAGAGTAAAGTCGTCAATTGCCTCAACGCCAAGTTTTTTTACGTCGGATATTTGTCCCGAATGAATTTTCTGAGCGTTTTTTATGCAGTAGAAATCGCTTGCCGATTGAGATTTTGTCGAAGGTTTTATGAGCCGCTGAAACGAAAAAACGAAATCGTGCGCTGTGCATTGAGTCTTAAACTCGTCACCGTCAGACCAGTAAACGTCATCTCTGAGTAAAAATGTGTAAATAAGGCCGTCTTCTGAAACGGTATAGCTTTTTGCAACGGCAGGAACAGTATCGCCGTCTTCGTCAAGGCGCAAAAGACCGTCAAAAATATTGGCAATAAGCTCAAGCCCTGAGCTGTCACGGACAGTCTGAGGGTCAAGAGTTCGGGGATTTCCCGAAATATCATATTTGAATATGTAGTTTTTGCCGTCGTTTTCAAAGCAGCCCGATAACGTAAAAATACATACCGCAAGTAAAATCGCCGACAAAATAAGCCTTTTTATTTTATAATTCAATTTCTACCGCCTTCTCCTGTCTCAGACTTTCTCTGACATCAAGAATACGCTGATTTTTACTTCCTCTGTATTTAAGCTCAAGACTTCTCTTTGAAAGCTCAAAAGGCCCGTCAATCATATAATCAAGAAGGCTCAGAAGCTTTGCTATATTTTTATCCTGTAAGGACATATCTAAAAGCTCTTCAAATGTAAATCCTGTAAACGAAAGGATATTGTAGCCCTTTGCCTTTAACTTTTCCGCCAGATCCGCAAGCGGCTCAGCCTGACAAAACGGCTCTCCGCCCGAAAAGGTCACACCCTTTATCATAGGATTTTTTTCTATTGCAGTAAGAATCCTATCAGTATCAGCAAGTCGTCCGCCCTCAAAATCGTGCGTTTCGGGGTTATGACAGCCCTCGCAATGATGAGGACAGCCCTGAACAAACACGGTAAAGCGTATTCCCGGACCGTCAACTATTGATTCAGAAGAAAGCCCCGCAAGCTTTATTTTCATTTTATCACCTCATTTTAGGCTTGGTCTGTTATTATTTCTTTGCATTTGCGTTTTTGAACGCTCCTATTACAAGACAGATAACAAAGCATATAGCATTGGTAACAACTATGCTCGCACCTGTCGGAATATCTATATAGAAGGTTACAATAATTCCCACAAGAAAGCTGATTACTGAAATTGAAACAGACGTAATTGTAACCGCACGATAGCTTTTGCATACTCTCATCGACGAAAGCGACGGGAAAATTATAAGGCTTGAAATCAAAAGCGCACCCATAAGCCTCATTCCAACTACAATCAGCACAGCTGTCAGAATAGCGATGATTGTGTTATAAAAAGAGACTTTGACGCCTGTTGCCTTCGAGAAGCTTTCGTCAAAGGTAACAGCGAAAATTTTATGATAAAAAAGAATGTAAAGTCCAAGAACGATTACCGACGACACGACACTAAGGATAACGTCGTCGTTGCTCAGCGCAAGTATGCTTCCGAACATATAGCTGTTAAGGTCGATACTGATACTGCTAAGAGAAACTATTATCATTCCTATTGCAAGTGCGGCGCTCGAAATCACAGCGATAAGAGCGTCACCCTTGATTTTACTGTTACGGCTAAGACGTAAAAGTAAAAACGAAGCTATTATTACAACAGGAATTGATATGTAAAGCGGAGATACGTTTGCAGCTGCCGCTATCGCCATTGCACCGTAAGCGACGTGGCTAAGCCCGTCCCCTATCATTGAATAGCGTTTCATCACAAGGCTTGTACCCAAAAGCGACGCACAGACAGAAACAAGAAGCCCAACGAGAACTGCCCTTCCGATAAAATCAAGGGAGATCATCTCAAAAAAGGTCTCAAGCATTTGATTTACCTCCTGTCAGCTCCTGATATGCACAGGTTTTTTTATAGTCGTCAGCACTTCCGAAATAACAGGAGTTAGGGACAATATGAAGCACCTTGTTCGCATACGAAAGAGCGTTTGCAACATCGTGTGTTACCATTATTATTGTGATTCCGTGTACTTTATTCAAATGATATATCAGATTGTAAAGCTCGCTCGTCACCAGAGGGTCAAGTCCCGTCACAGGCTCGTCAAGGAGCAACAGCTTATCCGTAGCGCATAACGCTCTTGCAATAAGCACACGCTGCTGCTGACCTCCCGAAAGGTCACGGAAGCTCTTTTTTGCCAAGCCGCCAAGACTGAGCTTTTTTATCATTTCGTTTGCTTTATGCTTCTGAGCCTTTGTGTAAAAAGGTCTCAAGCCGTTTTCGTTAAGGCAACCCGAAAGCACAACCTCACGAACAGTAGCGGGAAAATCCTTTTGAAGCGCATTTTGCTGAGGAAGGTAGCCGATTTCCTTTTGCTTTACCGAGACGTATCGTATCTCGCCCTCCGACGCTTGCTTTAAGCCGAGAATCCCTTTAACAAGCGTACTTTTTCCACAGCCGTTTTCTCCTATTACGCAAAGATAATCACCCTGCTCTACCGAGAAGGAAAGATTTTTTATTGCAACGACGTCCTCATAAGACATCGTAAGATTCAAGCATTTCAACAATTCCATTATTTACTACATTCCTCGCAAATTCCGTACAAAACCGTTTTTGTATTATCAACACTGAACTTGTGGTGTTCGAAAATGTGACCTGAAACGCCGTTCAGAAAATCACATTCCACGTGAAACAGTTGTCCGCACGCAGTACATTTGAGATGGAAATGCTCCGCACAGGCTTCACCGTCGGATATGTACTGATAGCAAGCGCTTTTTCCGTTTCCGTAATCGTATTTTCTGACAACGCCCTCGCTCACAAGCTTATCAATAGCGCGATAGACGGTTGTTTTCCCAACCTGAGAGCCGCTACTGTGTAAAAGCTCGGTTATTTCATCAACCGTCAAATGCTTTTGTGAATTTTTCTTCAGACACAGCAGTATTTCGCTACGCTGTCTTGTTCTGTATTCGTTCTTAATCATTTCCCACCTGCAAATTGAAACTGAATTTCATTTTCATATTATAAAACAAAAGGCGGTTCTTGTCAAGAAGCCGACGCTAAATTGAAAAAATAAAAAAGCAAGACCGAAGCCTTGCTTTTGAGTATTAAGCACGTTTATCCGATTTATACGCTTTTCCTGCGTAGCCGACGCAATTTCTTCCTGCCGCTTTTGCAACCTCAAGACTCTGTTCAGCTTCCTTAATCAGAATCGAATAATCCGTCAGCGAATTATCCTTGATCCCTGAAACGCCGATTGAAATTGACATTATCCTGTCGCCTTCAAACGGAAGCGCCATAGTTTCTATGCTTCGTCTTATCTGTTCAGCAAAGGAAATCAGGTCGTATTCGTCGATATTCTGGATTACAAGAACGAACTCGTCGCCGCCAAAGCGTGAAATGAGACGGGTTTTCGTTTTTGCTATTATTCTTATGCAATTACAGATTTTATAAAGACACTCGTCGCTCTCCTGATCGGAAAAGAGCTGATTATATCGTCTGAAATTGTCAATATCAATGAAAATAGCGGCAAGGTTACGATAGCTTCCCGTCGAGATAATCTCGGTTAATCGCTTACTGAGACCAAGCTTATTGAACATTCCCGTCATTGCGTCCTTCTCGGTTATCTGACGGCAACGCTCGTTTGCGGTTTTAAGAAGTCGTTCGCTTATAAAAAGACAAGAATATGAGTTATACATAAGAGAAGCGATAACAAGAGCCGCGGCAATGAATGCGGTCAGCATTAAAATGAGACTTACGCTTACTCCGAGAGAAAGACCGCTTATAATAACAGTAATCGCAAGAAAGCCTGCGTAAATTGAAGCGATGGAAATGCGGATTACAGGCACTACCATAAAAACAAAAATACAGATAAAGAAGGATTGTGAGCTTTTATAAATCACAAAATCCGAAATCACCATAAGGCTTAAAGAAAAGACGATTATCCCCCAAAAAATATAGGTGTAACGCTCAATTTTTTTCCAAATGGGCATTCGCTTTTTAAGCTCGGAAAGCACAGGCGCACAGCACACCACAGCTCCGATTGTAACAATACCGCCCGAAAAGACGTTGATAAGCTTACCCGCAAAATCAAAGTCAGTCATTGTCACGAGCGAGTAAATAAGAAGGATAAGTCCTGCAATTACCGAGATAAGCGAAAAAAGCACAACTCTTTTTCCGTTTACCTGAACGAGCTGTTGCTTCAGCATAACCTTGGCAAGCTCATCCTCGTCTTCGAATTTTTTGATTTTAGCACCGCTAAGCGTGGTAATAATCCCACAAAAAGCGTCTTTTATATATCTGAGAATTTGTTTCAAAAATTCGCCTCCAAGATTAGTCTGAACAAGGCCTGAGCACAGTTATACATTTTGTCGGACACGCCTGAGCGCATAATCCGCACGAGGTACATTTATCCGTATTGATACGGGCACGATTATCAACGACAGTAATTGCGTCAAACGGACATTTCTTTTCACATATTCTGCAAGCGATACAGCCGTTTTTACAAGCATTTTTTGTGATTTTTCCGCTGTCAATCGAAGAACAGGTAACAATCAGAGTCTGAGAAAGATTTTTGAGAGTAATCACGTTGTTCGGGCAGATTTTTACGCATTTACCACAACCACTGCACTTACTAGGATTTACCACTGCAACCCCGTTTATAACGGAAATCGCATTATTATCGCAAACCTCAACGCAGTCGCCAAGACCTGCACAGCCGTAAAGGCAGGTACCCTTTCCGTTATAAAAGCGTTCTGCGGCGGCACAGCTTTTTGTCCCCGCATAAACAAATTTGTCTTCAGTTGCATCGCAGTTTCCGTTACAGCGAACGTAAGCGACCTTACGCTCAACCTCGGTAACAGCTACACCCATAATTTCGCTCAGCGCCTTATTTGTTTCAATTCCGCCGGGCATACAAAGGTTTGGCGCCGCCTCTCCCTTTGCAACCGCCTGAGCATAGCCCTCACAGCCTGAATATCCACAACCGCCGCAATTTGCACCGGGAAGCGCTTCCATAATCTTTTCAACTGTTTCATCGGTCTTAACGCTGAAAATTTTTCCTGCAATCGTCAGAAGTATACCGGCCACTGCACTGAGCAAAACGAAAAAGCCTATTGGCAGTAAATATTCCATATCAGCCTCCGAAAATGTTATCAACGACGCCGCCGAAACCGATGAATGCAAGAGAAACAATGGAAGCGGCAACAAGCGTTATCGGCGTTCCCTTTAGTGCATTGGGAACATTACAGCGTTCGATTCTGCCTCTTACGCCTGAGAAAATAAGCATAACAAGAAGGAAACCTATTCCTGCGCCAAATGCGTTTGCAATAGACTCCACGAACGTGTACTCAGCGTCAATATTGAGGATTGTAACGCCAAGAACAGCGCAGTTTGTGGTTATAAGAGGAAGATATACGCCAAGCGCCTTATAAAGCGGAGGAACGTATTTCTTCAGCACCATTTCAACAAGCTGAACAAGAAGTGCTATTACAAGAATAAAGGCAATCGTCTGCATATATTCCACGCCAAGAGGAATAAGCACAGCGTGATATATAGGATAAGTAGCGGCTGTTGCAAAAGCCATTACAAAAGTAACCGCAAGTCCCATACCAAGAGAGCTTGACGCCTTTTTAGAAACGCCGAGGAACGGACAGATACCAAGGAACTTTGAAAGAACAAAGTTTTCGGTAATAATTCCCGTAAGGAGGATTATGATGATGTTTTTTGCAATTTCCATCAGCGTGATACCTCCTCGTTTTCATTTTTTTCAGCAAGAGCACAGCTTGCTCTGTTGGGGCAAGCCGCACAACCTATTTCCTTTGGTTTTCTCTTACTTAAACGAGCGATTACCGCAATCACGATTCCAAGCGTGAAAAATCCGCCTGCGGGAAGTATCATAATAGTCAGCGGCTGAACAAAATCGGGCATAATTGTCATTCCGAACCACGTTCCTGCGCCGATAATTTCTCTGATTGAACCAACAATAAGAAGTGAAAGAGTAAATCCGATTCCCATTCCCGCACCGTCGAGGATTGAAGGAAGAACCTTATTCTTACACGCAAACATCTCTGCGCGGCCAAGAATAATACAGTTTACGGTTATCAAGCTCAAAAACAATCCCAGACTTTCATAAAGAGAGGGGATATAAGCCTGAAGAATAAGGCTTATGAACGTTACAAAGCAAGCGATAATAACTATAAATACAGGTAATCTGACCTGTGACGGAATAAACTTTTTAAGGACGGAAATCAGAAGGTTTGAGCAAATAAGGACAAACGTAGTTGCAAGCCCCATACCAAGACCGTTCTGAGCCATTGTTGTTACAGCGAGAGTAGGACACATTCCAAGGAGCATAACAAGGTTAGGGTTTTCTTTAAGAATACCCTTTGTGAATTGTTTCCAGTTACTCATTTTGCACCTCCAAGCTCTGCGTAAACAGAAACCGCAATATTTACAGCCTCAATTACGCCCTTAGACGAGTAGGTTGCACTTGTAACAGCGTCGATTTCAGCAGCGTTCGGATTATCGTCGGTCTTAGGCTCGCCTTTATAGAAGCCGCCGCTGTTTCCTCCCGAAAGCTTAGCCGATGATACACCGACAAACTGAGACAAGAACGAATCGCTGTCAACCTTTGTTCCAAGTCCCGGAGTTTCTGAAAGCGAAACAACTGACACAGCCTTAACAGTTCCGTCAGAGTTCATTGCAACAAGAACGTCTATTCCGTTTTTGGCATAGCCGTTCACCACAACCTCTAAGGCAATATCGCCGTTTGAATTTTTAATCATTTTATTGACGTTGTCAGGCTTTGCGATTGCATAGCCCTCCTCCTGCCAATCGGTTACAATGTAATACCCCTCACCGCCAAGAGCTTCGTTACAGCATTGCTCAAGATTTGCAGTAATAACAGAGGAGGTATCAACGTACGTGAGATTATAAGTAACAATAAGCAGACTCACCATTATAGCCGTTATAAGCGTAAGCACAAGCGTAGGCTTCAGATTTTTCATTTCTTTGCCTCCTTCTTTGCGCCAAAAGGCTTAGGAACGGTAAGCTTGTCAATCCAAGGCGTCAGAATGTTCATAAGAAGGATTGCGTATGAAACGCCTTCGGGCATCTGACCGAAATAGCGTATCAGAAGCGTTATCAGACCGCAACCGAACGCAAAAATAATTCTTCCCTTCATTGTAATCGGAGTAGTCGAATAGTCAGTTGCCATAAAGAACGCTCCGAGCATAAGTCCGCCCGAAAGAATACCATAAGGAACGTCAAGTCCGCCGATAAGAGTTCCGAGTGCAACTGTTCCGATAAATACGATAGGGGTAAAGGGGTTTATCGTTCCTGTCAAAATGAGATAAAGTCCGCCGATTATAAGCGCAAGGTTACAGCATTCGCCGATACAGCCCGATTTCATAAAGAGCATTGAAAGCGCGTCGCCGCCTGACTGCATAAGCGGAGTTGCAGTAGTTACTGCGTCTGTGGAGGTGTAGAAAAACGGCTCAGACCAAGTTGTCATATCTGCCGTAAACGAAAGCATAAGAACAATTCGTCCTACAATGGCAGGGTTAGCGAAATTCTGACCGATTCCGCCAAAAAACTGCTTTGTGACAACTATTGCAACAAACGAACCGATTACGCCCATATAAATCGGGAGCGTAGGCGGAAGGTTAAACGCAAGAATTATACCCGTTACAACAGCAGAAAGATCCTGAATTGTACGAGGGCGTTTGGTGATTACCGTAAACATAAGCTCAAACATAACGCACGAAGCAACGCACACCAGAATCATCAGAAGCGCACGAATGCCGTAATAAATCGTCGCCATTACTGCCGTTGGCAAAAGAGCGATTATAACATTGAGCATAATCTTCTGGGTTGTAATTGAGCTTTTTATATGTGGCGAGGGTTCAACAATGAATTTACTCAACTCTATTTCCTCCGTTATTTTGAAGCACGCAAAAAGTCCTTTGCAAGCTGATTTTTTTCTGCGAGATTTCTCTTTGCAGGGCAGACGTAAGTACAAGCGCCGCAGTTCATACAAAGATTAACTCTGAGCTTTTGAAGCATATCTGCGTCTCTGTTATCAAAAGCAGTCTCAAGCTCTGTGGGCAACAGGCGCATTGAACACGCTCTTGTGCATCTTCCGCAACGTATGCAGGCAGTAGGCGTGACGTTTACGTCCTTTGTCGTATGTCCCATAAAGAGCACAGCGTTATTCGTCTTTGAAACAGGCATTTCAATATCACATACGCAAACACCCATCATAGGGCCGCCAAAAAGAACACGCTCAGGCTGTGCAAAAACATTAACGTAAGCCGCAATATCAGTAAGCCTTGTTCCAATAGGCACAAGAACGTTCTGAGGCGCAGTTATGATATTTCCGTCAACGGTTATTCTTCTACGGATAAGAGGGATACCTGTCTTTATATAGTCGCTGATAAATGCAACAGTTGAACAGTTAAGAACAAGGCAGCCCGTTGACGCGGGAAGCTCGCCCTCCTTCAGAACTCTGCCTGTTGCATTATAGATAAGCACCTTTTCAGCGCCTTGTGGGTAAGAGGACGGAAGCTTTTTTACACTAATCCCCTTTTCCTTGGCAAGAGCCTGCTTGAGCTTTGTAATAGCCTTTGGCTTATCAGCTTCGATTCCGATAACTGTACGAGGAATGTCGAGATATTTCATAATAAGCTTTATTCCGTCAATAAGCTTTTCCGTATCCTCCATCAACGTACGGTAGTCAGACGTTATGTACGGCTCACATTCAGCCGCATTTATAAGAAGAGTGTCAATATTGAATTTACTTCTATCGTAATTAAGCTTGACGTGAGTCGGGAAGCCCGCACCGCCAAGACCTGCGGAGCCGCTGTCGCGCACTGCCTTTATGAACTCCTCGCGGCTATTTACAACAGGCGGCTTTATTTTTTCACAAAGCTGCTGATTTTCCGAAGTCTGAATTACAACTGCACAGTGTCTTTTTCCCGAAATATGGAGAACCTCGGTTATTTCGGTAACAACGCCCGTGACGCTTGAGTGAACGGGAACAGAAATCAAAGCGTCGCTGTCTCCTACAAGCTGACCTGTTTTTACACTATCTCCAACCTTGACAAGCGGAGTGCAAGGAACGCCTCCGTGCTGTGCCATAAGGATAATTACTTTTTCGGGAAGCGGCAATTCTGTTGTTGCAACTTCGGCGGATTTATTCAAATGAGGGAGTCGTGTAGAATGAATACCCATAAGCTCATCTCCTTCTTTGCATACTCTTTTATAATTTTACTATATTTTTATGTTATAGTCAAGTCATATTTGACATTTTTAACATAATGTGTAATATTTTCAGCGAAAGGCTCATATTCTGTTGCAAGTAAAGGAGGCTGCCATGTTTTCTTTTTTTGCCGAGCTTGTATTCAAAAGCCTGATATTTTTTTCGCTTCATTTTGACAGAACAGGAAATTTCCCTAAGCCATTGCCAAAAAAAACAGAAATCAAATATCTTGAGTTAGCAAGAAACGGCGATTTGGAAGCAAGAAACAAGCTTATAGAACACAATCTGCGGCTTGTGTCCTATATTGTGAGAAAGCAGTATTCAACGTCAAACGAACAGGAGGATCTGATTTCAATAGGAATAATCGGTCTTATTAAGGCAGTTGAAACCTTCAATACAGAAAAAAGCGTAAGCTTTTCAACCTATGCAAGCAAGTGTATTGACAATGAAATAAAAATGCACTTCAGGAAAAACAAGCATAAAGCTACCGAAATATATATTGACGATCCCATTGAAACAGACAAGAACGGAAACGAGCTGAAAATCAGCGATATTTTCAAGGACGCTTGCGACGTGAGCGAAGAGGTGATTCTTCGTACTGACGTTCAAAAGCTTTATTCGTTCATAAACGAAGAGCTTGATGAACGGGAAAGATTGATAATTTGCACAAGATACGGGCTTTCGACAACAAAAGGAGCGCCGCCTAAAATCCATACTCAAAAAGAAGTCGCCGATATGCTTAATATTTCTCGTTCATACATCAGTAGAATAGAGAAAAAAGCCTTAGAAAAGCTCACCCGGCGCTTCAAGGAATAAAGTTCTTGACAAAAAAAGGATGCTGTGGTATAATATTTTAGTCAAAATGCGGATGTGGCGGAATTGGCAGACGCGCTGGCTTCAGGTGCCAGTGGCAGCAATGTCGTGTGGGTTCAAGTCCCGTCATCCGCACCAAAT
>JAZNST010000017.1:0-15622 GCA_045591405.1 Ruminiclostridium sp.
TTTTCCTCAGACTCCTTTCCGAAAACTTTTAGTACAAAAGCCCGTCCCACAGGGTAAAACCCTGTGAGGCGGGCTTTTGCATTAAAAGTCTTTGAAGGGGAGTTTGAGGGGAAACTTTCTTCAGAAAGGTTCCCTTCAATATATACATAACCTGTATGCGTATTGCTAAGCGTTTACAAAAAATCTCCGTACCTTTTTTGGTACGGAGATTTTTAATCAGTGTGAATGATGTTCACCGCAACCGCAGTCACAGTCACATTCGTCTTCGAGACCTTCGAGGTCGAATTCGAGAGGCTCGCCGCAGTTAGGGCAAACGATTCCGCCCTCAGCGATTACTTCGAAATCAACAACGAGGCTGTTGTTGCACTTAGGGCAAGTGATTTCGTACATATCGTCGTCTTCGTCCTCGTCCTCACAGTCGCAACAATCGCAATCACATTCGTCGTCATAAACGATATCTTCAATATCACAAACGCTTTCTTCGAGGTCAGAAATGATATCTGCAACGTCGTCAAGCTCGGAATCAATATCCTCAAACTCCATAGCCATATCGTTAAGAACGTCGATAATAGCGCTTATAACCTTACCCTCGTTTGTGGTTGTGTCGAAGTTCATTCCTTCAACAAGTCCCTTGATGTAAGAAACCTTTTCAGTAATATTCATAATCATTAACCCTTTGCTCTTTCCATGTATTCGCCTGTTCTTGTGTCAATTCTGAGAACGTCGCCGATATCGATAAAGAGGGGAACTCTTACCTCTGCGCCTGTTTCAAGCGTAGCGGGCTTTGTAGCGTTTGTAGCGGTATCACCCTTAACGCCGGGTTCAGTTTCAGTAACCTCAAGCTCAACGAAGTTGGGAGGTTCTACGCCGAATACGTTACCCTTATAAGAAAGAACCTTACAAACCATATTTTCCTTAACGAACTTGAAGTTATCGCCAAGGTCCTTAGCGTTGATGGGAACCTGTTCATAGGTTTCACTATCCATAAAGTAATAAAGGTCGCCGTCCTGATAGCTGTATTCCATATCCTTTCTTTCAATAAAAGCGGTAGGGAACTTAGCTGTGGGGTTGTAGGACTTTTCTACAACTGCACCTGTAAGAACGTTCTTTGTCTTTGTGCGGACAAAGGCGGAGCCTTTACCCGGCTTTACGTGCTGGAATTCTACAACCTGCATTACGTTTCCGTCTTCTTCAAACGTAACGCCGTTTCTGAAATCGCCTGCTGAAATCATAAAATTTACCTCCGGTATTTTATAAATAATGTGTGCATAAATATCTACTCTATTTTACACTATTTTTCTGATAATTGCAATAGTTTTTACAAATTTTTTCACATCAGATATAAATAAGCGTTTTCGGAGTTTCGGTGAGGTTTCGGCAGCCGTCAGCCGTAACCACGCACATATCTTCAATTCTTACGCCGTACTGACCTGGGATATACACGCCCGGCTCAATGGTAATAACCATTCCCTCACGGAGCGTTGTACTGCTTTTCGGGGAAACGGAGGGTGCCTCGTGGATTTCAAGCCCCACGCCGTGACCAAGACCGTGACCGAAATACTGCTCGTAGCCCCACGCTTCGAGAGTGCTTCTTGCGACGTTATCGAGAAGCTTACAGGAGATTTCGGGTCTTACTGTTTTAAGAGCGTCTGTATTTGCACCCCATACTGCGTTATAGATACGCTTCATTTCTTCGGTTGGCTTTCCGAAAACGACCGTTCTTGTCATATCCGAATGATAGCCGTCTTTTACTGCACCGAAGTCGAGAGTCAAAAAGTCGCCGTCGGCGATAGGCTTTTCTGTCGGAACAGCGTGAGGACAAGCCGAATTTACGCCCGACGCCGCAATAGTATCAAACGAGATATTATCTGCGCCAAGCTCAAGCATATAGAAGTTGAGCGCCGCTGCAATCTGCTTTTCGGTCATTCCCACTCTCATTCGTGAAATAAGTCTTGTAAAAGCGGCTTCAGCGATTCTCTGCGCTTCGACGATCTTAGAGATTTCATATTCGTTCTTTTGGATACGAAGCGAGGTAAGGTAATCAGAAAAGCGCTTTGTGGTGTCAAATCTCACGCTCATAAATCGGGAGTTAAGATAGCCGAGCGTAGAAATCGTCATATAATCGCTTTCAATATGCACAGTTTCGATATCGAGTCTATCGAAGATTTCGCCGAGCTGAGCGTAAATAT
This sequence comes from Ruminiclostridium sp., assembly GCA_045591405.1. Classification (GTDB taxonomy): domain Bacteria; phylum Bacillota; class Clostridia; order Oscillospirales; family Ruminococcaceae; genus Ruminiclostridium_E. The sequence continues at coordinate 2,190 of JAZNST010000017.1, forward strand.
CTGTCTGAAGAACGACTGAGCAATTTGTGACCTTTTTCTGAGCCATTTCGATATATCTTGAATCCGTGAAGAAGAAGCAGCGCTCCTTCGTTACAAGAACATAGCCGTCAGACGAAGCGAAGCCTGTCACATACTGCCTTGAAACAGGCGAGGTTATAAGGGCGGCATTCTGAGGCGAGTCAAGCCAGTGCATTAGAGTCTGTGCGTTGTCCAAAACAATTCTCCTTTACTTAACAAGCGCATAAAGCGCAAGAATATAGCTTTCTTTTCCAAATCCGCTGATAGTTCCCTTACAAACGGGGGCAATCACAGAATTTTTTCTGAATTCCTCTCTTGCGTGAACGTTTGAAAGATGAACCTCTACGACAGGGCGCTCGATTGCGGAAATAGCGTCTCTGATTGCAATGCTGTAATGCGTATATGCTCCTGCGTTGAGGATTACTCCGTCGGCGTTTTCTCTTGCCGAATGAAGAGCGTCGATAATCTCGCCCTCACAGTTACTCTGGAAAAATTCAACCTCAGCGCCGAGCTTCTGAGCGTGCTGTCTTATTTCATCAGAAATTGAAGCAAGGGTGCCCTTGCCGTAAATTGTGGGTTCACGGGTACCGAGAAGATTAAGATTTGGTCCGTTAATAACTAAAATTTTCATATCAGCCTCTTTTTATACTTTCATAATATTTTTTCATTTCAGATGCGTCTTCTGCCTGAGTTCCTGCGCTTTCACACACAATTGACGGCTCAAGCCCACGCTGAGCTATAAGTTCAATCAGCGGCTCAAACGAAGGGCCGTATTCCTTATCCTCAAACGTCAGGTGCATTTTCTCGCCGCCTGTTGTGAACATAATTTTACTGAAATGAACGTGCATATTTTTAAGACGCTCAAAGCCAAGCTCAGACTCTATTCTGTCAAGAATAAGAGCGTAGTCGTCCTTTGATTTTATACCGCCGAGCGTTCTTGCGTTGAGGTGACCGAAGTCAACACAGGGCAAAAACCTCTCGTCAATTTTACACAGCTCAATTACCTCATCAAGAGTTCCGAGCTGGTTGATTTTGCCCATAGTTTCGGGGCAGATTATGATGTCGCTGAGGTTATTTTCGTCGAGTGCGCGTTGCGCTCTTTTGAGCGTATCAGAGGCAAGCTCAAGCGCCTTTTCTCTCGTCATCTTGCCGCAAGAGCCGCTATGAACGACAATTTTTCTTGCGCCAAGTCTTTGAGCCGCCCTCGCTGAATCAAGGATATAGTCGATACTTTTAAGCCTCGTCTGCTCAACCTCGCCCGAAAGCGAAATGAAATAAGGCGTGTGAAGCGTGAGCGTGATGTTGTTTTCCTTTGCAATATCAGGCAGTAGGGAATAGGTCTTTTCCGCTATTCTTACGCCTCGCCCACATTCAATCTCATAGCCGTTAAGTCCAAGCTCAGCAAGATACGAGGGCAAATCCTCAGGGAATTTTCTTTTTCCGAAGCTCAGAGAGTTCCCTCCCGGAGCAAATGAAATCGCCATAATTATTTCCTTTCGAGCTTAGAATAGTCACGCTTGAAAACAGCCGACTCAAGCTTTCTTTTAAGCTTGAACGAGGGCTTGTCTTCAAGATGAAACGGTTCAACGAGAACGGTTTTTATCCTTTTAAGGTTTCCTCCGATAATATCGGTAAAAATCTGGTCGCCCACAAGAGCAACCTCTTTTTTCTGAAGCCCCATTTTTTTGATTGCCTTCGTAATCCCTCTCGTAAGCGGCTTACAGCCGAACGAAATAAAGTCAAGACCAAGCTGATGAGCAAGAGGCTTCACTCGTTTTTCCGTGTTGTTTGAAACCACGACCATTTTTATACCAAGCGCCCTCATTTCGTCAAGCCATTCCATCACGCCGTTTTCGGCGGCGGGGCTTCCGTGCATGGACAGGGTATTATCAAGGTCAAGGACAAGTCCCTTTATATTATTATCCGTAAGGAATTTTTTGTTTATACTTAATACGTTTTTAAGCCAGAAGTTGGGTTTGAAAAACATACGTACCTCTTCAAAATAAATAAGCGAGCCAAAAGGCCCGCTTACTGATTTGTAAACTTCAATTTACTTAAACTTACGCTTACGAGCAGCTTCGGACTTCTTTTTGCGCTTAACCGAAGGCTTTTCGTAGTGTTCTCTTTTGCGAACCTCAGCAAGAACACCATCTCTTGCGCAAGAACGCTTAAAGCGCTTGAGAGCTGTGTCTAACGATTCGTTTTTACCAAGACGAACTTCTGCCATCTGTATCCCTCCCTTTGCCCATCGGCACAGGTTTTATCCGTAGGAACCGAACTGACAATCGTCGTTTCTCCCAAGGATTAAGAATAAAAACAGGATAGCTTTCATTCTTAATCCAAAGGCGAACGGTTCCGAAATTGCATATATAACTAATGCACAAAAATATTATACAGCATTGTATGTTATTTGTCAATAGTTATTTCAAAAAATCTTCAACGGGAATTTCCTCTGCGTCTTGCCACAGGCGTTCGAGGTCGTAAAAATCTCTCGTTTCATAGTGGAAAACGTGAACGACAACGTCGATATAGTCAAGAACAATCCAGTTTCCGCTTTGATAGCCCTCAATTCTTGCAGGCTCTGTGCCCTGGGAGGAGAGCTTGAACTCAACCTCGTCCGCAAGCGCCTTTACCTGAGTTGTGCTTGTTCCGTTTGCAATAACAAAATAGTTGGCAAGGATAGTCAGGTCCTTTACCTTGAGGATTTTTATATCCTGTGCCTTCTTTGCGTCGATGGCGGCAACCGCCGTTTTAAGAATTTCTGTATCTGTCATAGCTCCTCCGTTTATCTTTGCTTTTCGTTATAATAATTGAACGCTTCGACCGAGCAAGCGGGGATAAGTCCGCCCGTCTCAACCGTTTTTGAAAGTGACCACTGAAGCATCACGTACATCGCTTTATCAAGGTCGCCGAAAACTATTTTCCTGTATTTTTCAACGTCAGGGTAATCCCTGTCGTCAGAGACCATATCGGCAAGGTAGATTATCTTTTCAAGCTTTGACATATAAGCTCGTCCGACCGTGTGAAAACGGATTGCGTTAAGAATATCGTCGTCGTCAATCTTAAACTCCGTTTTTGCGTAGTATGCTCCTGCAATCCCGTGCCAGAGCTTAGGGGTTTTAAGCTCGGCGCTGTCAACAGAAAATCCGCTTTTGAGCATTTCCTTTTTCATCTGCTCCTTGTCGGCTTCCTTTCTGCAATCGTGAAGAATCCCCGCAATATACGCCTTTTGCTTATTTTCGCCGAATTTCTCCGCAAGCTCAACAGCCGCCTTTGCCACGCAAACGCTGTGATAAAACCGTTTTTCTTTCATCAGCGGCTTTATTGCTTTTTCATAGTTGCTCATTCTTTATAAAGCCCTTTTTCGTTTATATAGTCAATAACTTCCTGTGGAACAAGCGAGGAAACGTCCTCGTTTGCCGCCAGCTTTTCTCTTATCTGAGTTGAGCTTACCTCGGTAACAGGGAGGTTCAGCACCTTTATTCTGCCGATTTCGTTTGCAAATTCGAGCATATCTACGTAGCTGTCCTCTTCTCTTGCCGCAGCCACAACCTTACATTCTCCGAGAAGCGCCTCATAGCGATACCACTTCTTGAACGAAAACAGCATATCAGCGCCGATTATGAGGTAAAAAACAGCGTCGGAGGGATAAATATCACGAAGCGCACGAACTGTATTTATCGTGAAGCTTTTTCCCGAAATGTGCTTTTCTATATCGCTTATCTCAAATTTTTTGTCCTCGGCAAACGCAAGCTCCAGCATTCTGAATCTGTCGTCATAGCTTGTCTGAGCGTTTTCCTTATGCGGAGAAACGCTTGTCGGTATAATCAGAAGCTTATCAAGCTTAAGCTCCGCCGCCGCCTGTCTTGCAAGGCGGACGTGTCCGATATGAACGGGGTCGAATGCGCCTCCGTAAATTCCTATCTTAATCATCTAAATAGCTCTTTTTCTTTGAATTTTTGCTTTTCTTGAACTGTCTGAAAAGCACGATTTTACTTCCGATTACCTGAACGACCTCGCAACGAGCCTCCTCAGCAATTATTTCTGCGGCTTCCTTTGCGGTATATTCGCTTGTTTCAAGCACCTTCAGCTTTATCATCTCACGAGCCTCAAGAGCGTCGTTCACCTGCTTTATAAGCTCAGGCGAGATTGGGTTTTTACCAATCTGAAAAATTGTCTCCATTGTGCTTCCGATGCCCTTGAGCTTGGCTCTTTCCTTACTTGTCATATTGTCTCCTCATATTTTATCTCTGAGCGTCTCAACGAGATTTCTGAGCGCTCTTCCTCTGTGGCTTATTTCGTTCTTTTCGTCGTCTGAAAGATCAGCCACGCTCCTGTCCTTATCAACCATAAAAATCGGGTCGTAGCCAAAGCCGTTTTCACCCTGAGGCTCGTGACCTATGTAGCCGTCGAGCGTCCCTGTAACGCAGTACTGCTCGTCGTCGCTGAGAATACAGTAAATAGCGCAGACGAATCTTGCGCCTCTGAGCTCGTCGTCAACACCCTCAAGCTCAGACAGAACCTTTTCGTATCTTTCGACGTCAGTTGCGTTTTCGCCACCGTATCTTGCAGAATAAATGCCCGGAGCGCCGCCCAGAAACTCAACCTCAAGTCCGCTGTCGTCGGCAATAACAGGAAGATGGCAAATATCGTAGACAGCCTTTGCCTTTATGTGAGCGTTTTCCTCAAAGGTTTCGCCGTCCTCGATTATTTCACAGCTTATTCCCTCGTCAGCCATTGAAACAGCTTCAAAGCCAAACGGCTCAAGAAGCTCCTTAAATTCCTTTACTTTGCCTCGGTTTCCCGTTGCAATTACCACTTTCATTATTAAATCCTTTCAGAGCCTTTATTCGTTTTCGTCGTCGCTTTCGCTCTCGTCGTTTCCCGCGCCCATATTTTCAAACAGCGCCTCCACGTAATCAGCAGGCACAAACGGCTGAAGGTCGTCGATTTTTTCGCCTACGCCCACGAGCTTCACGGGAATACCAAGCTCATTCTTTATAGGTATTATTATACCACCTTTTGCCGTTCCGTCAAGCTTTGTGAGAACAATACCCGTAATATCCGCAACCTCGCTGAAAAGCTTAGCCTGATTTACGGCGTTCTGACCTGTTGTTGCGTCGAGCACGAGGAGCGTTTCAAGACTTGAATCGGGAAGCTGGGTTGTAATGATTCTGCTTATCTTTTTAAGCTCGTCCATAAGGTTTTTCTTGTTGTGAAGGCGTCCTGCTGTGTCAACGATAAGAACGTCGCAATTTCTTGCAAGCGCCGCCTTACACCCGTCAAAGACAACAGCCGCAGGGTCTGCGCCTTCGGCGTGCTTTACGATTTCAACCCCCGCACGCTCGGTCCAGACGTTGAGCTGTTCGATTGCAGCGGCTCTGAACGTATCCGCCGCCGCAACGAGAACCTTTTTGCCCTCGCCCTTGAGATTAGCCGCAAGCTTTCCTATGGTAGTAGTTTTTCCCGCACCGTTTACGCCGATTACAAGGACAACCGCCGGCTTTTTTGAAATATCAAGCTCGTTTCCTCCCGTAATCATATCAGAAATTATTTCTTTCATCATCACAAGGATTGCGTCGGGATTTTTTTCACCCGTTTCCTTTATCTTCGCTCTCAGTCTGTCGCAAATATCACAGGCAGTCTGCGCTCCGATATCGGAAAGAATAAGTGTTTCTTCAAGCTCGTCGAAAAAATCCTCGTCAATTTTTGTAAAGCTGTTTACAAGGCGTTCGATTTTTCCTGTAAAGCTGTTCTTTGTTTTTTTAAGCCCTTCCTTGAGCTTACTGAAAATGCTCATTTATAAAGTTCCTTTCGGTTGGTTCTTTTTTGTTTTTTCTGACCTCAAATCAATCAAGCTCAAGGTCGAGGTCGTCAATTATTTCTTGTCTGAGAAGACGGGAAACGCCCTTTTCTTGCATAAACACGCCGTAAAGGACATCACAGCCCTCAATTGTTCCTCGTCTGTGCGTGATTACCATAAGCTGAGTCTGAGTGCAAAAGCGCTTGAGGTATGTAACGTACTTTACTACGTTTACCTCGTCAAGCGGAGCGTCAACCTCGTCAAGCATACAGAAGGGGGTTGGTCTGTGAAGAAGAATTGCAAAGTAGATAGTGATTGCAACCATCGCCTGTTCGCCGCCTGAAAGAGAAATAAGATTTTTTATGAGCTTTCCCGGAGGCGCTGCGAAGATTTCGATACTGCTGTTAAGAACGTCGTCGGGGTCGGTAAGCTCAAGTCTTGCACTGCCGCCGCCGAAGATTTCAACGAAAATACGCTGGAAATGCTCGTTGATGTTATTAAAGCTTGAAAGGAAGCGAGCCTTTATATCGGTTGTGAGGTTGGCGATAAGCTTTTCAAGGTCACGCTTTGACTTCTCTACGTCGCCAAGCTGTCCCGAAAGGGTTTTATAGCGCTCGGAAACCTCCTCAAACTCTTCGATTGCCGCAAAGTTAACGCTTCCAAGAGCAGTAATCTTTCGTCTGAGGTTAGAAAGGTCGTTTTTCGCTGTCATTATGTTATCGAGCGTATGAGCCTGAGCATAGGCTTCTGTGGGTGCAAGCTCGTACTTTTCCCAAAGTTGAGCCTTTATTTCCTCGCTCTTTCTCTCGTGCGACGCTTTTCTTTCTCTTGCAACAACAAGAGCGTTGGAGAATTTCTCCTTGTCCTCCTGTTTTTCTCTGATTTCCTTATTAAGCTCGGTTTTTCTTCCCTCAAGCTTTTCTATTTCGAGATTTATTTTTGCAATCTCGTCCTTGTGACCGCTAAAGGAGCTGTTGAGTTTAACCGCAAGCTCTTTTTTCTCGTTTATCTCCTCTTTTATCTGAGCCGTTTTTGCAACAAGCTCGTCAATTTCCTTACGGAGATTTTCGTTTCCTGCACCGATATTTTCCTTGGCTCTCTTTTCGGTTTCAATCACAAGCTCAATGCTTTCAATATCCTTCATAAGAGTGAGCTTGTGAGTTGCAAGAGCAGATATTTCTTCGCTTGCCTTATTTCTTTCGTCGTTAGCGGCGCTGAGTCTTTCATCGGATTTTGAAAGCTCGTCCGACAGTCTTTCAATCTCTTTCTGAGTTTCTGAAAGAATGCTCGTTTGCTCGGTGATTATGCTCTTTTGCTGTTCAATCTGTTTTTCAAAACGTGTAAGAATAAGCTGAGCGTTATCCTGAGATTCCTCGCACTGAGCGATAAGCGACCTCACACCGTTTATTTCAGCTGTGATTCTTACCTGTTCGGTTTCACAGTGCGAAAGAGCCTCCTTAAAGCCGTTGATTTCGATGCTCATCTTGTTGACTTCCGCCTGAAGCTCGGAAAATCCGCCCTTTGAGCCTTCCATCTTTTCGCTTAGCTTCTGAAGCTCAGCTTCAAGAGAATCAAGCTCCTGCTTTCTTGAAATTATACCTGCGGCGTTGCCCACAGAGCCGCCCGTAAAGGAACCGCCTGCGTTTATCTGCTGACCGTCGAGAGTAACGCTCTTGAACTTATAGCCGAACTTTTTGGCGATAACCGTCGCAGTATCAATATCTTCGATAATAGCGGTACGACCGAGAATATAGCGCACAATCTGAGCGTATTTTTCGTCATAGCTTACAAGATTGCTTGCAATTCCCTCAAAGCCTTCCTCGTCTTCAAGCCCGTCTACGTTCAGAAGGTTTCCTTTGATTGAAGTAAGAGGTAGGAAGGTTGCACGGCCTGCGTTTGTTTCCTTGAGATGTCTGATGCAACGCTTTGCCGTATCCTCGTTATCGACGATGACGTTCTGGAGCGAAGCGCCAAGAGCGATTTCAACCGCCGTAGCGTATTTTTTGTCAACGTGGATAATATCGGCGACTGTTCCGTGAATACCGCTTATTCTGCCTTGCTTTGCGCTGGTTATGATTGATTTTACGCTGTTTGTATAGCCCGCCATATTCTTTTCAATATCAGACAGGGTATTAAAGCGCATTTTCTGACGCTCGTAAAGGCTTCTTGCGTCCTCGTATTCAGCCTTTGCCGCTTCGAGCTTTGTGCTCTTTGTTTCAAAGAGCTTTGAATATCCGCCAAGCTTATTCTGAGCCTCTTGTTTTTCTTCGGTGAGCGCTTCAAGCTCGGCGCTGAGTCTTTTTCTTTTATCTGTATAGTCTTTTATAAGGTCTTCCTGATTATCAAGGCGCTCCTTTGCCTGAGTAAGCTGAGCCGTGAGGTCTTCAAGGCTTCCCTGGGCCTGAGAGAGCGTAAGCCCCGCCTCTGTCTTTTTTGCATAAAGAAGACCGAGCTTTTTATCAAGCTCCCTGTGATTTTCGTCAAGCTCGGAGTTTTTTTCTGAAAGCTCAGAAAGTCTGAGGGTGATTTCCTCCTTGCTTTTTTCTGCCGTTGCAATCTCCTCACGCTTTTTTTCAATATCCGCTTCAAGCCCCGGAATTCGCTCGTCGATTTCCTCCGAGCCCTTTGCGGAAGCTTCAATCTGTTCGTTTATCTGAACGATTCTTCCGTCGTTATGAGTAATCTCGTTTTCAAGAACTGCAATATCACGCTCGTTCTGAGAGATTCTGTCCTTTGCCGAATCGCTGTCACGCATAAGCTCGTCTGACCTTGCACGAAGCGTCAGCTTTTCTTCGTCTAATCTCTCGTTTTCTTCCTCAAGCTCGGCAATCTCACGCTCAAAATGCTCGCATTGCCCCTCGTTGAGAAGAATTTTATCTTCCGTTTCAAGAATGTCCTTACCAATTGCCTCAAGGTCAAAAACGCTAACGCTTATTTCGAGGGATTTTTCCTCCTCCATAAGCACACGGGCTTTTCTTGCCTTTTCCGACTGCCTTTCAAGCACAGGTATTCTTCCCTCAAGCTCTGTTGTGATGTCCTTGAGCCTGAGGATATTATCGTTTGCTTTCACAAGGTCGCGCTCGGCCTCGTTCTTTCTGTGAAGAAATTTTGAAACGCCTGCGGCTTCTTCAAAAAGCTCACGCCTTTGGGAGCCTTTTGCGTTTATAACCTCTGCAACTCGTCCCTGACCTATAATTGAATAACCGTCACGGCCAAGACCTGTTCCCATAAGAAGCTCGTGAATATCCTTGAGACGCACCTTGTCGCTGTTTATAAGATATTCGCTGTCGCCGGTTCTGTAAAGCTTTCTTGCAATTACAACCTCGTCGGCGTCAACGGCTAAGGCTCTGTCTGAGTTATCAATAGTCAGCGCAACTCTTGCAAAGCCCATAGGCTTTCTTGAGACGGTTCCGTGAAAGATAACGTCCTCCATCTTGTCTCCGCGCAGAGTTTTTGCGCCCTGTTCGCCCATTACCCAGCGCAGTGCGTCGCTTATATTACTTTTGCCGTTGCCGTTGCTTCCGACAATAGCGGTCATCTTGGTATCGAAATTCAGCACCGTCTTATCGGGGAAGGACTTAAAGCCCTGAATTTCCATTGTCTTAAAAAACATTATATTTCCTCAATTCGTAAAGCCGTAGCTTTTTCTTCCTTAATTTTGAAGCTGATTCCTTCTTCAAGGAGCGTGCGCTTGTTGCAGCCGCCGTGACCGATAATTTTACTTATATTTTTCTTATCGGTAAAAACGACGTAGCGTCCGCCCTTTTTCATTTGCTCCCTCATTTTCTTATAGGCTATTTTACTTTCGACGATTTCACGAAGCGCAGGGTGATAAACTCCGCCAAGCATAGCGTTTTCTACTCCGTCGCTTGCGTGAAGTCCCATTCTTATGACGGAAATTCCGTTGCTTTCAAAAAGCTCAAGAAGCTCAGCGCAAAGCTCAACCGTTTCATCAAAAGAAAAGCTGTTGTACTTTTTTTCGTTCATAAGCTGTGCGAGCTTTGTTTTTTCAAGGATAACCGTCGGATAAATTCTGACTGTTTTTGGAGCAATTTCAACGAATTTTCTTCCGGTATACCGACAGGCGTCAGCACTGTCCATATAAAGTCCTGTCATCATCTGAAGCCCAAGCTCAATTCCCGCTTCCTTAATAAGCTCTGAGGCAACCTCAACGTCCTTTGCCGTATGACCTCTGTCGTTTGCGGCGAGAACCTCGTCAGACATACTCTGAGCGCCAAGTTCAACAGCGTTTACGCCGTAGTTTTTAAGCGAAGCGAGGATCTTTTTGTTGATAAAATCGGGCCTTGTCGAACAGCGGATTCCCAAAAACTGTTCGGGGTATTTTTCGATAAATTCCGCCGCAGTTTTAAGAAGCTCGTTTCTGTAAGCTTCGTCTATTGCCGTAAAGCTTCCGCCGAAAAAGGCAATCTGAGCGCACATATTATTTTTTTCGAGAACTTTTTGCTGTTGAGAAAGGAGTAATTTTACCTCGTCGCTTGTGGGTGCGCTTTGAGTACCGCTTATAAAACGCTGGTTACAAAAGCTGCACGTATTCGGACAGCCAAGATGAGGCACAAAAATAGAAAGATTAGTTTGTTTCATAGCCCATAAGACCTATTGCTTCCTTAGCGGCGGCCTGTTCTGCTTCCTTCTTGCTGTAACCGCTTCCCGTACCGATAATCTGACCGTTGAGAAGAACGTTTGAAGTAAAGGTTTTGTTGTGAGCCGCCCCTGTTTCGCTTGCAAGCTCGTAGGTGATTTTTTCTTCGGGATTCTGCTGGATAATTTCCTGAAGAATTGTCTTATAGTCGCCGATTAAAAGCTTTCCGCTTTTAAGCACGTCAAGCGAGGGGATAAAGGGGAGAATAAAATCTCTTGCCGCTTCAAGACCGCCATCGAGATAAATCGCCGCAATCAGCGCTTCGAATGCGTCGGCGAGTATTGAGCGTCTGAAACGACCTCCCGTGTTTTCTTCGCCCTTTCCCAGATAAATTTCCTGACCGAGATTTATCTTCTGTGCAAAAGGAAAAAGTGCGTGCTCACAGACTATGCTTGCACGGAGCTTTGTCAGCTGACCTTCGGGGAAATCACGGAGATTTTCAAAGAGATATTTCGACACCACAACCGAAAGCACGCTGTCGCCGAGAAATTCAAGGCGCTCGTTGCTGTGGTGATTCTTTCCGTTGACAAAGGATGAGTGAGTAAGGGCTTCTCTTAAAAGTCCCTTATCCTTGAACTCATAGCCGATACGCTGTTCAAAATCAGTCATTCTGTGCCTCCGCTTTATTTTCCGTTGCGTTTTCAGAAAGCGATGCGAGAGCCTGCGCCATTTCTTCGATAGCGTTATTTTCAATAAATTCCTTAGCCTGTCTTATGGCGTTCTTGAACGCCTTGGCGTCGCTTGAGCCGTGAGCCTTGATTACAGGCTTAGCTGTACCGAGAAGCGGAGAGCCTCCGACTTCCTTATAGTCCATCTGCTTACTTACCTGCTTTATGCCCTTCATTGTGAAAACTGCGCCGATTTTTGTGATTGCGGTTCTGAAGAAAATCTTTTTGAGCGAAATTTTCATAAATCTTCCCATACCCTCAACTGTTTTGAGGAAGACGTTACCCGTAAAGCCGTCTGTGATTGCAACGTCGCACGCACCGAGAGGGATTTCTCTTGCCTCAACGTTACCGATATAATTAAGCGGAGTGGTTTTGAGGAGTTTATTTGTTTCCTGCTCAAGCTCACGGCCCTTTTCGTCCTCAGTTCCCACGTTTATAAGACCAACGCGCGGACTTTGCACGTTCATAATCTTATCCATATAAACGCTTCCCATAACGGCGAACTGCTGGAGCATTTCAGGTCTGCATTCGACGTTTGCCCCTCCGTCAAGAAGCATATAGTAACCGTTTATCGAGGGCATTACAGGAGCGAGGGCAGGGCGCTTTATTCCCTTTATTCTACCGATAATCATAGTTCCGCCAACAACGAGTGCGGCTGTGCTTCCTGCACTCACAAAGGCGTCAGCCTCGCCGTTTTTTACAAGCGAGAACGCCACGCCCATAGAGCAGTCTGCTTTTGCCTTTCTTATATCCATCGGGTTATCTTCGATTTCGATTACGCCGTTTGCGTTTGCAATCGAAAGCTTATCGGATTTAACGCCAAGAGCCTTCATACGCTCCTTGATTTTTTCTTCGGCGCCAGCGAGTACATCCTCAACGTCGTATTCTTTTATGCCGTCGTAAGCGCCGTTGATAATTTCGTCAGGAGCGTTGTCGCCGCCGAATGCGTCAATAGCAATTTTCATAGTAAATCCTTTCCAACAGGTCTTTGCCAAAGCTTCACCCGTGATGCCTTGGCAAAGACAATTATAAAGTGTCTTTGTCTGCTTTTGCAGCAGCTTATTCTTCAGAAAGAGCCGAGCGTAAGTCCTCAAGCCCTCTTTCTGCAATAGCCTGATAGCGTTCCTGTTTGCCCTTTATCGTTTCTTCAAGCGGCGGCTGTATCCCCATATTCGAGCCCATAGGCTGAAAATCGCTGTTGGGCGTGCTTATGTAATTACAAAGCGCACCGCACATCGTCGTAAGGGGGAGAGGAAGCTCTTTTTTACCCTCAAGGCGTCTTATGAGGCTGTGAGCTGAGATAATTCCGCTTGCGGCGCTTTCAACGTAGCCTTCAACGCCCGTAATCTGTCCCGCAAAATAAACGCAGTCGCTCTCTTTGAGCATAAAGCGGTTATCAAGAAGCTTGGGGGAATTGAGGAAGGTGTTTCTGTGCATCACGCCGTAACGCACAAACTCAGCGTTCTCAAGCCCCGTAATCATACTGAAGACTCGCTTTTGTTCGCCGAATTTAAGGTTAGTCTGAAAGCCCACGATATTATAAAGCGTACCCTCGACGTTTTCTTTTCTGAGCTGAACGACTGCCCAAGGGCGATGGCCCGTTCTTGGGTCTTTAAGTCCCACAGGCTTCATACAGCCGTATCTTACGCTTTCGATTCCTCTTTTTGCGAGCACCTCAACGGGCATACAGCCCTCGTAGACGGTAAGATTTTCAAACGCCTTCAGTTCAACGCTCTGTGCATTGACAAGCTCGTTATAAAAACGCTCGTATTCTTCCTTTGACATAGGGCAATTTATATAATCCGCCTCGCCCTTGTCGTATCTTGTGGCAGAAAACGCCTTAGTCATATCAATACTCTGAGCTGTAATTATCGGGGCGGCGGCGTCGTAAAAGCTCAGCGCCTGACCGCATTTTTCCTTTATAACCTCAGCAAGAGCGTCGCTTGTGAGAGGGCCTGTTGCAATAATCGTATTCTTATCCGGGAAGCTTGTGACTTCTTCTTCGATAACTCTGATATTTTTGTGAGATTTTATTTTCTGGGTGATATAGTCGCTGAACTGAGTTCTGTTTACAGCAAGCGCACCGCCGGCGGGAACCTGAGTCTTTTCAGCCGCCTCCATAGTAAGCGAGCCTAAAATTCTCATTTCTTCCTTGAGCATTCCGCAAGCGCTTCCTATTCTTGCGGCTTTAAGAGAGTTTGAGCAGACAAGCTCCGCAAAGCCCTCATAGTGATGAGCAGGGGAGAATTTCTTTGGCTTCATCTCGTAAAGCTCAACCTCAAAG
>JAZNST010000018.1:0-8838 GCA_045591405.1 Ruminiclostridium sp.
GAGCAAAAAAGCGGGCTGCGCCCCGTGCGCCTGTGAAAATGAAAGTGCCCCTCGGCGCCCTTGCCGTAAGCTCGGCAAAGGGCAAAACGGAACGCCCTCTTAATCCCGACAGAGAATCCTCGTAAAAAGAAAAATCCCACAGAAAGCTCCGTGGGATTTTTTTATGTGATTATTGCACTATGCGCTTAATTAGCCGTTGATAGCTGCGAGTAAAGCTTCCTCTGCTGTTGCTGCTTCAGAGTGGCAGATGAGGTAAACGTAATCGCCTGCGGAACCAACTACTGTTGCAGCCGCGCTTACTTCCTGGTCAGGGTAGAAAGCGGCTGTGTCGATAAGGTAAGTCTTTCTTGCCTTAAGCTCTTCAAGAACAGCGTCAGCCTTTCCTTCAACAGGCTTAACAATGATTACTTCTGCAAGAAGTGCGCTGATAAGCTGCTGGTTGATGGAATATTCAGCCATATTGTCGAGTGTGAGTGCGAAGAATTCAGTAACCATTGCTTCGTCTTCGATAGGCATCATTGCAGGGAACTCAACGGATGTCATAACTACTTCTGCAAGAGCAGCGGCGCCGGACGCTGTGGGAGCGTCGGGAGTTTCTGTTGTGCTTTCTTCGGGAGCTTCTGTTGTTGTAGCTTCTGTTGTAGTAGCCTCAGTTACAGGAGCAGTTGTAGTTGTATCAGCGGATGAGTTGTTGTTTGAACAGCCGGATACGAGCATTAAGAGCGAAAATACAGTTGCAAGAATTGTAAGCTTCTTCATAGTTTAGTTTTCTCCTTTTGATTTAGACATTCTTTTTTTCAAATATTTTTCGTTTTCTTTATTAAACCAGGGTAATTTGTCAAGCGTGACGCAATAATCATCGTCAAAGATCTGTTTCAAAAGCGCAGATGACATTTTTTCGCTGTTAATCACAACATCGTCAGGCGAAATTTCCTTATAGGGCTTTTCCATTTTATAAACGAAGCTTCCCCACCAAGGTAACCACCAGAGCCATTTTACGCCGTCTGCAACAAGATTTTCAGGCTTTGGAATATATCCGCATTCAGTCAGTGCCGTCATTTTTCCTTGAGTATAAGAAATCAGCTCATTATACTTTTCCTTTTGTGATGAGTGATCCTCAGCCTCAGGATAAATATCCTCGCCGCAGAAATCGTAAGTATTCGGATTAACTGCCATAATCCTATTCTGCCCATTCCATACCCAAATTAAATTCGTTAATTTGTGGTAATTTTCAAGGCGGTCAAAAATCATGTACCAAAGCTTTTTATAGGCTTCGACCGATAATTCGGAATCGGTTTTCTTTCTGCCCCACCAGAACCAGCTTCCGTAAGCCTCGTGCAGAGGTCTCCAGAGCACAGGTATTCCCTCTCGCTCAAATTTTCTCAGCTCATTTGCTATTTTGTCGATTCTTGAGACTGCAAATTCATATTCGGCAGTTCCCTCCTCGACAGCCTTGAGAAGATTGAACGACGTTTTCCACTCGTATTCCGTATCCTTATCGTAAAAGGACCACACAGAGTTTTCCATATCGTTCATATCATCAGGCGCATACCAATGCCAACACAGCGTGATTATACAGCCTGAATTTTTCGCCCACTCAATAGCACGAGGAATCTGATTATCACTTTTCTCGCCCTTATCAATATCCATTAAGTCGTAGCCTCGGATAGCGGGTAATTTTCCCGTTTCACGATAATAAACGATGTCTTCGTATTCTTCCTTTTGGAGATATTGCTGGCCTGAGAGAATCTTTTTCCCATAAACGCTTTTAAGATAACTGAAAAGCTTTTTCGTGTTTTCGTCGGCGTTTTTTGAAACAAGCACCTGAGGGTCGGGTTCGCGGGCGTCAAGCTCGCTTAGCAGCTTATTAAAATCTGTTTTATAGCTCATAGCTTCGCACCCGTCAATATTATTACGCTCTGACATCAAGTAGCGAGCCTACGCCGTTCACGGGCGGCGGAAGCTGTTCAATCGCCTCAACAAGGCGTGCGCCCTCTGCCTGCGCCGACTCCATAGTTTTATCAAGCATCGCCATATTTACGGCTGAAGCAACGCTCTGAGTAGACATACTCATAGAAAGTCCTGCAATATAAGCTGTTATATCTGAATACATAAGCTCACTCCTTCCCATCCTAGTTTAGAACATTATAGCACAAGGCATTTGAGAATGCAACCAAAAAATTATGCTCCCTACAATATTCAGCAGGGAGCACAAAAACTTTACATTATAATATTACCTTTTCGTCGATTTCGCACTTGAGCATTTCAGCAAGGGCGTCAACAGTCATTTTTCCTATATCTCCACGCTTTCTGCAACGAACGGAAACCTCTCTGCTTTCAACCTCGGCGTCGCCGATTACAAGCATATAGTTTACCTTCTGCATCTGAGCCTCACGGATTTTGAAGCCGATTTTCTCGCTTCTCGTATCAACGTCAACTCTCATTCCCATATCTTCGAGCTTCTTTGCGATCTCAAAGGAGAAGTCATTGTGTCTGTCGGCAATAGGCATTATCGTCACCTGAGTCGGAGAGAGCCAGAGTGGGAATGCGCCTGCGTATTTTTCAATAAGGTAAGCGAGTGTACGCTCAAAGCAACCAAGGCTTGTACGATGGATAATGTAAGGGTGCTTCTTTGTTCCGTCTGTATCTACGTATTCCATTCCGAAGCGCTCGGCAAGAAGCATATCAATCTGAATTGTAACAAGCGTATCTTCTTTTCCGAATACGTTCTTGTACTGAACGTCGAGCTTAGGTCCGTAGAACGCCGCCTCGTCAATTCCTATCGTGTATTCAACGCCAAGATCGTCGAGAATTTTCTTCATCGTAGCCTGAGCTGTTTCCCACTGCTCAGCAGTACCCTCATACTTGTTCTTGGGGTTAGCCGGATCCCACTGAGAGAAGCGGAAGGTACAGTCTTCAAGAAGACCTACTGTTCCGAGGAAGTATTTCGCAAGCTCAAGACAGCCTCTGAATTCTTCTTCAAGCTGTTCGGGGCGAAGAATATAGTGTCCTTCTGAAATCGTAAACTGACGAACGCGGACAAGACCGTGCATTACGCCGCTGTCTTCGTTTCTGAAGAGAGTCGAGGTTTCAGTAAGTCTCATCGGCAGATCACGATAAGAACGCTGTCTGTTGAGGAAAACCTGATACTGGAACGGGCAAGTCATAGGACGAAGCGCAAAGCATTCCTTTGTTTCATCAGCAGGATCGCCAAGAATAAACATACCGTCAAGATAGTGATCCCAGTGTCCCGAAATTTTATAAAGCTCACGCTTTGCCATATAAGGCGTCTTTGTGAGCGTACAGCCGTGAGCCGCCTCATAGTCTTCAACCCATCTCTGAAGAAGCTGGATTACCTTTGCTCCCTTAGGGAGAAGAATAGGAAGACCCTGACCGATATAGTCAACGGTTGTGAAAAATTCAAGCTCTCTGCCAAGCTTATTGTGGTCGCGCTTCTTAGCGTCTTCTACTGCCGCAAGGTAAGCCTCAAGCTCAGAAGCCTTGGGGAAGGCTGTTCCGTAAACACGGGAGAGCATCTTGTTCTTTTCGCTTCCTCTCCAGTATGCGCCTGTGCAGGAAGTAAGCTTAAACGCCTTAATAATGCCTGTGTTCATAAGGTGAGGACCTGCGCACAGGTCAACAAATTCGCCCTGAGAATAAAAGCTTATATCCTCGCCCTTATCAGCGTGCTCCTTACAAAGCTCTACCTTATAAGGCTCGCCCATTTCTTCAAGCTTTTTAAGAGCCTCGTCAGGTGAAAGGAAGAACTGCTCAGGCTTGAGGTCTTCTTTCACGATTTTTTTCATTTCAGCTTCAATCGCAGCAAGCTCTTCGGGGCTAAAAGGCTTTTCTATATCAAAGTCATAGTAAAAACCGTTATCAATAGCAGGACCTATCGCAAGCTTTACGCTCGGATAAAGTCTTTTTACTGCCTGTGCAAGAACGTGAGAAGCAGTATGCCAGAACGCTTTTTTACCGTCAAGGTCGTCAAAAGTAAGAATATCAAGTGTGGAGTCTTCAGTGATGGTAGTTCGTAAATCACACACTTTTCCGTTTATTCTTGCTGCACACGCTGCTCTTGCAAGTCCAGAGCTGATTTCTTTGGCAATGTCAAATGCGGTGGTGTTATTAGGGAACTCCTTTTTTACATCGCCCTTTAATGTGATTAACATCTCTAAATCCTCCATTTTTAATTATTTGTTGACAAAAAATCAACATACATCATTTTACCACTTTCAGCCGCAAATGTCAATCATTATTTATGTAATAACAATATCAAAAGCTCTTGCAAATTGAAGCGTTGTCTGTTATAATAAAGATATAAACAATAAACGTATTTTACAGGAGGAAGCTATGAACAATAATTTACACGAACTGGTTTTCATCGTTGATAAAACTGCCTCATCCGTTCAATATGAAAATGCGACTTCAGAAATCTTTAAGGCCCTTGTCAAATCCCAGAAGGACGTTGACTGCGGAGCAAACGTCACTATCTCAAGCTTTGGCGCTGAAAACACCATTCTCTTTCAGGCAAAGCCGATTGAAAAAGTCAGATGGACCTCAAAGCTCCTTGGCGAACACAGCGGCGTAAATTGCTTCCTTGACTCTTCGCTCGATACAATAAACGAGGTCGGAAAGCGTCTTGCCGATACTCCCGAAGAAGAGCGCCCCGCTAAAGTTATAGTAACAATGACAGTTCTCGGTCGAGACAATGCAAGTAAAAAAACCACTTACGATATGCTCAGAGAAATTATTGAGCATCAGAGCTACGTTTATAAGTGGAAATTTTTCCTTGTTACCGACTTTTCAATCAATATGGAAAAGCTCGGAATTTCCCCCGATGACACTATTATTCTTTCCAATGGCTCTTCTCCCAAGGATAAAATTAAAGAGCTGAGCAATAAAATTACGGAATACCGCCACAAAGTGATGCGCGGCTGCGAGGAATAAAATGGCAAATCTTGACAGACTCGCCGAGCTTATAAGCCTTACCACAGAGTCAATGTTCAATGCGCTCAAATACGTCTATTCAGTTTCTGCCGAAGATTTTTACAACGTAAGCGTTAAAGATATTTTTAAGCTTGCACTCAACGATATAACCGACTCTGAGTGCTTTGAAAATCTCGGACTGAAGCTTGAGCCGTCAAAAATCGGCGAGATGGCAACAGAAGAGTTCACGTCAGTAAGGAACGTTATCAGATATTGTCTTGCGGTAAGAATCCCGTTTATAAGAAATTTTGCAGATAAAACCGTTATTTCCAATAACGACCTCAAGGAGCTTTATGCAAAGGTCTGTGAATCGGGAGTGGCAAACCCTGACGGAATCGTTGAGCTTGACTTCAAGCAGGCGACCAAGATGGTCAAATTCCGCGAGGACGAGCCGTTTTTTGACGCAGAATGGCTTAAACGCTGGATTTATACCTTCAGTAAGGACCTTGGCGCAATAAACAACAGAAACCTGTTCCTTCTTGGCTGTGCCGACGCAATGTTCCCATTGTATTATTCGACGCTGACAGAAAGAATGGCTGAGGTTCTGAAAACGCAGACTGAGCAAAGTGCAACTGAAAACTGAATCGAAAAATAAAAGCAAGGACGAATCTGCCCTTGCTTTTTTATTTGAAAATCGTGTTGCAACAGGATAAACAAAAAGGACGGGATAAACCCGTCCTTAAATTTGTCTTGTAATTATGCAAGAATGCTGTGCTCGTCGTTGATGTCGAAGAGGTGGATCTTATTAGGATCAAGAGCGAGCTTAACTACGTCCTGAGGACGAGCTGTGCAACGAGGGCTAACTCTTGCAGTAATCGGAATACCTTCACATGTGAGGTAGAGGTATGTTTCAGCACCCATCATTTCTGTTACGTCAACAGTAGCTTCGATGATACCTGTTGTAGCATTGGAGATGAACATTTCTTCATCGTGAATGCTTTCAGGACGGATACCAAGTGTAACTTCCTTGTCGATGTATTCCTTGAGAGCTTCAACGTCAGCTGTCTTGCTGCTTGGGATTTCAATGTAGAACTTTCTGCCGCGGGATGTCTTTGTATCCTCAGAGCCGAATTCAACAGTGTACTTATCGTTGATGTAAAGGAGCTTAGCGTTAATGAAGTTCATCTGAGGTGAACCCATAAAGCCTGCTACGAACTTGTTGCAGGGGTTTTCATAGAGGTTGATAGGAGAGTCAATCTGCTGAATGAAGCCGTCCTTCATAACAACGATTCTGTCACCCATTGTCATAGCCTCGATCTGGTCGTGAGTTACGTATACGAATGTTGTACCGAGTCTCTTATGAAGCTTGGAAAGCTCAGTTCTCATCTGTGCACGGAGCTTAGCGTCGAGGTTTGACAGAGGCTCGTCAAGTAAGAATACCTGAGGGTCACGAACGATAGCACGACCAAGAGCAACACGCTGTCTCTGACCACCTGAAAGAGCCTTAGGCTTTCTGTCGAGAAGGTGGTAGATATCAAGGCTCTTAGCAGCCTCTTCTACAAGTCTCTTGATTTCGTCCTTAGGAACCTTACGGAGCTTAAGACCGAATGCCATGTTTTCGAATACTGTCATATGAGGATAAAGAGCGTAGCTCTGGAATACCATCGCGATGTCTCTGTCCTTAGGTGCAACGTCGTTTACGAGTCTGTCGCCGATGAAGAGTTCGCCTTCGGAGATTTCCTCAAGACCTGCAATCATACGAAGTGTTGTTGACTTACCGCAACCGGAAGGACCTACGAGAATGATAAATTCCTTATCCTTGATGTTCATCGTGAAGTCAGATACGGCTGTAACGCCGCCCGGATAGCGCTTGTAAATGCCTCTGAGTGATAAACTTGCCATTTATGTGTTTCCTCCTAATTTAATACTAAAATCGTATGATATAATAATAACAGGAAAACGCCAAAAATGGTAGTACCTAATTCACTAAAAAATTTTCAAGCGGTTTATGTAAAATGACTAACGGGTACAAAAGAAGAACGAAAAGCTAAAGTTTTTGTTGTGAAATTGCACAAAAATCGGGGTAAAATTACTCAAAACGCCCTATCTAATCATATTTTTTGGCAATTATGCTAACATTCAACAGGTTAATTTTGTGAAATGTTTTACAAATATGGTGCATATATTGTAAAACACCAACAATATATAGGAGGCTTTTATGTCAAAAAACAACAGCAGACTCTTAAAACCTGTTTTCATTATAGCACTTACGGCGCTTTTTGTCTATCTTATTTCGTGTGCAATAAAATATATCTCCATGAGAACCTCTGATATTTCCGAGCAGGGGCTGAGAAGCTTTCTTGAAAAAAGAGGCTGGCATTCGGGAGCGCTTGTTGACGAGCGTGAGGTTATCATTCCCGAAAGCTTCGGCGAAGTCTATGAGCGCTATAACGAGCTTCAGAAGCAAAGCGGCTTCGACCTTTGGGACTACCGTGCCACGAAAGTAAAGCAATTCACCTTTGAAATCAAAAACACAGCCACTCCCGACGGACAACCGCTTGACAGCGCATACGCCCATATTCTCACCTACGGCGCAAGGATTATCGGCGGCGACGTCAGCTCAGCCTCCCTCTACGGATTTATGTACGGATTATAAACGTGTTGCAAATCGGCGCATAATAGTGTATAATGAATCAAGTCACTTTCACTATATGTAATGAGGGAACAGATGAAAAAAATAATATGTGTGCTGACAGCGGTTGTCATTGCGGTATTCTGCGCTCCGATTGCAAACGCGGACGACTTTGGCAGAAGCTATTCGCTTCTTACCTCAAATAACCCTGATTGCTACACGTTGTTTACGCTCGACGGTCTTGAGCTGACAGTGCAAGGAAAAAACACAATCTACACAATAAGAGATATCTCGTTTTCAGCCGCTTCTTCCTCTGAAACGAAGCTGACTGTAAGCTCAGACGGCTTTTACACAGGAAAGCTGATTGCGCCCGAAGGCTTCACGGGACGACTCGACATCATTATAAGATACGACGACTTTGCTCACCGATTTATGCTTCTTTGCGACAAGGGGGGACTCTATTTTCCCATAAACTCGTTGAGCTATAAGAACCCCGAAGTCTTTTCCGAGATAACCGACTCCCCTGCCCTTGTAAGTAAAGCGTACCTTACCTGTGTGGACGACGACGAGCTTATAGCCTCGCTTCAGAATAACCTCAGAGAGATTTCGGCACAGATAACCCAAGGCGCTTCTACTACCTACGAAAAGGCGTGGCTGATTTACGACTGGCTTTGTAGGTTTATGTACTACGACCACGACGCAGCCGAATCAACCATCACCGAAGAAACAATCGCAATTTCAAACACGTCAATCACAAAAAGAACCGTGTGTTCGGGCTACGCAAACTTTTACTGTGCGCTTCTTGAGGCGGCGGGAATTGACGCTGTGACGATAAAAGGCTCGGCGGCGGCAGGAGAAGTAACCTACGACACTCTCGAAACAGGCCGTCAAAACCACGAATGGTCAGCCTTTTATTGCACCGAGCAGGAAAGATGGGTTTACGCAGACGCTTGCTGGGGCTCTGAAAACGACTATCAGTACGGCGAATATAAAACTGAAGATTATATAGATACACGCTATTTTGACCCCACAGAAGAAGCCTTCGCACTTAATCACCGCTGTGACACGGCGCAAAGGCGAGCTTACCTTCAAAGCTTCAGCGAGGCTTTTGATACCGAAATGACTGTTGCACAGACGACAACCGAAGACACAACACAAACGCAAGTCTCGTCAGAAAAAACCGAAGCGCCCACCAAGACGGAAGAGACCTTGCACGAAACAAAAGCCACAACCTCAGAGGAGCTTTCTCAGGAATCAACCCACGACAACGAAGCCTC
>JAZNST010000019.1:0-15106 GCA_045591405.1 Ruminiclostridium sp.
CCTCACCTACGAAGACGGGCAGTGGCGAGTCGGGCGACGGCCGATATAAAAGAAAAAAGCAGCCGAGCAGCTGCTTTTATCGGTATTTTATGTTTATCAGTAGTCAATGACAACCTTTTTGCAATCCTCGCAGATATAAGCTTCGATTGAGGTTCTGTGGGACGCTTTCAGCGGAGTGATTTCAACAAAGCCCTCAGCCTTGCTTGCTCTTTCAAAAACTCTGGGGACCTCGTTTGCGAAGCTGAAAGCTCCGTCCTTTGACGTGAAGAAAAAACCCTTTCTCATTTCCTTGTTGCAATTTGGACAATTCATCATTTTTACCTCCTTTGGAATTATGTTTGTTACAATCGTTACCACTATATAATTTCGCTAAGCTTCTTGACAGAACAGCCTTTGCTTTCATAATAGTCAAGCATCTCAGGCAGCTTCTTTTTGTCGTAGCTGGTGATACAGTCAGACAGCACACTCACGGTATAGCCGCTTTTTGTCATATTATAGCAGGTAGATTTGATGCAAGCGGTCGCGTCTGCTCCGACGATGAAAAATGACGTGATACCGTGCTTATGAATGAAGCTGATAAAATCTTCACTTGTCAAAGCGTTGCTCTTTGTCTTAGTGAAAATGTTGTCAGAAACGACCTTCATCTCCGACACCAGCTCTGCGCCGTGCGTCCCCGCCTTAAAGGTTCTCGTTCCTGCCGACAAATTGTTGTGCTGAATATAAACAACGTACAGCTCATTATCAACAGCCCAGTCTATCGCCCGATTGACTTGTCCGACAATCTCTTTATAATTCTTTGTAATGTCGTTTTGAAGGTCAATCACGACCAATGCGGTATTTTCCATAATGCTTTTCCTCCCACGACGTTCAGCGTTCGTTCAGAGTTGTAAAGAGACCGAAGGCGTCGTGTCTGCTCAATCCTTTTGCGCCTTTTAACTTCTGAACCATTCCGCTTGCGTGCGCCCTCTCCCAAAAGCTTGCGAACCGACTGTCATCCTGTCCGATGATCCACACTTTCCTTGTGCATACCTTGAACGCTTCGTGTTCTTCTATTCTTACACCGACAGCCCTTTTGTTATATAAGCGTCTTTATATACACGGCTTTTTTTCTGTATCTTTATTATAGCTTATAAAAAGCCGTGACTTCAAGTGAATATCGTCAGTTTTCGAGGTTACATTTGTCACTTTTATTTTCTTGTGCAGTCGGAGCTTATTTTCCCTTTACCCGTGAGCGTATGAGAGAAAACATCGCTTCTTCGCCCTCGTCGGCACAGACTACAAGCAAGCTTCTGAGCTTTTCGGCAGTTTTTTCGTTCATAATGTTTTTAGCGGTGCTGTTGTCGAAATAGGCAAGAGCGTCCTTTGATGAGTAGGCGCTTTTGTGATAAACACGGCAAGCGGCGATTCTGTCGCAAGCCATCTCGTACAGATATTTTTCGGGCATCTCAACGTATCTCAGTCCTTGCTTTGGCACATAGTCCTGCCAATATTCCCAGTGATGACGGTTTCTTCCCTTGTGATGAAGCCAGGCGGCGCTGTATCCGTTTTCCCGTCTCTCCATATCGTTCGGGGAACGGTCGCCCTGAAAGAATCTGACTCCCGCGAAAAACTCACAGGGAGCGTATTTTGAAAGGTCGTGCCTCAAGCCCTGGCTGTAAAGACCGCATCTGAAGCAGAATTTACGCACGAGTCGTCTGTGCTTTCTTATCGTTTTCAGATGGCCGAAAAAGTTTTTGAGCTTCAATTTATCACCTTGATTTCTGCAATTTCTTTCTTATATTTTACCACTTTTCATTTCTTTTTGCAACGAGAATAAGAAAAGCCGTATTCATTCCCTCAGAATACGGCGGCTTGTATTGAAAATCAGACGGAAAATAATTTTTTGATTTCCTTATGCTCTTTATCGGTTAATATTTTCACCCACAACCCATAACGCACCTCGTCAAATCCTGCTTTAAGCGTCGTTTCCCGGTCGGGACTGCTGATATAATATAAGGCGGGCTTATTTTCTCCTAAGACTCGGTAAGTGCCTAATCTGCAAAAAACCCCATTATAATAACCCGTCATAACGCTTCCTCCTTGTGCGGATTCTGAGCTTTCTTATCCCATTATATCACAATCACTCTAAAAGACAATTTACTGCTTATTTGTAGCTAAAAAGAAGAACCTCCCTGAAACAGGGAGGTCGTTTTCATATCACTTTTGTTCTTTTTTTGATTACTTCTTCGACTTTACAGGCATCCAGATCTCTGAGTAATAATTCTCGTCCTGAGTGCCCTTGGGGTAGTCGCAGGGGTTTGCGTAGTATTCTATGTTATACGCTCCTGCAATCTCATAGTCGCTGTTTCCGGGGAGCCATTCCTTGAATATCTGAGTGTTTACCTTCTGTAAGGCTTCGGGCATTGCTCCCTTACAAGGGAATACAGCCCATGTGTTTTCGGGGATAACTTCTGTTTTGAATTCTTTGGGAAGCTCCTTTGCAGGCACGTAATCGTCTGCAATCATGTACTTGAAGCAGCCCTCCTGTTCGCTCTGAGAAAGACAGATTCCATACGTTCCGTTGACGTATCTGCCGTTTCCGTTCTTGTAATGCTCGTCCCAGAACTTAGGACATTCCTTGTAGCCGTCCTCGTGCTTGATGATTTTTGCGCTTCCGATAACGGTAAACGCAGGCTTTCTTACGATTTTACATTCCATTTCAAATCCACCCTTCATTGATATTTGTATCTTCAGAGGAAGGTAGTTTCTGATTTCACCTTCTCCCGCCTTTGCCTGAGAGGGAGTTATTCCGTGAAATCGGGTAAACGCTTTTGTGAAGCTGTCAGGGGAGTCGTAGCAGTATTTCATTGCCACGTCGATAACCTTAGCGCCATCTATCTGCAAATCTCTGCCGGCAAGTGACAATCTTCTGTTTCGTATGTATTCTGAAACCGTGATTCCACACAAAATAGAAAATCCTTTTTGAAAATAGAATGGGGAAAGATTAATTTTTCTTGCAATTTCGTCCAAGGTAAGCTCTTGGGTAAGATTGCTTTCGATATACTTGATTGACAAGGCAATATCTTCTGTCCAGCTCATTGCGTCACCTTCCTTCTGTAATACATAATACCTCAGATTCTCGTAACTTTCCCGACATTCCTTGCACTCTTTTGTCCGTAACGTAAAATCATCATTCAGCTTCTTTATTTTATCACATTTAGAATAAGAAAGCCACATTTTTCGCATAAATCGGAACGCCGTGTTTTTTCTCCTTTTTGCCGCATCTTCCCAAAAAACAAAAACCTCCCCGAAACCGAGGAGGTTGATTTGCATATTGTGTGACAAGCGATTAACGCTTTGAGAACTGAGGAGCACGACGTGCAGCCTTTAAGCCGTACTTCTTTCTTTCCTTCATTCTTGGGTCACGAGTTAAGAAGCCAGCCTTCTTGAGTACGGGACGAAGCTCGTCGCTGTACTGGAGGAGGGCTCTGGAAAGGCCGTGACGGATTGCGCCTGCCTGACCTGTAACACCGCCGCCTGCTACTGTGCAGATGATGTCGAACTTCTCTGTTGTGCCTGTGAGGGCGAGAGGCTGACGAGCGATGAGCTTGAGTGTATCAAGACCGAAGTAATCTTCGATGTCTCTGTTATTGATTGTGATTTTGCCTGAGCCGGGATATACACGAACTCTGGCCACAGAATTCTTTCTTCTGCCTGTTCCATAGTAATATGGCTTAGATTCGTACATTGTTACCCCTCCTTAAAACTCTACTGCTTCAGGCTTCTGAGCAGCGTGAATGTGTTCTGCGCCTCTGAAAAGACGAAGTCTTGTAAGAGCTTTTCTACCGATTGTTGTATCGGGGATCATACCCTTAACAGCGAGCTGCATTGCCTTTTCGGGATTCTTTTCCATAAGTTCGTCGTAACGGATTTCCTTAAGGTGTCCGATCCAGCCTGTGTGCCATCTGTAATACTTGTTCTGGAGCTTGTTGCCTGTGAGAACTGCCTTTTCGCAGTTGATGATGATTACGTTATCTCCGCAGTCGCAGTGAGGAGCGAATGTGGGCTTGTTCTTTCCTCTGAGGATAGAAGCAGCCTTAGCAGCAACGTGACCAAGAGACTTGCCTGTTGCGTCCAGAATATACCACTTACGCTCTACTGTCTGGGGGTTAGGCATATAAGTTGACATAAAATTTTCCTCCTGTAATATTGATTTCTTGTTGAGCATTGTCATCTACTCAACACAACAAGTGTTATTATAACGGCATTGGGCGGGCTTGTCAAGAGTTTTTGACAACTTTTTTTATATATATCTTAAAATCTCGCTTAATCTCTCTTGTTTTCTCGTTTTCTCTTGTTTAATCTTTCGCTGTTTCATTTTTTCGGCGCTTGTTTTTGTCTGTGAAAAATCCCTGCGCAACAGCCGCCATTTCTCCTTTGAAACGGCTTTGAAAGCTTATGGGTAAA
Organism: Ruminiclostridium sp.; assembly: GCA_045591405.1. Classification (GTDB taxonomy): domain Bacteria; phylum Bacillota; class Clostridia; order Oscillospirales; family Ruminococcaceae; genus Ruminiclostridium_E. The sequence continues at coordinate 4,447 of JAZNST010000019.1, forward strand.
GGGGAGGGCGTTGAAAAAAGAAAAGCAAGGCTCAGCCCTGCTCTTAAATATTCGTCAGAAATCAAGCGACATAATAAAATCGTCCATAACAAAGCCGTTTCCGATGTCGGTAACGACCGCGCGCTCTTTTTTGAAGCCTAATTTTTCATACGCAAATAAAGCGTCGTTTTTCTTATTGACATAAAGGTAAAGCCCGTCAAAGCCCAGCTTTTTTGCATTCTGAGAATGAAGACTCATCACGGCTTTTCCAACGCCCTGACCTCTTTTTTCGCTTTTTATATAGAGCTTGGAAACAAGCGCTCGGTTATCAAGCTTTTCGTCGTAAGAGACGGCGGTATAACCGATATCTTTTTCGTCGAGCCTTATCAGATAAAAAACGTAGCCCTCAGAGCTATGATTCAGGATTTCTTCAGCGGTCTGATTTTTAAGCATATAGTCAATCTGCTCAACAGAGAGTATATCGGCGTAATGCTCGTGCCAGATTTCATAGGCAAGCTCCTGAGCTTTTTTTGCGGCGGCGATGTCTTCAATTTTTATAAGCTCCGTCATTTTCCCACCTCACAGGTACATTTTACGCTTGCTTGGAATAATTGTCAAGAACGTGAAATTTTCTCTTGATTGATTGTTAATAATGTGGTATTATTAAATAGTATTATGCAGTATTTTATCGGAGTTGAAATATGATGCTTGGACGAAAAATCTTAAAAAAGCTTATCTGTGCCGCCGTTAGCTGTGCGGTTATGCTGTCTCTTATTCCTGCGACTGTTTTTGCACAGGCAGGAAACACGGTCAGAGTCGGCTACTTTGCAATGAATGGCTATCACAACGTAGATGCTGACGGTGCGATGTCGGGCTATGGCTATGATTATATGCAAAGGCTAAAAAAATACACGGGTTACAGCTTTGAATACACAGGGCACGAGCGCTCGTGGGACGAAATGCTCAAAATGCTTTCAAGCGGCGAAATCGACCTTCTTACCTCGCCTCAGAAGCTTGAAAACTATGAAAAGGACTTTATCTTTTCAGAATATCCCATCGGAAGCTGCAGCTACACCATAAGCGTTAAAAACACAAGCACGAAGTATCTGACTTCAGACCCTTCCTCGCTTAACGGAATAAAAATCGGTATGCTTTCGGGAGATGCCATTATTTCTGAGCTTCCCGAATTTGCACTTGCAAACGGCTTTTCTTATACGACGGTTCTTTATGAAAGCGAAGAGCTTATGAAAAAAGCGCTTGACGAGGGACTTGAAATCGAAGCGATCGCTTCAAGCACTTTAAGACGTGCAGAGGGCGAAACGGCCGTTCTTACCTTTAATTCCGAGCCGTTTTACATAATCGCAAGAAAAGACAGAGGCGAGCTAATGAGCAATATCAACTCAGCGCTTGCAAGGCTTCAGCTCGCAGAGCCTCAGCTTTCGTCTGAGCTTATGCTCAGATATTATTCGGGAAGTAACGCCTCCGACGTTTTCACCGAGCAAGAGCAGGAGCTTATTGAAAAGCTCAGACGCAACGGAACCGTTCTTAACGGCTATCTGAGCAGCGACGGAACGCTCGCTTACTTCGACGAAAGGTCGCTTCCTTGCGGAATAGCGGCGCAGATTATAAGAGAAATCCAGCTTTTCACGGGAATTACCGTCGAGATTTCTCCCTCAATGCAAGAAAGCACCGTGCTTAACCTCAATCTTTATACCGATTCTTCGGGCACGGGGGTGTCTATTACCGATCCTTATCTTTCGCTTTGCTGTGTTGCGCTTATGAAGCACGGAACAACTCAGATAAATAAAGCGGCGGCGGTTTTTGGCGACAGAGTGAGCGAAAAGCAGTCGCTTGGCACAGAGCTTCAATATTTTGAAAGCGCGGAGGAATGTATTGAGGCGGTAAGAAGCGGAAGCGTTGACGCCGCATTCTTAGACAGTATAACGGCAGAAAGGGCTGTTTTTGAAGACGAGAGCAACCAGCTCCTCGTTTCGGTAATTCCGGGGCTTTATTACGAGTACGCAATCGGCGTCAGAACAACGGCGGACCCAATGCTCGTTTCAATCTTTGATAAAACCATAAGAACGCTCAAAAGCAACGGCACGATAGACGGACTTGTTTTTGAGGCGAGAAACGATTTTATAAGCCCTCAGAGCCTTAATTCCTTTATCCACGATAAGCCTGCTGTTGCAATTCTCGGCGTTGTGCTTATTGCGCTTGTTATTATTGCAATAACAGTTCTTGCGTTCAGGTCTGTCGTTATCTTTAAGGAAAAGAACAACAAGATGCTCATAGAGGAGCTGACAAGGGTAATTTCAGCTGACAGTACGGTTTACGAATACGACCTCATAAATGAGAAAAAGCTTCATTATGAGGTTGAACAGGACGGAAGCTATAACGTAGTCAAAACCGACTTCAGCGGCGAAATCTTCCCAAGCGGCTTCGTTTACGACGAGGACGGCACTCTTGCCGAAAAATATTTCTCAAGGGAGGCTCTTGAAGCAATCGTCAGGGAAGGTCGCTCAGAGCAGATTAAGTGTAAGGTGCGCTCTGGTGCGGGAAGCTATAAGTTCGAGGTTATTACCGTAAGGGCAATTCCTGTAAATAAGGCTCATCCGTGCAACGTCTTTATCATCAGAAAGGGTATTGACGACCAGATGAAGCGAGAGCAGAGCATAAAGGAGCAGTACGGCTCGGTTATGGAACAAAACCGTATTGTAAAACAGGAAAAGTGTCAGCTTATTAAGGGCATTTCAAATAAGATAAGCGAGCCTCTGAGTGTGGTTTATTCGGCGGCAAAGCTCATCGACAGCGAATATTCCGACGATATGAGGTCTTGCGTAGGGGCAATTTCCGAGGTCACCGACGATTCATTCTACATAAGCGGAATCGAGGGCGGAACTATTGCGCCGTCCGTCAGCGATTGTAACCTCAAATATCTCTTTGAAGAAATCGACACCGTAATGGAGCCTGAGCTTGTTCAGAAAAATATAATCTACCGCAGTACGCTTGAAAAAGCGCCGCTTAAAATTATAAGAGCTGACGAAAGATGGTTCACAAAGCTTTTGTGTAATCTCTTGCGCGTTGCTGTAAGGCACTCAAGATATAACGGAAGCGTGACGCTTGCGGCAGAAGAAAGCCAGAACAAGATTACCTTCATAGTTTCTGATAACGGACTTGGCTTTACTGCAAATCCCGCCGAGGTCTTTATGCCGTTTACAAGGCTTAATACCGACATTTCCGACGCTGAATTTACAGGGCTTGAGCTTCACGCCTGTGCAAAAATCACCGAAAGACTCGGCGGTAAGATAAGCTTCAACTCACGAGTTGGCTTTGGTACGGTCTTTATGGTAGAATTTCCTCTCGAAGCGGCAGAAAGCCAGGAAGAAATCAAGGTTCCGCCGGTAAGAGGTCTGAAGGTTCTTATTGCCGACGGAGACAAGGCGTCGCTTGACTATGAAAAGACGCTTCTTGACGAGCTTGAGGTGAGCTGTGAATGTGTTTCGAACGGCTTTGAGGCAATCAATATCATCTCAAGAGCTATGGATTCGGGCGGAGATTACGACGCATATATTCTTGACGACACCCTGCCTGAAATGAACGCAATGGAGGTTGTGCGCCGATTCTACCGTTATATCAACGCAAGCGCACCGTTCGTCGTGCTGACGGCAGGCGACTTTGACGACGTAAGCGCACAGTTTGAGCCTTATAACGCTATCGTTTGGGAAAAGCCGCTTACGAAAAGCTCGTTCAAGCGAATGCTCCAGACGGCGAAGCTCAGAAGAGAAAGCGCACAGAAAACGCCTTCGCCAACGCCACAGGAGGACGGTTCGGAGGGTGAACAGGTCTGAAAATAAAATCAAGGGACAAACCGTGATTGGCTTGTCCCTTTTTCTTTTGGGGTTTGCTCGTTTTAGAGTAAGGAGGTTTGTATTTAGTTTTTAATCTGCTCAGACTCAAAGCAAAGTCTTACGTTATCATTGAGGGCGAGATTCTTAAATCTCATTCTGATTCTGTTCATTATGACGTCGGGACCTGAGTTTATGTCAAACTGAGGGAACAGCGCCATATACTGAGAATCGCTGCATCTTGTATAGACGTCTCCCATTCTCATTGACTCCTTGATAATCTTTGAGAGCATTTCCATATACTCTTCCCGTGTGAGCTTATCAACGACTTCGTTATCGGTTCTGAGCGTAATGAGCATAAGACTTGCGCCTTTATCTTCGCGTCTTTCTTCACGACCGACGAAACGGTAAATCTGAAGAAAAGCGTCAAAGTCCTTCTGAAGAGCGCCCTGTGGGGCTTCGCCGTCGTTGAGCATATTTTTCATCGAGGTAATGTCAACCTCTTGCGGCGCTGAGCTTTCCATCGTGCTGTTATAAATACAGTACGAGCTTTTTACGAAAGGCTTTGTGTAGTAAAGAGCCTTATCAGCGCAAGAGTAAAGCGAGGTGAAATCCGTTCCGTGTTCGGGAGAAAAGGCGATTCCGGCAGAAAGCGCTCCTATACCGTCGGTTGATTCCTTGAAAAACTCGTCGGCACGAACGGTAAGCGTATCGAGGCGCCTTTTTATGTATTCAGGCGTAGCGTTACTCTGCGAAAATACTACGAATTCGTCTCCGCCTATTCTTGCAACAAGCGAATCGGAGAACATTTCAGAAAGGAGCCTTCCAAACGAAGCGAGCACCTCGTCGCCCGTGATATGTCCCATAGTGTCGTTTATTTTCTTGAAGCGGTCGATATCAAGGATAATAAGCGCTCCGCTATTGTTTTCTCTGAGCGCCTCGGTCATCTGGGGAACAAAGTGCGCCCTGTTATAAAGCCCCGTAAGAGAATCCGAGGTAGCAATATCCATATAGTGCTTTACGTTTTTTTCGAGGGTTTTACGTTGCTCAATAAGCTCAAGAGCCTTAGTCACACGAGTAAGCATAGCCTGTGGAACCAACGGCTTCGTTATGAAATCTATTGCGCCGAGCTGAAAACAGGTAGCTTCAGTTTCCGTGTCGCTTGTAGCGGACAGGAAGATAACGGGGATACGGGCGGTTTTAGGGTTATTTCTAAGCTCAGCGAGAGTCTGCCTTCCGTCCATAACAGGCATTTCGATATCAAGGATAATAAGGTCTACGTCCTTTTTATCAAGAAACTTCAGCGCCTGAATACCCGAAATTACCGTAGAAACCTCGAAGTAATCCGAAAGTATTTGTTTTGCCTGAAGCAGATGTATTTTATTATCATCTACAACTAAGATCCTACTCATTTGTGTGTACCTTTCTGATTTCAGTAACAAGAGCGTCAAGAAGCTCCATTGCCTCGTCGTATTCGTAATCGCAGACGTGCTTTTTAATGTCGTTGAGCGAATTTTCGACAGAAGCGCCAAGCTCCTTATCAAGAAGCTCGTTAAGAATATCAAGAGCGTCGTCGGGCTCAAACTCGTCGATGTGAGTTTTTATCTGAGTGATTGCAATAACAGCGTCGTCGATTTTTATCTGAGACTTCTGTTTACGCTCTGACGCGGTTTTTTCGCCGATTTTTGCCAGCATAGCGCTTATATTTTCCATAAGCATATCGTTTCTTGAAACGAGCGTTCCCGACTCGTTCTGAACTATTTCGTACCTTTCCTCACGGCAGGCAAACTCGTGCTCCTTTGCGTACTGCGAAAGCTCAAGCGCACCTATACTTGCACAAACGCTTTTGAGGGCGTGAGCTTGGATAAGATAATTCTTATAGTCCTTTTCAAGAGCGTATTTTGTGAGCATTGCGCTCGTTTTGGGGCCGTTTTCGACAACCTGCGTCAGAATTTCGATATAATTTTTCTTGTTTCCGCCGCAGTTGTGGATTCCCACTCCCACGTCAACGCCGACGATTTCAAGCTGAATTGCAGGTTCGACGCTCTGAGGGTTAGTCTTACTTTTTATAATCTGAGCAGGAGAAAGGTTCGACTTAATTGTATTTTCAAGCTCAGAAAGCTCAACAGGCTTAGAAATATAGCCTTGGAAGCCTTCTTGGAGGAACATTTCCTTTGCCCCACTCATAGCGTTAGCGGTAAGGGCGATTATAGGCGTTGTTTTACAATGCTCAAAGGGCATCTGACGAATAAGCTGTGCAGTTTCGATTCCGTCAAGCTCAGGCATCAGATGATCCATAAAGATAATATCGAATTTTTCCTGCTTGAGCGCTTCTATCGCCGCATATCCGCTTGTTACAGCCTTGACTCTCATCTTATACGGCTCAAGCAGCCCTGTCATAATTCTGAGGTTTGATTCGTTATCGTCGCACACGAGAAGCTTTGCGTCAGGGGCAATAAACGCCTCTCTGAATGCCTGAGTTTCATAGGTTACTACCTTTTCGCCGTTGAGCACAGACGAGAACAGCGTGCAATAAACGGGACGTCTGATTATAATCTTTCCCGAATAGCCCGTCGAAACGTCGTTCTTATCGAGAATAAGAGCGATTTTTGGCTTTCCGTTTGCCAATGCGAAGCGTTCGATAGCAGCGGCGTTGGCGTCGTAGATTGTCTTAGAAACGAAGAGATGGGAATAATATTTTCCGAATTTGTTGATTACAGAATCAAGGTCAGAAGCAAGCTCGTATTCAACGTGCATACGCTGAAGGTCGCTTTGTGCGGCTTCTCTTGAAGAAGCAACCTCGTCGATAAAGAGAATTTTCTTTTCGTAAGCGTTAATTACCTCTGCAAGCGGCGCAGGGTCGCTTACACGCTGAGGGATTGTAACGGTGAAGCTTGTTCCCTCGCCGTAAACGCTCTCGACCGATATATCGCCGCCCATAAGCTTAACAAGATTATGAACGATTGAAAGACCGAGACCTGTTCCCTCGATACCTCTTGTGTGCTTTGTGTCAAGGCGCTTGAAGCTATCAAAAAGGCTTGGAAGGTCAGATTCCTTTATTCCTATACCCGTGTCGCTTATTACCATTTTAAGCTCCGCCTTGTCGCCGCTGAGGTGCGACCAGGTGATTTCAAGGGTGATAGTTCCTTCCTTGGTGAATTTTACGGCGTTATTCAGAAGGTTTGTAAGAATTTGTCTGATTCTTACGTCGTCGCCGACAAGCTCCTTGGGGATTTCGGGGTTAATCCTTGTGATAAGATCGACGTTTTTTCCGATAAGACGCATTGCAACGACGTTTATCGTATCGTTCACAATAGCTGAAATCTTATATCTTGCAGGAGTAATCTCCATTTTTCCCGACTCGATTTTTGAAAAGTCGAGAATATCGTTTATGATTGTAATAAGCGCATTACCCGCAGTTTTGATATTATATACGTTTTCGCGGATATTGTCGTTTATCTCAGGGTCGCGCAGTATAATTTCAGTAAGACCGATTACTGCGTTCATGGGCGTTCTTATTTCATGGCTCATATTTGCAAGGAAGTCAGCCTTAACGTGAGCGTTTTCGATAGCCTGCTTTTTCTTTATCTCAACAAGCTTCAGAAGGTCCTCGGAGCTTTGGGTTTTATAGGTCATTCTTATCTTGAGCTTATTGATTGCACAGACGATAACGGTAATAAAAACCTCGCTCAGGAACATCATCCACACTCTTATGTAATTTTCGCCGATAAACGACGTGGGTGCAAAAAAACGGTCGTGAGCCACGATTGCACAAACAATATAAAAGACGACGCTCACAATCAGCATCGTGATATTGAGCTTGGGGTTAAAAAAGAGCGAAAAGAGGATTAACAGAAGAATGAACGCCTCTTGTGTAAAATCAGTTGACGAACAGATACAGCAAAGCGTAGTAAGCTCTGCTAACATAATTCCTGCACCGATATACTGAACGGGAATCTGAGGCAGTTTTTTAAGCACAAAAAAGCAAACGAACATTGCGGCTGTAAGCGCATAGAAGGTAACGTAAATCAAGGGGTGCCAAGCGGCGTTATAAACCATTGAGAAAATTGTGACGAATAAAACTATCAGAGTGTTGACAATAAAAATAACACGCTTTACGACATTAGTATTAATCTGCAATAGTCACACCTCCCAGCTTACCTCTGAGCAACTGAGTTCCCTTTGGCACAACGAATTTCAGTGCAGCGGGAATCATCTTGACAGTTATAGGAGCGTCGTTTGGAACGCTGAAAACCTCTCCGTCAACCATAATGCGCGGCTTTTTGGATTTTTGCTGAACCACAAGCTCCCTGGCCGTACCCGAAATGATCTGATCTCCGAGCTTTTCGAGGCTTCCGAATTTATAATTTTTGAAATCGCGTGAGAATTTTGGCAACGAAATCGACTTATAAAGCACGAAGTCAAGAAGTCCGTCGTTGACCTTTCCGTTTTGGATAGGGAAAATGTCGCCGCCGTAGCACACGCCGTTCATAGCTGTTACAACGGTATAAATTCCCGAAAAATCTCTTCCGTTAATAGAAACGGAGTATTCCTTCAGACGCTGATGAAACAGGTTTGCCATAATTGAGAGCTTATAGGGAATCTGCTCTCCGAGAAAAGATATATAAGAGAGTCTGTTTACCCCTGCGGCAACGCTTGTTTCAAAGCCGTAGCTAAAGGAGTTTACGCCTCTTGTTATTCCGCAGTCGAAAATATCGACGGGAATAGTTCTTCCCGCTACGAGAGCGTCAAGGTTTTTGAACGCTTCGACTCCGCCCTCAAAGCTTTTGAGGAAGTCATTTGTCATTCCCGCAGGAAAACAGCCGACCTCGACTTTTCTGAAGTCCTTGATTCCGTTTATTATTTTGCAAAGAGTACCCGAACCGCCGCAGGCGTAAATCCTGATTGTTTCGTCGTCAAAGATATCCGCAAATCGTTTTGTAAGCTCGGTTTCGTGACCTGCGTACTCGGTGTTGAACGCAATACATTCTATATCCGTACGGCTTTCAACATATTTTCTTATTAGCTCTGATACGTCTGTTTTCCCTGCAACAGGGTTAACGATGAAGATATGCTTCATATTTTTCCCTCGCTGATTATTAACGCTTAAAGTGCTTTATTAACTATTATAACATTTTTTTCCTTTGATTTCAATCTCTTTTTAGAAAAAACCGGATCTATCTTGCAATTTTTCTCATGCGGTGCTACAATAAATAACAACTGCACAAAAACGGAGGAAAAGCTATGAATTTACGCTTGCTTATGGAACGCCAAAGACTTATTAAGCCTTTAAGTGCGGACGGGTTTGACGAAATATTCAGAAATATGTCGCCTGTTCACACTAATTTCTGGACAGATCCGGGCTCGCCTCCGACGATAAACGGTCGCTGTGATATGGACGATAAGGCGCACTGCTATATGCTCAGGTCAAAAAGAGAAATCGTCAAGGGACGCTTTCAGGGGCAATCGGTAGGCTACGTTTTTGCTGACGAGCTGGAGCTTATGGCGGGAGCGTTCAGAAAAACGGGCGAGCTTAGCTATGACGAGCAGGTTGTTTTTGATATCGTGCGTCAGGAAGGCCCGATAAATATTCAGATGATAAAGGAAATCACAGGTATGCTTTCAAAAAGGATTGCGCCTGTGCTTCATAAGCTTCAGCAGAAATTTCTCGTGTTCGAGGACCAGGTTGATAACGAGTGGGACCGTTGCTGGTACGTTTTTGAACAAGAATTTGACATCAACCTCAACCGCTACACGAAAATTGAGGCGATAAAAATTCTTCTTCTGAGATTTGCCTATATGAACGTGATTTTTGACGTGGAAATGGCTAAAAACTACTATTCCTTCACCCTCAAGGACATAAAAGCGGCAATCACGAGCCTGATAACTGACGGGAAGCTTGTTGCCGTAAAGGGCGGCTACGCAAGGGCAGAGGACGCACAGGAGGCGCAAAAGGACGAGCCGTGTGAAAAATTTGTGCTTGCGGTTGATAAAAACGACTTTCTTATAAAATCAAACGAACACAGGCTCACGCCGATTTTCAAGCAGGACGGAAGCGACGTTCTTGCGTATCTTCTTATCGACGGCGAGCTCAAGGGCGCAATTTTAGGGCATTTTCGCTTCGGGCCTCACGACCTTGACGACGTTGTGCTGAAAATAGACGAAAAAGAAGCGCAAAAGCGTAAAAAAGAGATAATTGCGGCTGTGGAGGCGTTTTTCGGCGAATACGCAAAGCCGCTTCAGAAATTTATGGGGAAGCCTCTTTGAGTCGTACTGTTATTTGTGCGGAAAAGGCGTTCTTGTGTTGATTTTTGCTGTGCAAATTGCAAAATTTGAAAAAAATTTCAAAAAAGCCTTGACATTGTAGTCAAAAGCGTGTATAATAAAAAAGCCGTCAAGAAAGACGGCAGTGTGGGAGCTTAGCTCAGCTGGGAGAGCATCTGCCTTACAAGCAGAGGGTCATAGGTTCGAGCCCTATAGTTCCCACCACTTTTTTCTCCTGGCCCGGTAGTTCAGTTGGTTAGAACGCTAGCCTGTCACGCTAGAGGTCGTGGGTTCGAACCCCATCCGGGTCGCCAATTACCTTTAGTGGTTATGCCTCTGTAGCTCAGTCGGTAGAGCAGGGGACTGAAAATCCCCGTGTCGTTGGTTCGATTCCGATCGGAGGCACCAAGCAGGTGAATTTCACCTGCGATGCGGATTTAGCTCATCTGGTAGAGCGCCACCTTGCCAAGGTGGAGGTAGCGAGTTCGAGCCTCGTAATCCGCTCCATATCCTCTGCAATAGCGGAGGCTGAATGTTGCGTTTTTGTGAATCAAAGTTGCGTATTCACA
>JAZNST010000020.1:0-20306 GCA_045591405.1 Ruminiclostridium sp.
GTAAGGTCGAGAGCCTTATCACCAGCTGTAACAGCTGTCTTGTCGCCAAGCATGGGAGCTGCAGCAACAGTCCATACACCAGCAGTGCCTTCAAAGCCATTGATCTTTACTGTCTCAGTAGCGTCATCAATAGTAAGAGCAGTTTCATCTCCACCAAGTGTGATTGTGTTGCCTGCTGCAAGATCAGCGTTAAGAGCAACGCTCTTGAATGTTACTGTTGCAGATGTGTAAGATGTTTTTGCTTCCTGCTTTACTGATACAATTTCAGTAGCAGCCGCAAAAGCGGATGTAGCCATAGCGGATACTGCGAGAGCAGCAGCAGCTACGCCTGCGATGATTTTCTTCATCATAGTGTTTTTCCTCCATAAAATTAAATTTAACTTTATAAACGTCTAACCGTTTAACAGTAAGAATTATACAATAGAACCAAAAAAGTTTCAATAGTAAATTTGCACATAAAAACGAGCGCTAACCCTGTTTTATTGTACAAATATTGGTGAAACCTAAGGATTTACCGTTTTTCCTCACCTTTCACGGCGTTTACATTGCAGTAGTCAAGCCGTAGTCTCATAAAGTTTCAAAAAAATAAAAAAATTTTCAAAAAATTTTTAAGCCCGTAAACCCTTTATTTAAGCGCGTTTACAAGAATGAGGATTTTCTGACGAAAAAAACTCGTAAAAAAACACCGTAAAATCCGAAAATTTTACGGTGCGTTTGCTTTTTTACTTTCTTTTTCTTAATGCAACGACAACGGCGGCGGCTACACCCGTAGCGGCGGCGGTAGCAAGACCTGCGCCCGTGGAGGGGTTTTTGTTTGTTTCAGCTTCGGGACGAGCTGTGGTCTGAGGTGCGGTTGTGGTTGTAACGGCAGGAGTTGTTGTTGTCGTATCGTCCGTGAGGTCGGGAGCGTCGTCTTCACTGCCATCGCCCACGATATCCTCCGCCACGTCGCCTATATCTTCAACGACCGTTTCTGCGCCTTCAATTATATCGTCTGCCAATGCCCACGCAGGAACGCTCATAAGAGCACAGGATACTGCACAAGCAAGTAAAAATCTTTTTGCCATAAAAATACTCCTTTCAGAAATTGAGGTTTCCCTCGCTATATTTTCTGTAAAGGAGCATTTGTTATTCTTAAATTCCGCTTTTTACAAATTTTTCATAAGCGGCTCTCAGCTCTTGGCTTGCCGCTTCGGGTGCAACAGGGTTACAGTGCGCCCAAGCGCCTGTTTCCGAGCTTGCGTTGAACTTTTGCTTTTCGGCTGAACGCATAGGCGGATAAAAAGCGATATGGAAGTGGTAATCGGGGAGGTTCTGCGTATTGACGGGAGCGTTATACATACACATCATATAAGGGAACGCCTTATCAAAAAGACAGTCAAGAGTTCCTGCGGTTTGCTTTAACGTGAGTGCAAAAGCGTCCTTTTCCTCGTCAGTCATATCGGTTATATAATTAAAGTGTCTTTTGGGAGCGATATAAACGCCGTAGGGATATTCGCAGAAGAACGGGAGGAATACGGTGAAATAGTCGTTTTCAAAGATAATTCTTCTTCCGTCCTTTTTCTCGTTTTCTACCATATCGCACATAAGGCACTTTCCTTTTTCCTCGTAATGTGCGCTGAAGCTTTCCATTTCAAGCTCGATTTTCTTCGGTATTACGCTATATCCGTAAATCTGACCGTGAGGGTGCGGCATTGTAACGCCCACAACCTCGCCCTTATTCTCAAAAATAAAGACGAACTTTATTTTTTCGTCAGCGGAGATTGCCTCAAATCGCTCACACCAGAGATTGACGAGCTTTCTGATGTGCTCAGGCGAAAGCTCCTTCATTGTCGTGGTATGTTCGGGTGAATAGAGGATAACCTCGCATTTGCCGTAGTTTTCCTTTACCTTAAAAAACTCGCTTGAAACGTCGTCGGGCTGTGGCGGATTTTGAGAGAGTGCGGGGAAGTCGTTATCGTATTTATACACGTCGTAGTGATCGGGGACGTTTCCTCCCGGACAGAAGGGACACCAATCCTTTGGCATCTGAGGTCGGTTCTGACGGTTAGAAGCGATCATTACCCAGTCGTTTATAAGCGGATTAAATCTAAGCTCAGCCATTTTATTTTTTCCTTTCAGATTGTGTTACTATTAATATATCATTGCAAACAGCGTTTTTCAATATGAAATTTTTACCGCTTTATAATAGTTTTTTCACCACCATCTTATATATGGGTTGTGTTTTTTCTCATAAGAGAGCGTAGTCTCGTCTCCGTGTCCGCAGTAGACGGTATAATCCTCCTCAAGAAGCATAAGGCGGCGAAGGGATTTTTGCTGTGCTTTACTGTCGCCCGAATACATATCGGTTCTTCCTACCGACATATAAAAGAGCGTGTCGCCTACGAAAACGTCCCTGTCGCAAAAATAGCAGACACTGCCCCTTGTGTGACCGGGGGTTTCCATTACTGTAAAGAGAAGCTCGTCTTGCTCGATTGAGTCTCCCTCGCTCAGAAAATAATCCGCTTCAAAGCTATTGAACTGGACGTCCGAGAGAAAATTCCCCGACGCCTTCTCACAGTCTGACGTCATTTCCCCGTCAGCGCTTCCTATATAAATAGGTGCGCCGTGGCGTTCACGAAGAATGGGGGCGGCTTCTATGTGGTCAAAGTGACCGTGTGTGAGAAGAATTTTCTCAAGCTTCAGGTTATTGTGCTCAAGAAAGCGTGATATTCTGTCTGCTTCGGCGGCGGGGTCGATAACGATTGCGTTTGCGTTCCCTGTCCTTACTATAAAGCAGTTGGTAAAAAGCTTTCCAAGCACAAGCTTATTTATCTCAGGCATATTTTCCTCCGTAAGTCAGTTTCTTGCCGTTCTTTCGGCTGAAATCACGCCCTGAATCTTTCCGAGCTTTACGATAAGATTTCTGAGCTGCTCTACTCCGCTTATCTCGACTGTGAGCATAATGTTCATATTGCCGTTTTTGAGCAGGTGTGAGTTGATTTCGTTGATAGGGATATGGTTTCCTGCGATTGCCGTTGATATATCGGCAATAAGTCCCGTTCTCGGTGCGGCTACTATATCAAGCGTAGCGTTATAGGCTGTTGAGCTTGAGCTGCTCCAATAAACGTTTATCCAGCGCTCGTCGTCCTTGCTGTGCTTTACGTTGGGGCAATCGGCTTTATGAACCGAAACGCCGTAGCCTCTTGTGATAAAGCCTGTGATTTCATCGCCCGGAATCGGGTGACAGCAATGTGCAAACTTAACGAGGCAGTTGTCGATTCCCTCGACGATAACGCCGTGACTCTGACGCTTGGCGACTGTCTGCTGAACCGTAGCCTCAACGTCAAGCGACTCGACAGGCTTTTGGAGCTTGAGATAGCTCTCCTTGGTCTTTTGCATTATCTTTGACAGAACAACGCCGCCGTAGCCTATCGCCGCATAGAAGTCGTCAACGCTTGTAAATCTCTGACGCTCTGCGACCTTTCTTATAAATTCCTCGTCTGCGGTTATGTTGTTGCGTCTGAACTCGGTTTCAAGGGCAAGCTTACCCTCCTGGATATTTTCCTCGCGACATTCTCTTTTGAACCAGGCTCTGATCTTTGCCTTGGCTTCGTTTGTCTTTGAAATATCAAGCCAGCTTCTTTTGGGACCGTAGTTTGCTGAGCTGCTGGTCATAATCTCTACAATATCGCCCGTTTTGAGCTGATATTCAAAGTTTGCCATTCGTCCGCCAACCTTAGCGCCCGACATCTTGTTTCCCACCTGAGTGTGAATTGCATAGGCAAAGTCTATTACCGTAGAGCCTACGGGGAGAGTTATTACGTCGCCCTTTGGCGTAAAGACGTAAACCTCGTCGGGAGCAAGGTCAACCTTTACGGCTTCGGCGATTGTTTCAACGTCGTCTGCCTCCTGCTGTTGGTCAAGAATCTGTCTTATCCAGTCAAAGCGCTTTTCTCCTGCAACCGAACCGTTTAGCCCCGCCTTATACTTCCAGTGCGCCGCTACGCCGTACTGTGCAGTATTATGCATCTCAAGGGTTCTGATCTGAACCTCGAAGGGAATACCCTCTCTGCCCATAACGGTAGTATGAAGCGACTGATAGCGGTTTGCCTTGGGAGTAGCGATATAGTCCTTGAAGCGATAAGGGATAGGCCTGAACATATCGTGAATAACGCCGAGGACGTTATAGCACTCAACCATTTCGTGAACGATTACTCTGACTGCGTAAATATCGTAAATTTCGTCAAAGCTCTTGCCCTTGACAAATACCTTTTTATAAATACTGTAAACGCTTTTTACTCGTCCCTCGATTATGGGAGTAGGCTCGATATCCGAAATTCTTTCGGCGATTCTGCTCTTAATTTTATCAATAAAAGCGTTTCTTTCGCCCTTTCTTGTATCAAGCATTTCCTCTATTGCCTTATAGCCGTAAGGATCAAGATAAAAAAGCGCCTTGTCCTCCATTTCCTCCTTGACGTCGTTCATACCGAGTCTGTGAGCGATGGGAGCGTAAAAGCTCATCGTTTCAAGGGAGGTTTTTCTTTGCTTTTCGGGCGTACGGCAAGCGAGCGTTCTCATATTATGGAGCCTGTCCGCGAGCTTTATGATAATAACTCTGATGTCCTTTGACATTGCCATAAGGATTTTACGGATATTTTCTGCGTGCTGTTCTTCCTTGGTATTAAGCGGAACCCTCTCGATTTTTGTCACGCCGTCAACCATAAGCGCAATATCTTCGCCGAATTTCTTTCGGATCATCTCAAGGCTCACGTCTGTGTCTTCAACCGTATCGTGAAGAAGCGCCGCACAGATTGTATCAGTATCAAGACACAGCTCAAGAAGAATATAGGCAACGGCAACAGGGTGAGTAATATACGCTTCTCCTCCCGTTCTGAACTGACCTCTGTGCGCCTTTTCAGCCAGCTCGTAAGCGCTTATGATTTTTTCAAGGTCGTACTGCTTTTCGCTTTTTTCAATACGCTCAATCAGCATTTCAATCGTATAGACCATAATCGTGCCTTTCTGTCAGCCTCTGGCTGATTTTTCTATCTGTCGTTCAAGCCTTCTCAGATGCTCGGAGGTTGAAAGGTCAACCTTCTGATTTCCGGGGATAAGCTCGACGCTGTCCTTACATATATCAATTTTTATAAGCCCCTTCTCTTCAAAAACGTCGAGGCAGACTCTGAACATACAATAGTTCAGCCCCTGTGAAAACGCCTTTTCTGCGGCAAAGGAAAGGCTCGTACAATTTCTTATTATATCATACGCCTGTCTTTGCTGTTTTATATCGGGGATAATTCTTGAAATAAGCTTAGGCTCGACAAACTCGTTCGTAGAAAGCTTATCATAGGCGCTTCTTGCCGCAAGAAGCTTTTCCTGTGCCTTTTCTTCGCCTAAAGCCGAAAGCCTTACGTCCTTTAGTCTCAGGCTTACCGAGCGTTTATCGTTATATTCGTTTATCTCAGCGTTTACAAGTAAGTCAACGCAATCTCCCACGCTGTATCTGAACGAAGAAAAGCCCGAACTGAAATTAAGGATATTAAGCTCAGACCTTGAGCCGTGCTGTGAAACGGTGAAGGAGAGATATTTTCCGTCCTTTAACGGTCTCATACTCTTAATCGTACATTTTTTCAGCATAAATACGGGCATTGGGTTACCCTCGCCGAAGGGCTTGAAATAGTCGATAGCTTCGACGTTTTCTAAGGTCAGCTCCGCCGCTGTTACCTCCTTGTCGGCGTAAACGGTGTCAAAGGGCATTGTGGGATAATTTTTCCTTGCATACTCAAAAATTCTTCCCTCAAATTCCTCTATTCTGCTTGTAAGGAGCGTAAAGCCTGCGGCGTTGGTGTGTCCGCCGTAACGCATAAGCATATCCTTACAGCTATCAAGCATTTTATAAAGCGAAAAGCCCGACACGCTTCTTGCGCTTGCCCTTGCGGTGTCGCCCTCGATTGTGATTACAATAGCAGGCTTTGAATATTTATTGAGAAGCTTTGAAGCGACGATTCCGATTACCCCGTGACTCCAGCCTGAGCCTGACACGACGATAATTCTTTTGTTGATTATGCTCCTGTCCTTTCCGATTCGTTCTTCGATTTCGTCAAAGATAATCTGTTCTGCCTGTCTTCGCTGATTATTGAGCAGAGTCAGCTTTTCCGCCTTTGTCTGGGCAAGCGACTGACTTTCACAAAGGAACAGCTCAACCGCCTCAAGCGGATGGGCAAAGCGCCCTGCCGCATTTATTCTCGGACAAAGCGAGAAACCAAGGGAGCTTGAAGTGAGCCTGTCCTCCGTTTTTATACCCGCTTCCTGTAAGAGCGCATAAACGCCGAGGTTTTCAGAGCAGAGCATAGTCTCAAGCCCTCGTCTTACGATAATTCTGTTTTCGCCCACAAGCGGAACTATATCAGCAACCGTTCCGATTGCGGCAAGGTCAGCGAACTGGTCAAGCATTCCCTCAACGTCGTCTTCAAGCGCCATTGCGAGCTTGAGCGCAACGCCGCATCCCGCAAGGTCCTTGCACTCGCTGTAATCGTCGCTTCTGTGGGGATTTACTACCGCTTCTGCTTGGGGAAGTCTGTCAGAAACCTGATGGTGATCGGTTATGACAAGCTTCATTCCCATTTCCTTTATGTATTTTGCCTCGTCAAAGGCGCTTATCCCGTTATCAACCGTGATTATGAGGTCTGCTCCTGCGTTTTTTATTCTGTCAACCGCAACAAAGCTCAGCCCATAACCCTCGTCTCTGCTTGGAATATACCACTTGACGTTTGCACCTATCATCTGAAGATATGTAACAAGGATTACGGTTGCTGTTATTCCGTCGCAGTCGTAGTCGCCGTAAACCATAATCACCTGTTCTTTTTCAACCGCTTCTCTTATCGTATCGACCGCCTTTTTCATATCGGCAATCTCAAACGGCGAGGAAATCTCGTCGCTGTTAAAAAAAGCGTCAGCCGAGGCTCTTTCCGTCATTCCTCTTGCAACCAGCAGATGAGCCGCAAAGGAGCTTATTTGCGCTTCCTGAGCGAGCCTTTCGACAAGGTGCTTATCAACCTCAAGCGTCTGCCATTTTTTCATAGCGCTTCCTCCCTCCGAAATTTGTTGATTAATTATTATACCACACATTGAGCTTTAATTCAAGATGTCAGAGAATGTTGAGAATTGTCGGCGTTTGTTCATAAAGATAGGCTTCAAGAAGCCCTCTGAGGACAAAAAGCTCGCTTTTAAGCTCCTCGTCTTGCGCTCCCTTGATTCTGGAGACGCTCATCGTGATTTCAAGCGCGTGCTCAGAATCCGTCAAGAGAATAGGCAAGCGGCGAAAATCAGACCATTGCTCCTCAAGCTCGCCGCAAAGCGATTTTACCCTTTCGTCTTCGCCTCGCTCAGCCGCCGTCTGCGCCTTATCAAGCGTTTCAAGCGCAGCCTCTATCGTGTGCTCCGTGCGAAAAAAGCTCCAAAGCCCAAAAACAGCAAGCAAAAACAAAAGCGCCGCCGAAGCGCCGATTCTTTTCATAGCTTCTCCTTTCTTACAATATGATAAGCTCCGTCGGGCGAAGCCGTCATAAGAAAAACTTCTCTTTCGCCGAGCCTGTTTTCTTCAAGGATTTTACTCAGCCAGCCTGTTCCGAGCCTTACCCGTTCAAGTCCCTCGTCGTCGATTTCGCCGTCCTTTATTACTATTTCGGGGGGATTTATTTTCGGCACCGCCTTTTCAAGAAAGTTTATTTTCCCCGTTGTTTCAACGATAGCGTACTGAACGGTAGAAAGGTCGAAAATCTGACAGTCTCTCATTGCCTCAACCAAATCGTCCACGGTATAACGAAGCTCCTTCATCTGCCGTTGGTCAATAACTCCGTCGGAGATAATGACCTTGGGGGTTCCGCTTATAATTTTTCTGAGCCTGTTGCTCTTGAGCGTAGCTCCCGACACGAGAACGTCTATTGACACTATCACAAAAATCGGAATTATCCCCATAAGCATCGGGAGCGTCGAATCCTCAAGCGCAAGCGTTGCGATATTCGACACCATAATCGTTGTAACAAGCTCAGACGGCTGAAGCTCTCCGAGCTGTTTTTTACCCATAAGCCTGAGCGAAAAAACAATCAAAAAATAAAGAACGGCAGTTCTTATAACTATAATGAGCATAGCTTGCCTCGTTTCGTTATTCTGTGACTATTTTGAGCAATTTGTATGTTTTTATCCGAAAAGGTTACAATAAGCGAAAATGGAGGTGATTTTATAAACAGCAAGGCTTTATCTGAAAATCTGGAGGATAATCTTATAAATCTCCGTTCGCTTATGTCAAATTCAAGCGACCTCAATATAAAGCACGGTCAGGTTGGCAACACGAAAATCTGTATAATTCACTGCGAGGGAATGGCAAGCACAAAAACGATGGCAGAGCTTATCTTTCGCCCACTCAACGAAATGAGAAAGGATTGTCAGCTTTCTCCCCAAAAGCTCATAGAAACGCTAAGAGACGAGGTTCTGATTGCCGGGGAGCAGCAGACGGTAACCGATTTTTCCGCATTAACTCACGCTATTATGTCGGGCTTTGCCGCTATTCTTGCCAATGGGTGCGCTCAGGGTCTTGCAATCGGCGTTCAGGGCTTTGCGGTGCGCTCTGTGTCCGAGCCGTCAACCCACAGTAACATAAGAGGCTCGCTTGACGGCTTTGTTGAGACAATAAGAACCAATATGTCGCTTGTCAGACGAAGGATAAAATCCCCCGACCTCGTTTTTGAGCTTAAACCCTACGGAAGCGCTACAAAAACTGACGTCTGCCTTTGCTATATGAAGGGGAAGGTCTCGCCTGAGCTTCTTTCGGGGGTAAGAAAAAAGCTTGAGGAGCTTCCCTTTGAGGCGATTCTCGAAGGCGGCTTTATTCAGCCATTCCTTGAAAAAAAGGGTTCGGGGATTTTTACCGAAATCGGCTGTACGGACCGTCCCGACTCCTTTGCCGCCAAGCTTTATTCGGGAAGAGTCGGGGTGCTTATTGACGGGACGCCCTTTGCGCTTTACGTCCCTCAGCTTATTTTTGAAAATTTTACGACCGTAGACGACTACACAGGGCGACCTGCCTACGCTTCTCTTATGAGGCTTCTCAGATACTTCGCCTGTATCTGCTCGGTGCTTCTTCCGGGGTTTTACGTGGCGCTTGCGAACTTTAACCCTGAGCTTTTTCCCGACTCGCTTCTGATAAACCTCTCGGCGAGCATTGAAGAAACGCCATACCCCTTGCTCACGGAATGTCTTCTTATTCATATATTTTTTGAGATAATGCGAGAAGCGGGGCTTCGGCTTCCTAAAAACGTCGGTCACGCCGTGAGCGTCGTGGGGGGTCTTGTAATCGGAGATATTGTTGTTTCTGCGGGGCTTGTGGGGGCGCCTCTTGTTCTTATCGTCGCCCTTTCGGCAATCACAGGCTTCATCGTCCCCGACCTTTATGAAAGTATGACGATAATGCGCTTTTGCTATATTATTGCAGGAGGGCTGTGGGGGCTTTTCGGGCTTACGATGCTCACGGCGGTCTTTGCCTTCAAAATCTGCTCTATGGACAGCTACGGCGTTCCGTTCACAGCGCCAATCGTTCCTTTCAGCTCAGGCTTTTCAAAGGATTTATTCGTAAGACTCGGCTGGCGGAGCCTTGTCAGACAAAACGGAACGCTCGATAAAATGAACGGAGTTGATATTGATGAAGAAAATTAGCGCCATTCAGCTTTGCTCTTTGCTTGTGTCGTCAAGAATTTTCTCTGAAGCGATGTCGTTCCCCTACGAGCCTTCGTCCTACGGAATGCAGAGGTTCAGCGTAATTTTCACGGCAAAGCTGATTTTACTGTTGCTTTTCGTTCCTCTTATTCTTTTTTCTCGAAAATACGACGGTCAGAGCGTTTTTTCGGTTATTCTCGCCAAAAGCAGAATCTGCGGCTTTATTTACGGCGGTGCGCTTTCGTTTTTACTGACAGTCAGCGCCGCTTACACCCTTTCTCGCCTTCAGTTTTATACCACGAGCACAATCTTCAATTCCGCCCCCTCGCTCGTTTTTATTCTGATAACGCTTTTAGTCTGCGCTTACGGGGTTTACAAGGGAATTGAAGCTGTGGGCAGGGCGAGCCTTGTGATAAGCGTCGTGCTCATCGGTTTTATTGTGGTAGTGACTGTTGCTGTTTCGGGGAGCTTTGAAACGGATTTTCTTTACCCAAAGCTTATTGAGCGCCCCGACGACTTTTTATCAGAGGTTATAACCGAGCTTTCTAAGAATACCGAGATTTATATTTTTCTTATTGCAATGGGCTTTACTAACCAAAAGCCTCATCGTGCGGTATATTTTGGCGTGGGGGCGCTCCTTTTGATAATAGAGCTTCTGGCAATCATTCAGACGCTCGTTTTCGGCCCTTACACCGAGGAGCTGAACTTCCCGTTCTTTATCTTGTCCGCACTTTCGGACGTGGTCGTTTTCCAGCGTCTCGACGGAATCGACGTTATTCTCTGGACGCTTATAAGTATAATCAGAATCTGTGCGTGTGTGATTTGTGTAAAAGAAATTTCCCTAAGGCTTGTGGGGAAAAAAGCGGCGACTGTCTCGGCAGGGGCGGTTCTTGTCCTTACAGGTAGCGCCGCTTATCTCACCTCGCTTAACCTTTCTCTTATGTTGCTAAACGCCAACGTCTTTATAAACACGGCGGTAATTGCAGTAACAGGCTCGCTTATCCCGCTTTTACTGCTCTTTATGAGAAAGGAGACGAAAAATGCCTAGAATTTTACGGAGCATAGCTTTTATTGCTGTTCTGGGGGCGCTTCTGTGCGGCTGTGTGCCTCATACTGAGCTTAACGAAAAAGCTATCGTCGAAGCTCTTGGGATAGATTACGGCGAAAACGGCTATGAGGTAACGGTTCAGTACTGCAATCTCACAAGCTCAGGCGGTCAGAGTAAGATTGATATTACTCAGCCGAATACGCTTACCGCAACGGGAAACGGAAAGAACGTCTACTCAGCTCTAAAAAACGCAGAGCTTAAAATCGGCAGAGAGCTTATGATGGGGATAAATCAGCTCATAGTGCTTGGAAGCGAGACGGTAAAAAAAGACCTTTCAGACGTTCTCTCCTTTGCAACGACATATTCTCAGATTCATCCCAATATGCTCGTTTGCACAGCGGGGGGAAAGGCTTCGGAAATCTTCTCGGTAAAATTCACAGAAGCTACGCTCTCAACGGAAAGGCTGATGTTTCTTTTTACAAACGCCATGAAGTCGGGCGTTATCCCCTCAAGCAATATCCTCGACCTTTTTATTGATATGAAACTGAAAGGAAGAAGCTTCTGCTTGCCGACGATTCGCGTCGTTGACGAGGGAACCGACGCAACCGAGGACGGAAAAACCGTTGAAATCACAGGCGGTACCGTTTTTAGCGACGCAGCTTCAGTCGGCGAAATTTCGCTTGAGGAGCTTACGGGGCTTGCGCTTTTAGGAAAAAAAGCGGAGTCGTTCTGCGTTGACGCCGAAGCGGACGGTCAAGTAATTTCCGTCGGGCTTTACGACATCACGGCAAAGCTTTCCCCCGATTTTTCAAAAGAAAAAAACGCATTTAAGGTAAGCTTTGTCGCTAGCGGAGAATTTCTCGACGCAATTTCGGGCGAAACTAACGCAGAGTTTGCCGACGAGCTTGAAACGCAAGCCGAGAAAATAGTCAAGGAGCTTATAGAAAACTCGCTTAAAGCTACCGTAAACGAGCTTGGCGCAGACGTACTGAGGCTCGAAACTCTCCTTAGGCGTTACGACTATGACGGTTGGGAGAAAGCGATAAGGAGCTGGGACGAGGTTGTACGGAGCCTTGATTTTTCGGTAGACGTCACTATCGGAATCAACCGCTATGGGCTTGAGGAATAGCTTTTCAAAGCAAGGTCGGGGTGAAGCCCCGATTCCCTCTGTCTGCCATAAAAGCAACAAAAAATAACGGCGTACCTGCCTTTTCACAGGTACGCCTTAGCTTTTATAAGCCCATATTCTTTTTGAAGTCCTCGCCGAACTTGCGGATTTTGTCGATGAACGACGATTGCTTTTCAAAGTTTTTCTCGTTAAGAATACCGTCAAGCTGCTGGAGGTATTCCTTCTGCTGTTTTGTAAGCTTCTTGGGGACTTCGAGCTGAACCTTTACCATCTGGTCGCCTCGTCCTTCTCTCTGAAGTCTTTGTACGCCCTTGCCCTTGAGTCTGAAGACGGTTCCGGGCTGAGTTCCCTCCGGGATATTATAAGTAACGTTTCCGTCGATAGTAGGAACGGTAAGCGTTGCGCCGAGTGACGCCTGAGTATAGGTAATAGGCACTTCTGTCCAGATGTCAAAGCCCTTGCGTTCGAAAATCGGATCCTTTCTTACCGATATGCGTGCATTGAGATCTCCTCTTTGTCCGCCGTTTGTTCCGATATTTCCCTCGCCTCTCATACAAAGCGTCTGTCCGTCGTCAATACCTGCAGGAACGTTAACGGTAACCTTCTTGCGCTTTTGCATTCTTCCTTGACCGTTACAGGTAGGACAGGGAGTTTCAATGATTTTTCCCTTACCCGCACAGCGTGAACACTGCCTTGTGCTTGTCATCATACCAAGGATTGAACGCTGTTGAACACGAACAGAGCCCTGACCGTGACATTCGGGACAGGTTTTTGCGGTAGTGCCCGACTTTGCGCCGCTTCCGTTACAGCTGTCACATTTTTCTGCTCTTGTAATCTCTATTTCGTGAGATACGCCCTTACACGCTTCCATGAAGCTTATGTCAAGGCTTATCGCTATATCTGAGCCTCTTTTCGGGGCATTGGGATTAGAGCTTCTTGAGCCGCCCATTCCTCCGCCAAAGAACGAATCGAAAATATCACCAAGGTCAATTCCGCCGCTAAAGCCGCCAAAGCCTCCGCCATAGCTTCCCGTGCCTCCGCCGTAGGAGGGATCGATTCCTGCGTGGCCGAACTGGTCGTATTTAGCACGCTTACTCGGATCGGAAAGAACGTCGTTCGCCTCGTTCACTTCCTTGAATTTGGCTTCTGCTTCGGGGTTATCGGGGTTAAGGGCGGGGTGATACTGCTTGGCAAGCTTTCTGTAAGCTCGCTTTACCTCGTCGTCAGACGCACCCTTCTGAAGTCCGAGCACCTCATAATAATCTCTTTTTTCAGCCATTGTCCTTGTTCCTTTCAACAAGTGAATAGAAAATCACGGCGGCGAAAACCGCCTTAAATCGTCAGAGCGCACCGCCGAAAATCACGACGGTGCTCTCTTATTGTTTTTAGTTTGCGTCTGTAAAGTCAGCATCAACTACGTTATCGTCTGTCGCAGAAGCGCCGCTTGTTCCTTCGCCCTGAACGTCAGCCTGCTGTGCAGCTGCGCCCTGTTCCTGATAAATTCTTCCGGCAACGTCGTAGAACGCCTTCTGAAGCTCTTCCTTCTTAGCCTTGATGTCGTCGATGTTGTTGCCCTTGAGAGCTTCCTTGAGCGCTTCGATCTTGGGGTTTACGCTGTCCTTATCAGCCTGGGTAAGCTTATCGCCGAATTCGCCCATTGCCTTTTCGGTTTGATATACCATAGAGTCAGCTTCGTTTCTTGCGTCAACCTCTTCCTTACGCTTCTTGTCTTCTTCTGCAAAAGCCTCAGCTTCCTTTACAGCCTTGTCGATGTCTTCCTTGCTCATATTTG
This sequence comes from Ruminiclostridium sp., assembly GCA_045591405.1. Lineage (GTDB taxonomy): Bacteria > Bacillota > Clostridia > Oscillospirales > Ruminococcaceae > Ruminiclostridium_E. The sequence continues at coordinate 13,663 of JAZNST010000020.1, forward strand.
TGGAAGCGGTAATGGAAATGTGCTGTTCCTTACCTGTGCCGAGGTCCTTTGCGGATACGTTTACGATACCGTTAGCGTCGATGTCAAAGGTAACTTCGATCTGAGGGATTCCTCTTGGAGCAGGTGCAATACCGTCAAGACGGAAGGTTCCGATTGACTTATTGTCTCTTGCAAATTCACGCTCGCCCTGAAGGATGTTGATGTCAACTGAGGGCTGATTATCAGCGTAGGTAGAGAAAATCTGAGATTTCTTTGTAGGAATTGTTGTGTTTCTTTCAATCATTCTTGTGCAAACGCCGCCGGCGGGTTCGATACCGAGTGAAAGCGGGGTAACGTCAAGAAGAAGAAGTCCTGTAACTTCCTTATTGAGAACGCCGCCCTGAAGCGCCGCACCCATTGCAACACATTCGTCGGGGTTAATTCCCTTAAACGGCTCTTTACCTGTGAAATTCTTTACAGCCTCCTGAACGGCGGGGATTCTTGTAGAACCGCCTACGAGAAGAACCTTGTCAATTTCGCTGAGCTTGAGCTTGGAGTCGTTGATAGCCTGTTCAAGAGGTCCCATAGTCGCTTTTACAAGGTCGGCTGTAAGGTCGTTGAACTTAGCTCTTGAAAGAGTTACGTTCATATGCTTGGGGCCTGTTGCGTCAGCTGTGATATAAGGAATATTTACGTTTACCGACGTGGAGTTGGAAAGAGCAATCTTTGTTTTTTCTGCCTCGTCCTTGAGACGCTGCATAGCGAACTTATCGTTTCTGAGGTCAACTCCGTCCGACTTCTTGAACTCGTCAACGAGGAAGTCGATAATTCTCTGGTCAAAGTCGTCGCCGCCGGGGTTGTTGTTACCTGCCGTTGCAAGAACCTCCTGAACGCCGTCGCCGATTTCGATAACCGATACGTCGAACGTACCGCCGCCAAGGTCGTAAACAACTACTCTCTGTTCACCCTGCTCGCCCTTGTCGATACCGAATGCAAGAGCAGCCGCCGTAGGCTCGTTGATGATACGAAGAACGTTAAGACCTGCAATCTGACCTGCGTCCTTAGTTGCCTGACGCTGAGAGTCGGTGAAGTAAGCGGGAACTGTAATAACAGCGTCGCTTACCTTTTCGCCAAGGTAGCTTTCAGCTTCATTCTTTAACTTCTGAAGCACCATTGCGGAAATTTCCTGAGGAGTGTACTTCTTTCCGTCGATGTCAACCTTATAATCGCTTCCCATGTGACGCTTGATGGAAATAACCGTCTTGTCGGGGTTAGTTACAGCCTGGTTCTTTGCAAGCTGACCTACAAGACGCTCGCCGTCCTTTGTGAAAGCAACTACGGAAGGGGTTGTTCTGGAGCCTTCGGAGTTTGTGATAACTGTTGCCTCGCCGCCTTCGATAACCGAAACGCAGGAGTTTGTTGTACCTAAGTCAATACCTATTACCTTTGCCATAATGAATCAAGTCCTTTCAATATTGTTTGTATATGCGCTGTGGCGCTTTTTGTTTTTTTATTACGAAACTACTGCAACCATTGCAAATCGCAGCACCTTATCGCCTAATTTATAGCCCTTCTGGAAAACAGCCGAGATTTTTCCGCTTTCAAGCTCGTCGCTTTCTACCTGCTGAACTGCCTGATGGAACGAGGGGTTGAAATCGACCGCTTCAATTTCCTCAACGCCAAGTCCCTTGAGAGTTTCAACGAAGCTATTATAAATCATCTCAACGCCCTTTTTATAGTTTTCGTCCGTGCAAGCGCTCGCAAGCGCTCTTTCAAGATTATCAAGAACAGGGAGAAATTCGCCCGCCGTCTTTGCCGTAACGTCAGCAGCAAGCTCCATTCTCTCCTTTGCCGTGCGCTTTCTGTAATTATCGTACTCAGCGGCAGTTCTCAGAAGCGTCTCTTTAAGCTGAGCGATTTCTTTTTCCTGGGGATTTTCCTGAGCTTCCTCTACGGCTTCTTCAACGGTTTCGGTTTCTTTTTCCGTAACCTCTTCGTTTTTTATTTCTTTTTCTTTTTTACTCATCGTCCTGTGTCTCCTTTTCTATCTCTAAGAGCATTTCGTCCTCGTCCCTCTGAGAGAGCATTGACGTTACCTTATCCGAAAAATATTCGATATACGGGATTATCTTCTTATAATCAAGTCTCATAGGGCCGATTAAGCCGAACGAGCCTGCCTTCACGCCGTCCTTTCTAAACGGACTTGTAATGATACTCGAATTTGAAACCACGAACGAATCCTCTTTACCGAACATAATATTTACGCCCGAAAAGGCGTTTGAGAGGATTTCGGTAAGCTCGTTCTTGCTTTCAATAATTGTCGCAACCTCGTTGCCCTTAAAATCCTCGCAGGTTATGAGGTTTGCTTCGCCGTGCATATCAACGCGATTGCGGAGCATTTCTTCGGAAAGCTCGATTACGCCCTTTACAAGCGGCGAAAGCGTCATAATATAAGCGCCGAGCGACGCTGTGAGCTTTTCAATCGTTTCCTCCGTAAGCCCGTCAAGGTTCATTCCCGTGAGATTTTCGTTGGCAAAGCGCTGAAAAAACGCAAGCTGCTCGTTTGTCAGGTCAAAGCTCAGACGGCAAACGCGGTTCTTGATACTTCCGCTTGAGGTTATAAGCAAGAGCACGTACATTCTTTTTCCCGTCGGGATTACGTCTATCTTTGTAATTACGCTGAACTTACTCGTTTCGTTGGTTGAAACAATCGCACATTTCGTAACGGCGGCGAGCGCTCTTGAAGCTTCTGTAATGATTTCGTCGCTGCTTGTTGCGTCGATTCCTTCAAAAACCTTATCTATACTCTCACGCTGTTCGTCGGTGAGTCGTGACTCAGGGGCAAATTTTTCGATATAAAGGCGGTAGCCCTTAAAAGTCGGAACTCTGCCTGCGCTTGTGTGGGGGTGTTCAAGATACCCCTGCTGTTCAAGCGACGCCATTTCGTTTCTTATTGTCGCCGACGAAATATTTATATCAAGCTTTTCCTGAAGAGCCTTTGAGCCGACAGGCTCGCCTGTTCTTATAAATTCGTCTACGATTGCCTCAAGAATTTTCAGCGAACGACCTTCCATTTCCTCACCCCTTAGCACTCTTGTTTTTTTGTGCTAGCACTCTATTGCTCTGAGTGCTAAAAATACTTTACCATTTTTCCGCTGATATGTCAATAGTTTTTTCAAATTTTCTCAAAAATCTCATAACGCAAGCGCAAAAATCCGACATTATTTTCACATACCATTATTAATAAGCAGTTTCGTCCGTGTTTTCGTTTCTTGGCTGAGACTGAGGCTTCATGATGCGGCAATATCATCATACCAAAATTTCATATAGTTATACTTTTGGTGATGATTTATCGGAATTGCACAAAAATAAATCTCTATTATTCAACAATCCACTAATTGACGAAAAATAGGCGGTGTGTTAAAATAGTGATGTAATCGTTACCAACAATTATAGGAGGAAAAAATGAGCTTAAAGAAAAAACTTTTATCATTTATTTTGGCTTGCGGTATGATTCTTAGCCTCACCGCTTGCTCACAATCAGGCGCAGGCACTTCTACCGGTGATACCCCCGACTCCACAACACCGGAGGTTACAACCTTCTCAGGTTCTGAAGCGGCTACACCTGAAATCGACGAAGACGCACCTACGGGAACAATCACATGGCTGATGTACGAGGACCTTCTCGCAAACGCTTCTGAAACGGTTGCTGAGTTTGAGTCAACCTACAAGGCAAATATCGAGCAAATTCAGACATCATCCGGTTCTGCTTACTTTGAAAAGCTCGGCGCGCTTATCGCTTCGGGCGACTCCCCCGATATCGTAAGATACGAGTGGATGAGCTTCCCTCACGGAATGAGCTACAATATGTATACTGCAATCGACAGCTACATTGATTTTGACAGCGATCTTTGGAAGGGCGTTAAGGACGTTGCAGAGCAGTTCGTTTATAACGGAAAGCACTTCTACGCTCCTCACCAGCTCAAGACAAACTTCGCTCTTAACTACAACAGCCTCGTGCTTCAGGAAGCAGGCTTCCCCGATCCTTACGAAATGCTCCAGAACAATGAATGGACTTGGACAGCATTTGAAAAGCTTCTCAAGGACTGGTGTGACCTTGATCCCGAAAATGTCGGCTATACAGGCGTTGGCGCTATGAGCTTCATTGCAACAACAGGCACAAAGCTTATCGACGTTAAGGACGGTCAGATTCTCAATAACGTAAATACAGAAAACGTATCAAGATGTATGCAGTGGCTTGAAAGCCTCAATAAGGAAGGCCTTTTCGGTTCAGGCTACGTTTCTCCTCAGGAAGCGTTCGTTGACGGAAAGCTCCTCTTCCTCGGTATGGACCCGTCCTGGACATACGGTGCGGCAAAGGAAGCTCTTGATAAGGGCGCAATCGACAACGAATTGATGTTCGTTCCGTTCCCCCGTGATGATAACAGCGATACATACTACCACGCAATCGATACCTTCGGATACCTCATTCCCGCAAATGCTCCCAACGTAAAGGGCGCAGTTGACTGGATCGTATTCAACAGACTCCTCGAAACTGACGTAGAAGGCGCAGAAAAGGCAAGAGCAGACGCTATTGACGATTCTCCCGCTTACTATCCAAAATGCTCCAACAACGATTGTAACGATACTTGCGAGAGCGCAGACGCTAAGGGCAGACATATCTTCACAGACGAAGAAAATGAAGCAGGCGTTTCTGAATGCCCAAGCTGTGGAACTCCTCGTAAAGAAAAGTACAAAATAGTTTACACAGAAGAAATGTACGACCTGCTCAAGGAGCTTTCAAGCGCTGACGGCAGATTTACAATGCAGTTCGATAACTGCTTCGGCTTCGGCGACGACGTTTCTAACCTCTTCCAGGGTGGCGAAGAAACTCTCCTCGACGGTCCTCTCTTCTTCGAAAACGGCTCGTTCACTCAGCTTTCTGCTTCTCTCTATGATAAGATTGAATCCTACATTCAGCCTTACAGAGACAGAATGGCAGAGGACGCATCATCCGCTGAATAATTAAAAATTATAGCTCCTGTGAAAACGGGAGCTATTTTTTTGGGTTGCAACAGGCTGACATTATTTTTTGTAAAGGTATTGCATTTTTTTCTAAAGTATGATAAAATATCATGGTAATAAAAATAAGGAGGCAGTAAAAGATGACTTATAAAGAAGAGTTTATCAGATTTATGAGCGAAAGCGGAGTGCTTACGTTCGGCGAATTTACCCTTAAAAGCGGAAGAAAGGCTCCTTATTTTATAAACGCAGGAAACTACGTTACCGGCGCTCAGCTCGCAAAGCTCGGCGGTTTTTACGCTGATTGCATAAAGGAAAACAATATCGAGGCTTCAACCCTCTTTGGCCCTGCGTATAAGGGAATCCCCCTTGCTGCGGCGGCGGCAACTGCACTCTATAATAAGTACGGAATCGATGTTAACTATTCCTTTGATAGAAAAGAAGCAAAGGATCACGGCGAAGGCGGGCTTATCGTAGGAAAACAGCTTAAAAACGGCGAAAAGGTTGCGATAATCGAAGACGTAATGACTTCGGGAAAAGCTCTCAGAGAGGTTCTCCCTAAGCTCAAGGCTGAGGCTGACGTTAACGTTACTGCAATGATAATTCAGGTTGACCGTATGGAAAAGGGACTTACAAGCGACCTTTCCGCAGTTCAGGAGGTCGGCAGAGAGTTCGGTATAAAGGTTTATCCGATTGTTACTATTAACGATATTATTGAGGCAATCGAAAACGGCGTAATTGAAGGCAAGGAGCACCTTGACGCAATGCGCGAATATCGCAAGCAGTACGGCGTGGAATAATTAAAGCGTCAAAAACAATTCAATATAAATTGTAGCGGCAAAAGCCGTTACTATCGAGGTGTGGCTCAGTTTGGTAGAGCGCTGCGTTCGGGACGCAGAGGCCGCAGGTTCAAGTCCTGTCACCTCGACCAAAAAGAAACGACAATTTTCGACAGAAGATTGTCGTTTCTTTTTGTTCTTTTCACTTTTCTCTTTTCATTCTTATCTCTTCTCTAAAATTGTCGTTTCCAGAGAAAAGAAAAGAGAGAAAAGAGAAGAAAAAAGGTAGCTTTGCTCCGCAAAGCATTGAATTAAAGAACTAATTATGAAATCATACGCTTCGCAATAAAAAACACAGTAAAATTAAACAGGCGTATGAAATCATACGTCTGTTTCGTTTCTTATTGAGAGTATCTCCAAATCCTGTAGACCTTTGACCGCAGTTTTCAGAACAGGGCGGCGAGGGACGTAAAATTTCTTCTTCGGGTCTCGTTCCCACTCCATGAACTGAATGTAACTGTCAAAATCGTTAGGGGCGAGGAAGCGCAACGTGTTTCGGTGTTGCTGATACAATTTGGTGATAAGCTCTCCGTCAGTACGAGGGATCACACGACTCAATTCCTCTGACAATAATCTGCCGTATTTTAGACTGAGAGCAACATCAGTCTTGCTCACTTCCCGACATATATCAAGCATATCTTGAAATGCCCCGGTGTCGGGCTTCTTTTGTGCGACTTTATAAATTGCTTGCAATAATTTTTCCATAATACCTCCAAAAAGAAAAGGCGCATGACCGTTTGAGCTTGTAGCTCTCGCAATCATGCGCCGTGTGTTCAATTTCCTATTTTTGCTTTATCGCAATAA
>JAZNST010000021.1:0-13937 GCA_045591405.1 Ruminiclostridium sp.
CATATATTATAGCACAAAATGAACAGGAATAAAAGGGTGAATTGAAAAATCTATTTTTTTTACAATTTCAACAAATGGTCACGGGCTTTTTTAGTGAAATTAGGCAATCACTTTCACTTATTCAGCCGTTGTTGCGCTTTCGTCGGGAGTTGTTTCCTCTGAGGCAGTGGAAGTATCCTCAGAAGGCACAGTCTCATCTCCTGTCTGCGCCGTGTCTTCAGACGAAGTAGTCTCAGGCGGCGTATTCGTTGTTATTTCAGCGGGAGCCATTGTCGAAGAAGCGGTAATTCTGCTTGTTTTCACAGTTTCCTCTGCGTTTTCGTCAATGGTTGCAATACGAATAACCTCAATACCGTCTATCATTATGTCCACAAGGGGCTTTGAAGGCGTGCCGTTTCTGTCGTCGCCGACATTTCCTGCAACAGTTTCAACAGAAGAAATCGCCTCAAGAACGTCAAAGCCGTCGATTACCTGACCAAAAACGGTATCCTCGCCGTCGTGCTCAAAGCAACCGCCAACCTCGGCGTAACGCTCCTTCACGTTTTCGGGGATAGCCGCAAGCTTAGAGTAATAGTCCTCATAGTAAGCAATATCCTCCTCAAGCATTTTTCCCGTGATTTCGGGGTCGTCAAGCTGTTCGCGGAGCTTCTGAGCCTTTTCGTCAATATCAACAGGGACGTTATCGTTGACGATATAGAACTGACAGTAGTTGCCCTTTGAGTTTTCGGCAAAGCACAGCGCACCGTAAAAATGCTTGGCATAATCCGAAGGCTCGCTGTCAAAATATTCGCCGTCAGCTACCTCGCCGTCATAGCCCGTACCCGTAAGAGAGCCGCCCTGAACGAGAAAGTCGTCGATAACTCTGTGGAAATTTCTTCCCGAATAATAGCCTCTCGTTGCAAGGGCTATAAACTTCTTTACCGCCGTTGGAGCGACCTCCGGGAAAAGCTTTACGGTTATTTCGCCGTAATCTCTGACCTTTATTTTTGCAAAAACGTCGCCCTCGCCGAGAGTAACCTCCTTGAGATTTCCCGTTGGCTCAGGCTTTGAGCTGCTGCACGAGGAAAAAGAGCAAAGCACGACGCCTGCACAAAGAACCGCCGCAACACGACGCAACAAACCCTTTTGCTTCATACTCTTCTCCTTTCAGCAATTCCTGTAAGATTTAAGCGTGATATTCGCTTATTTCAACACTTTCGATTGTTATTTTCTCTTTGGGGAGCATTGTCTTTTCGTCGATTTCAACCTTGATTATCTTTTCAAGGACTTCGATTCCATCGATTGTCTGACCGAAAACGGTATAGCTTCCCGAAAGTCCCGGAAGCGCGCCGTTATCAATAAACGCCTGAATAAGCTCCTCAGGAACGAGCTTGTTTCCGTTTTCATCGACTGCCGCACGGATTTCTTCAAGCTCCTCGTCTGTCATTTCAACCGTATTTGCGATAAAATAGCGGCTGTCGCCATAGCCTAAAGCGTCGTTATAGGCAAGCATTGCGCCCTTGAAGGGCCAGAGCTTAACGGAACATTCGTTGGGGATTGGGTTTCCGTCGTCAGTAGCGCCCGACGAGCCGTCCTCAGCGGAAGAACCTGCCATAAAGTAATAATCGGGATAAACGAGGAAGACGTTATTGTTATTATAATAGCCCTCGTTTGCTCTGTTTATAAAGTTCTGAACAGTATTTGGACACTGTTCGGGGAAAAGCATAACTTTCATTGTTCCCACAGACGTTTTTATCGTGGCAATAGGCTGTCCCTCGTAGGGGTCCTCAAGCTGAATAAACTCAAGCTGAGAAAAATCATAGTTACGAAGCTGGTTGTTTTCGTACTGCTCTTGCTGAGGGTCGCCCGACGAAAGCATACTGCAACCGCTGAATGTCATTGTAAGTGCGGCAAACGCTACCGCAACGGATAAAATCTTTTTCAAATCGTTACTTCCTTTTTAAGTGATAAGCCGCCTACTGCCAAAAAACAAAAGGCAACCGTCAATATAATAATTATACTAAATACTGCATATAAAGTCAAGGCGATTAAGGTTACAATTCGGTTACTTTTTACAATCAAGCCTTTTTGATATTCGTTCCCTGTCTTGTTTCCTCAACAATGTAACCCTTCACCAGAATTTCGTCTCTGATGCTGTCTGCAAGAGCAAAATCCTTATCCTTACGAGCCTGCTTGCGCTTTTCGACAAGCTCGATAATCTCCTGTGGGATTTCCTCCTGCTTTTCAAAGAAAATTCCGAGAGTGTCGGTAAGCTCGTCAAACACCTTCTTAAGCGCTTCAAGAGAGCCTCTTGTGGTTTGTTCGTCTGAAACTGCGGTGTTGATTTCACGCACAAGCTCGAAAATAGCCGTTACGCCGTCGGCTGTGTTGAGGTCGTCGTCCATTGCGTCGATAAACTGCTGCTTACGGCGCTGAGCTGTGTCTGTTGCGCTCTGGGAGGCTTCCCCGTCCTTTGCGTTTGCGATTGCCGCTTCAAGAGACTTAGCGCAGTTTTTCAGACGGTTAAGAGAAGTAACCGCACTCTCCATAACCTCAACCGTATAGTTCAGCGGCATTCTGTACTGAGCCTGAAGGAGCATAAAGCGAATCGGCTCGTAGCCGTAAACGCCCGCAAGGTCACGGATAAGGAAGAAGTTATTCTTTGATTTAGACATCTTCTTGTTATCAACGTTGAGCATTCCGTTGTGCATCCAGATATTTGCAAGAGCACAGCCTGTCGCACATTCGCTCTGAGCAATTTCGTTCTCGTGGTGAGGGAAGATAAGGTCAGCTCCGCCGCCGTGAATATCAAGAGTTCCGCCGATATAGTGTCTTGACATTGCCGAACATTCAATGTGCCAGCCGGGGCGTCCCTTTCCGTAAGGGCTTTCCCAATAAGGCTCGCCCTCCTTTGCGCCCTTCCACACAGCAAAATCCATCGGGTCACGCTTCTGCTCGCCCCCGTCAACTCGCTCGGAAGCGCCTGCCCTCAGCTCGTCAAGAGGCATATGAGAGAGCTTTCCGTATTCCTTATACTTATTCGTCTCAAAATAAACGTCGTTTCCGCTTTGGTAAGCGTAGCCCTTTTCGATAAGAGTCTTTATTATATCAAGAATGAGGTCGATGCTTTCGGTTGCCTTGGGGTGAACGTCGGCGTCCTTTATGTTAAGGCCGTGAGCGTCGGTAAAGTATTCCTTTATCATCGACTCAGCGTAATCCTTCATTGTCATTCCCTTTTCGTTGGCAAGGCGGATTATCTTATCGTCAACGTCGGTAAAGTTCTGAACGTAGAACACGTCGTAGCCTCTGAACTTCAGATAGCGGCGGGGTACGTCAAAAACGCAAAGCTGACGGGCGTTTCCGAGATGGAAAAGATTATAGACCGTCGGGCCGCAGGCGTAGATATTGATTTTGTTTCCGTTGATTGGAACAAGCTCTTCCTTTTTTCTTGTCATTGTGTTATAAATTCTCATTTTTCTTCTCCTTAATCTATTTCAATGCGAATCTGCTGTCCGTTTGTGCCCTTTTCGTCCTCAAGCGCATCTACTTCCTTTCCAAGATGCTTTATCTGTTCTCTCAGCTGGCACATTTCCTGAGATACAGGGTCGGGAAAGTGAATCTGGTCGAGGTCGTTGAGCCTTATTCCGTCACGCTTTACAATTCTTGCGGGAACGCCTACTGCCGTACAGTTTGGCGGAACCTCGCTCAGAACGACTGCGTTAGCGGCGATCTTGCTGTTATCGCCGACCTTAAAGGGACCGAGAACTCTCGCTCCTGCGCCAACCATTACGTTATTTCCGAGCGTGGGATGACGCTTTCCCGTTTCCTTTCCCGTTCCGCCGAGAGTTACGTTCTGATATATCGTGCAGTTGTCGCCGATTTCGGTCGTTTCGCCGATTACGACGCCACTTCCGTGGTCGATAAATAAGCCCTTTCCTATCTTTGCACCGGGGTGAATTTCAATTCCCGTTTTTCTGAGCGCACGCTGACTTATTGCTCTTGCACGGAAGAAATGTCCTTTAAGATAATGCTTATGCGCTCGTCTGTAAGCGCGAAGAGCCTTAAAGCTCGGATAGAGGAAAAAAACCTCAAGATCACTCTTTACGGCAGGGTCTCGTTCTCTTATCGACTGAATTTCAGCCTTGATTTTACTAAACATACTCTGTCCTTTCCAAAAAATAAAACGCCCTCACAGCCAAAAAGCTGCGAAGGCGACATAGTCACGGTTCCACTTCGTTTTTCCCGAAAAGTCGGGCTTGATATCATTAACGCTGATAAAACGCACGGCGATACTCCGATTTTCCCGCCGCAAGCTGACAGCCGCACTTCGCATAAGCCCGATTACCGCACTCGCACCTTCTGCGGCTCTCTGAAAAACGGGGGATTTATGTTACTCTGACTGCTACGCCTTTATTTTATGCGTGCAAAAAGCACTTTTGATTATTTTAACACATTTACGCTGAAATTGCAAGAGTTATTGACTTTTTTATTCAGCCGTGTTAAAATTATTATATGAAATTGCGAAAGGTAGTGTGCTATGAAAAAGATTGACCGAACCAACGAGGAAAAAAGAATGCAAAGAATGGTTGCAAGAAACTGGATTATCGCTATCGTTGCGCTCGGTGCGGCGATCTTCTTCTACTTTTATCTTTGATTTTTTTACGGATTGTGAGAGGACAGCCTTCGGGCTGTCCTTTTTTGTGGAAGCTTTTGCATAAGGGAGGGACAAATTGCCCAAAATAACGGCAAACTGCCCCCTAAAACAAGCGTTTTTCACAAATATGATTATTTTTTTGCAAGAAGCGTCTTTTTTTCTTGCATTTTTTGGCATTATACAATATAATAGAAAAAAAGAGAAAAATGGCGAAAGGACAACACTATGTATAAGAATTTTTCCGCACAGGAGCTTGCAGCCGAAAAAGTGGCGCTTGAAAAAAAGTACAACGATTTCAAGGCAAAGGGACTCAAGCTCGATATGTCAAGAGGAAAGCCCTCCGCACAGCAGCTCGACCTTTCTAACGATATGCTCAAGGTTGACCTTGGCTCGTTTAAGGGCGAGGACGGCGTTGATTGCAGAAACTACGGAATCCTTGACGGTATAAAAGAGGTTAAGAGAATCTTCTCCGAGCTTCTCGGAGTAAGTGAAAAGGAGCTTATCATAGGTGGAAACTCAAGCCTCAATATGATGTACGACAGTATCGCAAGAGCTATGCTTCTTGGCGTTTACGGCGGTAAAAAGCCTTGGGGAAAATATGAGAAGGTAAAGTTCCTTTGTCCTGCTCCCGGCTATGACAGACATTTTGCCATTTGTCAGAGTCTTGGGATTGAAATGATTACTATCCCTTGCACAAACGAAGGTCCCGATATGGACGAGGTTGAAAGACTCGTTTCTCAGGACGAGGAAATAAAGGGCATCTGGTGCGTTCCGAAATATTCCAACCCTATGGGTACTACCTACTCTGACGAAACGGTGAGACGCCTTGCTTCAATGAAGACGAAGGCTGACGATTTCAGAATTTTCTGGGATAACGCTTACTGCGTTCATCACCTTACGGATACTCCCGACGAGCTTCTTGACCTTCTTAGCGAGTGCAAGAAGAACAACACTCAGCACCGTGTTTATATGTTTACCTCGACCTCGAAGATTTCCTTCCCCGGTGCCGGCGTTGCAGCAATGGCTGCAAGTGAAGAAAACATAAATTTCATAAAGAGTCAGATGACGTATCAGACAATCGGCTACGATAAGCTCAATATGCTCCGTCACGCGCTTTACTTTAAGAACGCCGACGGAATCCACGAGCAGATGAAAAAGCACAGAGCTCTTATCGCTCCTAAGTTTGACATCGTGTGCGATATGCTCGACGAACAGATAAAGCCCCTTGAAATCGCAAGCTGGCACAGACCTAACGGCGGCTATTTCATCTCCTTTACAGGTCTTGATAATACGGCAAAGAGAACCGTTGAGCTTTGTAAGGAAGCAGGCGTTGTTCTTACGGGTGCGGGCGCTACTTACCCCTACGGAAAAGACCCCCACGACAGCAACATAAGAATCGCTCCGACCTTCCCGACTGCTAACGAGCTTAAAGCGGCAATGGAAATCTTCTGCGTTTCGGCAAGACTTGCGGCAATTGAGGCGCTGACAAAATAAACTTGCAATCGACAACAAAATATGATAAAATAGCAGGTAGCAGTTACCTGCTGTTTTTTTGCGCCCGTAGCTCAGCTGGATAGAGCATCGGCCTCCGACGCCGAGTGCCGCAGGTTCAAATCCTGTCGGGCGTGCCAGCGTTCCGCCGAACCTTATCCGAATGAGGCTCGGCGGATTTTTCTCGTTTATCTCACGGTCAAAAAACTTTTTCGTTCAATATAGACAACGGCTTTCGTTTTTCTAAATCATAGATATATCGTTCTGTGCCTTGCCACCTTTTTTTATCCGATTTATCCGTCAAACATAAAAACAACCCGAAGGATATTTCCCTCGGGCTGTTCTTTTGTTACTTGTTGTTGTTTTCGTAGCTTTCGATCATCTTCTTGACCATCTGGCCGCCTACTGAACCAACCTGCTTTGCAGTAAGGTCGCCATTGTAGCCTTCCTTGAGGGGAACGCCTACTTCGTTTGCAGCCTGCATCTTAATGGAGTTAAGAGCGTTCTTGTTCTTACTATTAGACATTTTATTTTCCTCCGTAGAAAATCAATTCAAATTCTTAACCGCAAGGGCTTTTGCCCTCGCAACAATATCATACCCTGTCAGCCGTCCGATATAAGAGGTAATTTTTTTAATAGCAGTAAGTATTTGCCTGTTGTTGATTTTTTGAAAACGCCGTGATATAATTAATTTATGTGCAAAAGCCGCACGATTATTTATTATGAAACGACGGAAGTAAAAAATGTTCAGATACGAAACTCACCTTCACACAAGCGCTTGCAGCGACTGCTCAAGAAACACGGCGAAGGAAATGGTACACGCCGCAAAAAACGCAGGCTTAAGCGGAATTATTATCACAAACCACTTTTTTCACGGAAACACAGCCGTTGACCGAAGACTCCCGTGGGAAAAATTCGTCGGCGCTTACAGGGACGATTATCTTACTGCAAAAGAAGAAGGCGCAAAAATAGGTATCGACGTCTTTTTCGGAATTGAAGAGGTTTTTGCCTCAGGAAAAGAAGCCCTTATCTACGGACTTAGTCCCGAAGTAGTTATCAGCGCTCCTCAGATGAGGGATATGACCTTGCCTGAGCTGTGTGATTTCGTTCACAAAAACGGCGGACTTCTCTATCACGCTCACCCTTTCAGGTGCAGAGACTATATTGCCCATCCGTTTTCGACTCCCGATATGAGATATTTTGACGGAATCGAGGTCTTTAACCAGAATAACTCGTCTCTATCAAATAAAATGGCGAGAGATTTTGCCGTGAAATATAACCTGAACGTTATTTCAGGAGGCGACTCTCACACGGTTGACGATCTTGGAAAGGCGGGGATTTCCTTTGAAAAGAGGATAAGCTCTCCCGACGAGCTTGTAAAAATGCTCAGAGAAAAAAACTATAAGCTTATTTGCAACGGCAAGGAAAAAGAGCTTAGCGACGTATGAAAAAAATAAGGAGCAGACTAAGGTAACTTAGCTTGCTCCTTTTGCTGTTTTGTTGTTATTTTATGTGCTTTTGAAGCACCTCGAAAAGCTCAGCAGGCTTTATCGGCTTTGATAAATGAGCGTTCATTCCCGCACGCAAGGATTTGTCAACATCGTCTGCGAATGCGTTTGCGGTCATTGCAATAATAGGTATAGTCTTAGCGGTCGGAATATCGAGCGCTCTTATTTTTTCCGTTGCAGAAAGTCCGTCAAGAACAGGCATCATAATATCCATAAGGATTGCGTCGAAGAAATCTTCGGGATTCTTTCTGAACACGTCAACGGCAATTTTACCGTTCTGAGCGCCTACTACCTCAAGACCGTGCTTTTGAATAATGGTCTTTGCAATTTCAAGGTTAAGCTCGTTATCTTCAACAAGAAGAATCCTTTTGCCTCTGATATCCTTCTGAATAACAGCCGAACCTTCTTCGGGCTTTTCGTTTTTTTCCTGCTCGCAGATTTCAAACATCAGCTCAACGGTAAAGGTAGTTCCCGAATCGGTGCTGCTTTCAACGTTTATAGTTCCGCCCATCATATCGACAAGCCTTTTGGTAATCGCCATACCAAGACCTGAACCTTGATAGGTAGTTCTTGCGTCACGCTTTTCCTGAACGAATGGCTCAAACATCTGGCGCTGGAACTCTTTACTCATTCCTATTCCCGTATCAGAAACGGTATAATGAACACGAACCCGCCCCAAATTTTCGTCGTAGCGACTTTGTGAACGGAAGGTAACCTTTCCTCCGTCGGGAGTGAACTTGATTGCATTTCCGAGAATATTGAGAAGAACCTGCTTGAAGTGAGTTGCGTCGCCGTAAAGAACTCTGTACTTACAAGGGTTTCTTTCAACGGTAAGCTCAATGTCTCTGTTTACAAGCTTTCCCTTTATAATCGCCACGCACTCGTCAATAAGCGAGCATACGTTTATCGGCTCTCTTGCGACGATAAAAGCGCCGCTTTCGATTTTACTCATATCAAGCACGTCGTTTATCAGCGACAACAGATGCTGAGAGCTTTCGTCGATAATATTAAAGCACTCCTCCATCTCCTTGTCGCCCTTTTCCTTGAGCTTCATCTTTGCAATGGAGGTCATACCCATAATCGCATTAAGCGGAGTTCTTATGTCGTGAGAAACGTGGGTGAGAAACTGTGTTTTTGCGTGGCTTGCGCTCTGAGCTTTATTAAGAGCGTTCTCAAGCATTTTATACTGTCTGATTTCTTCCTTTTTCCTATCGGTAAGGTCGTGGTCAACGATAAGCGCAAGAACGTCCCCCGACGCATTGTCAAGCGTCAGAATAAACTGCGTACGCAAGAAGAAGCTTCGTCCCTGATTGTCAACGGACCAGTATTCAAGCGACATATTTCTTTCGCCCTTGCGGAACCGGTTGAGCAGTCTTTCTCTTGAAGCTACGCTTGAGAAGGAATTTCGCTCTGACTCAGGAAGAATCTTTATAAGCTCCTTGAGGTATTCGGTATAGCTGCACGGAAGTACGCTTACAGTTATGTTGTCGCCGCCGTCAAAGGCTTTTACGGGGTCTGCAATTACTGAGTCAAAGATTATATCCTTAGTGAGGTTAGCCTCATAAACGCAAAAGGCGTTTGAAATAAGAGCCTGCTTATACTGTTTTTCAAGAGCGTTTGTCTCCGCCGCAATCATCTGAACTCGCCTACGGTCAGAAATATCAATACAAGTAAGTGCGGCGTAGTCGTTTCCGTCCCAGTCGATAGACGTAGCAACTGTAAGGAAGCTTCTTCCGCCCGAAAAGTTTTCTTCTCTTACGACCTTTCTGTTTGCGCTGTCAATAGCTTCAAGAGGACAGTTTGCACACGGGCGGGTTTGTCCCTTGAAGATTTCATAGCACTTTATTCCGTTGGCGTCAAACTCAAAGCGGTTGTTAAAGGCTCTGTTTCTGTAAATGAGGTCATAGTTTCTTGGATTTACAACATAAATAAGGTCAGAAACAGCGTCAAGAGAAGCTTTAACGTCAAACCCTTTTTCTTCGGCAACCTCGTTCTTCTTTTTTGAAATAAGCGTACAAAGGCACATTGAAATAAGCTTCAGCGTTTCCCTTCGACAGCTCAAAGGCTTTTTTTCACTGGCAGTTTCCATTCCCCAAAAGCCCATAAAAACGTTATTGTTTTCTTTTATTGCACAGTGAAGGAGTGAGTAAATGTCCCATTTTTTCACAAAATCGCTGAGACTCGCAGGAATTTCGGCACGAGTCGGGCAGTGGAAAATCCCATCGTTATAATAATTCAGATATTCAACGCCATAGTCGTTATCACGCGACACCTTCCACAACATTCCTATGTGTCGCTTTACTCCGTAGGCGCACCATTCGTACGTATTTGAGTAGTATTTATGGTCAACGGACTCTTCAAATATATAGCATCTGTCTGCGTCGTAATAATCGCCTATCAGCGTAAGCACTTCGATAATTGCGTCATCAACGCTGAGCGGCTTATTCAGAATCCCGAACAGCTTTGTCAGCAGCTCGGAGTCGCAGGTCAGGAATCCGCCTTTTATAAGGCTTTCGTCTGTCTGCTGAATACCTCTGTCGAGAATCATGTTTATCTCCCTTGTTGTTAAGAGTATATAAAATGTAACTAAAAACGCAAATACTTTTGTTTATTATATCACACAATGAAACCGTTTTCAAGTACTTTTCGTAAATTTGTTACAAAAACGCTGTCTTCGTTGTAAAAAGACGGGCGGTTGTTGCACAAAAAAGGACAGAGAAGCCTGTTCTCTGCCCTTATGCGAGCTATTCTTTTTTATCAGATAACAGCAAGCGCCTGCTTTATATCCTCAATGAGGTCGTCTGCGTTTTCAATTCCCACTGAAAGTCTTATGAGGTTAGGTACGATTCCTGCCGCAAGGAGCTGTTCGTCGGTCATTTGTCTGTGCGTGTGACTTGCGGGATGGAGAAGACAGGTCTTACTGTCTGCAACGTGAGTTGCAATAGAGCAAAGCTTGAGCGAATCCATAAACTTTATTGAAGTCTCTCTTCCGCCTTTAAGCCCGAAGGCGAGAACGCCACAGCTTCCGTTGGGGAGATATTTTTTTGCAAGCTCGTAGTTCTCATCGCCCTCAAGATCCGGATAATGAATCCACTCAACCTTATCCTGAGCTTTGAGGAACTGTGCGATTTTAAGAGCGTTCTCACAGTGTCTTGCCATTCTCAGATGGAGAGTTTCAAGACCGAGGTTTACGTAAAAAGCGTTCTGAGGAGCCTGAATTGAACCTAAATCTCTCATCAGCTGAGCAGTTGCCTTTGTAATATACGCACCCTTGCCGAATTTTTTTGTATAGGTGATTCCGTGATATGATTCGTCGGGAGTAGTAAGACCGGGGAATCTTTCAGCGTACTTGTCCCAGTCAAAGTTACCGCTATCGACAATGCAGCCGCCGACAGAAACGCCGTGACCGTCGATATACTTCGTCGTAGAGTGAGTAACAATATCAGCGCCCCACTCAAACGGACGGCAGTTTATAGGAGTTGCAAAGGTATTGTCAACGATAAAGGGGATTCCTGCCTTGTGTGCAACCGAAGCGAATTTTTCAAAATCAAGAACGTTTACCGTAGGATTGGTGATTGTTTCGCCGAAAATGCACTTTGTGTTGGGGCGGATAAGCTTTTCAATCTCTTCAGCAGGAAGATTCTGGTCGATAAAGGTACATTCAATGCCCATTTTCTTCATCGTTGTGCCAAAAAGGTTAAAGGTTCCGCCGTAAATAGACGACGAGGAAATAAAGTGGTCGCCCGATTCGCAGATGTTAAATACCGCATAGAAGTTAGCCGCCTGTCCCGACGATGTGAGCATTGCCGCAACGCCGCCCTCAAGAGCGCAGATTTTAGCCGCAGCAGAATCGTTTGTCGGGTTCTGGAGACGAGTGTAGAAATAGCCCTCTGCCTCAAGGTCAAAAAGCTTTCCCATTGCGTCGCTTGTATCGTATTTGAAGGTTGTACTCTGATAGATCGGGAGCTGTCTGGGTTCGCCCTGAGAAGGCTTCCAGCCCTCTTGTATACATTTTGTTCCAAGTCCTGTATTCATTAAAAAACCTCTTTTCCGAAAATAAAGTATGGAATAATTATACATCACGGTGTTGCATTTGTAAAGTGTTTTTTTGCAGTTGTTATTATATCCAAAAAATCGTCCTTGCTTATAGCGAAATATTACAAATATCGTTCAAAAGATTTACTTTTTAACCCATTTATGATAATATATAAATTGTATATTAGGAACTTATGGGATTAACCCGATTATAATACAGGAGTAAATTATGAAAATCCGTACAATGCTGATTTTATCGCTAATGGCGTTCTCGATTATCCCCGCCATTATTTTTGGTATATTCCTCTCGGCAAATATGAATTCAACCGCCCAGACTCAATATAATCTTCTGATTGAGGAAATGACCGAAAAATCCGTAATTACGCTTGATACATACGTTGATACGCTCTCTCTTGAGGCAAGACTTATTTCTTCAAACGCAAATATCGCTAAGTATATGAAAACAAAATCCGCTTCTGACTTTGATGCCGCAAAGGAATCCGCACAGAGCTTTTGCAACGCAAGCACGATTAAAAGAATAATTTTCCTCGATAAAGAAGGGAATATCCTTCTTTCAACCGAAAACGCTTATAAGTTCTCGCTGAGTAAGGAGGAGCTCAATAACTTTACTGAAGATAACGTCATCATCTCTCCCATAAAGCACGGAGAAAAAACGACAGGTGATTTTGAGGTTGTCTCAAAAAAGGTTGTAAACGACGTTACAATGCTTGTTTTTAACTATGGCTCAGGAATAAATGAAATTACTACTGCGTCATATTTCCCGACAAACGGACGCGTTGTTTTCGTTGACAAAAACGGTCACCTCGTAGACAGCAAATATATCGGAAACGTAAAAACGCTCTCGCTTCCCGACTATCAGCCCGTTGCTGAGGTTATAAACGCAGGAGAGGGCTTTAACGAAAATATTTCCTATGAGGTAGGAAGAACTCAGCGAATCGCTCACATTTGTCCGTCTGAGGCAACAGGCTGGTATGCTGTTGCATTCGCAGAAGCCTCGTCGATTTACGCTCAGGTTTCTCCTGCCCTCGGAACGCTCTTTGTTTCAATCACGCTTATCTCGATTCTCCTTACCGCCGCTTATGTGACAATCGTAATCATCACCACAAAGCCACTCAAGAAAATCGAAGATACGCTTATGAAAATCCATAGGGGCGATTACGAGTCAAGAATTGAGATTATAAGCAACAACGAATACGGAAAAATCGCAAGAGTATTCAACTCCCTTATCGACGATATTATCGTGAGCGAAAGACGGTACAGAACAATCGTCGAAATGTCCGATAACGTCGTGTTTGAGTGGAATTTCAAGACGGGAGACGTTAACTTCTCAAATAACTTCAATCAGAAGTTCAGCTACCGCGCTCCGTCGGATTCCTTCCAGGATAGCTTCCTTGTTAAAGGAAAAATGCACCCTGAGGACGTTCCTAAGTACAGACAGGACCTTGAAAAGCTTTCAAAGGGCGAGTTCAATTTCAAGAACGAGGAATACCGTTGGAAGAACATCTACGGCGATTACGTGTGGAGTCAGATAAAAACCTCGACTATCCATGATAAAAAAGGCGAGATTGTTAAAATCGTGGGCGTAATAAGCGATATCGACCGTGCAAAGAAAAACGAAAATCAGCTCATGATCAAGGCAAGCTATGACGCTCTTACAGGCGTATATAACCGTGCAACTATCGAAAACGTAATCAATAACGAAATCGAGCAGAAAACCGAGGATGTCGAAGACCTCGCAATCCTCTTCGTAGACGTTGATAACTTCAAGATCTATAACGATAAATATAGCCACGCAACAGGCGACCAGGTGCTCAAGTTCACCGCCTCAACAATCAAGTCCATCGTCGATGACTTCGGCTTCGTCGGACGCTACGGCGGCGACGAGTTCGTGCTCGTGGTTAGAAATTGCCAGACAAATAACCCCGCCGAAATCTCGAAGAAGATCCTTGATAAGCTCAAGGAAGGCTTCACAGGCGATAACGACGTTCACCTTTCCGTAAACGTCAGCATCGGTATCTCAATCATTAAGGATAACACCCAGCACGTTGAAGAAATTATCTCCAACGCCGACGACGCAATGTATAGAATCAAAAAGAACGGTAAATCCGACTTCGGTTACTTCTGATAGGCGTAGCCGTTCGCAAGTGTTATGGGTGACAGGGTACTTATACGCACTATTGAGGGGAACCTTTCTGAAGAAAGTTTCCCCAAGTCGGAGGCCAAGCGGGCTTAGGAAGACAATTGATAGA
>JAZNST010000022.1:0-31828 GCA_045591405.1 Ruminiclostridium sp.
AAAAGCCCGCCCCACAGGGTGAAACCCTGTGAGGTGGGCTTTTGAATTAAAAGTCTTTGAAGGGGAGTTTGAGGGGAAACTTTCTTCAGAAAGGTTCCCCTCAATAAATATGTGTAAGCTTCCGTATGGGTAATCACCCTACTCTGTTCTTATTTACTGTAAAACTGAACCGGGGTAATAGTAATCGAGGATTTGTTTATAATCGTAATCCCAATATGTTGCGAGGTGTTCTGCGCCGTACTGGCTGAATCCTACGCAATGGCCGTATCCGTAGGTTTTGAAGGTGAACTTATCGGTTTCCTCGTCATAGAAAACCTCAAAGCAGGCTGATCTGAGCTTATAATCCATAAGGTATTCACGAAGAACTCTGCCTGTAATTTTTACGCTTTTACCCTTACTGTTCTTATAGGTTGAATGTCCGCCTATTGTCATATCGCCTACGAAGACGTTATCGACGTGATTTTTTATTACAATCCAGTTAGACGGATCGCCGTCAAGCTCAATTCCCGAATTAGAGTAGATAAGGTCTGCAAAATCAGACGAGGTCATTGTCATCTCAACACCGTAATAAGGGTCATAGAGTGCGTCAAGCTCGCAGTATTTACTTCTGAGATATGGGTAATCAACTCCCCACACATTGAGCGACGACGCAGTATAACCCGCCGTCGAAGCGCCGTAAACCGCCTGAATCAGTGAGCCGTCATAATAAAGCCCTTGTCCGATTACCTGCTTTACGATATTCACAACTCGCTCAGAGGGGTTTCTGTTACCGATATAGGCGGCATTTCCGTTGAGGTTATGAAGCTTTATGTAGGTATAAGCGGCAACTGCCTGAGCTTTTATCGCTTCTTCGTGGAAAAGCCCGCCGATTTCCGCCATGACTGCCCTTGAAACGATAGAAACAGCGTCGCCTGAAACGTCTCCGCCGCTTCCTGTGTAGTAAACGGTCAGTATTTCACTTGCAGCCTCGGCGTTAAAGGTTGTAGCTTCTGTTGTGTCTTCAGTGACCGCCTCGGTTGTTGTGGCTTCTGTGGTTGTAATTTCCGTCGTCGTTGCCTCAGTCGTAGTCTGAACGGGAGTTGTCGCTTCTGTTGCAACGGTTACCGGAGTTGTTTCCGGGGGAGGCTCTGTCGTTGTTGTAATCACGATTACAGCGTCGGGAGTGGGAGTAGTGGTAGTTTCCGACTCCTCGACAGGTTCGGGCATCGTAATTTCAGCCGTGAGGTTACTTATTCCCGAATAGTCGATATTGTGTGGCTTTATGGGGTTAGAGGGGTCAATCAGATAGTCCTCGCTTATAGGCAAACGCTCACTTTTTTCTGAATCCTCAGATGAAATAGCCTCGGTGCTTTCTGATGGCATAAGCTCCGTGCTGTTTTCAGCAGGGGCTTTTGCATCTATTCCCTCAACTGTTCCCATAACTCCGAAAAGAAAGCTATAACAGGAGATTATAAGCAGTGCAAGGGTTATTTTTACCATTGATGATTTTGACATATAATCTCCTTTCGTTGATTTTATTTAAGGTAAGAAGGATCCCACTGTCTTCCTGCCCATTCCGTTCCCCAAGCGTTATAATAAGCTTCGAACATTTTTCTCTTGATTTTTCCGTCTTCGGTGTAGCCGCTGTTGTCGATAAACTTACTTGTGTCGAGCACAGGCGACTCATTAGGACGAACCTTTCTTGCAACTATAACGGTTCTTGCGTCGCTCCAGGTGAAGTTACAGGTTGAGAGTGTGAGAATCTGGTCGCCGTATTCAAGGTCAACCCCCGTGTAATAATAGCTTCTGTCGAGACATTCGCTTACGTAGTCATTGAACTCGTCCTCGTTATTGAAGTTAACGACCTTATGATATTCAAAAACCTCGCCCTGATCTTCTCTCGTGTTGGTAACGAAGATAGCGAAAATCAGATATTCTCCTCTTTCGTAGATTGTGTCGAAGTTGATACGGTAGGTGTCCTTGAGGAGATTGAAGCCGTCATAGTTCCTGTCCGCATAGTAGGTAAGCGGATTGAACATATTTTTATCAAGGTTTGTGTTGTGACCGTAGATTATGACGTTACCGGGAAGCTGAGTTGGGGTAATCTGCTGCTCGTAATCGACGTAGGGGTTCCCGTAAACGGACTCTTTTCCGAGGAAGCTATGATTGAGATAATAGTCGTTGTCGGTGTATTGAGTAACGGGGAAGCCGTCGGCGATCAGCGTTCCTACTCTGAGATAACCGACCATATCGTTATTTTCATTATAGAGGTCTGCGTATTCAGAGAGGATTTCGACGGTTTTTTGCTCGTCTTTTTGAGCGTTGTCGTCGTCCTTTCCAAGCTCAATCTGGATTACGTCGTTTGTGTGGCTGTCGTTGAGGAGGCTGTTGAGGTATTCTCGCTCCTGCTCAATCTGGTCGTTCTTGGCGGTGTAGGAATAAACGATCATTACAATAGCGTAAATGAGAACTGCTACTGCAGCAAGAACAATAATTTTTCGTACTACGTCGCTGACCTTATCGCCCTTACAAGGGAAAACTGACTTAATAAAGCCTTTTTTCTCTTTTTTCTTTTTCTTGGTCGGGCTTTTTTTTAATTCAAATTCAGGCATCTTTAAGTCTGACCTTTCTTATGTATATGCTTGTTTTCTTAGTTTAATGTGTTTGAGAATTTAACCTCGTCCTTATCGGCGAGAAGTCTTGGCTTTACGCTCACGAGACTGTCAATGTCATACTTGTCGAAATTCTTTACAAGCGAGGTATCCCACGTTCTGCCCTGCCATCTGGGAGCGCCTGTTCCGTTGTAGTAAGCGTCGAACATAAGGGGATCTTCGTTGATATAAGCCTTTGATACGTCAACCTCTGTGCTTTCGCCCTCACGAACCTTTCTTGCAAACAGAGCAAAGCGTGTGTTATGCTCTCTTCCAAGAGGGTAGTAGTAGCAGGTTGAAAGAGTGAGGATTTCGTCGCCGTATTGAAGGTCAACCCCTGTATAGAACGAGCTTCTGTCCATTATATTTCCGATGAATTCCATAAATTCATACTCATTGTCAAAATAGTGTACCCAGTGGTAAGGGTAAACAAGACCGTCAGATTCGTCGCAGTTGAAGAAGCAGCCTGCAAAAATCTTATACGTTGCGTCCTCGTAAAGAGTATCGAATTCGAGCGTTGGCTGTTGCTTATAGTATTCGATTCCGTCGGTTTCGGGACGAAGCGGATAGTAGTAGGTAAGCTTTGAGAAATAAGTTCCTGCGAGAAGGTTGTGACCGTAAAGAATCTGGTTTCCGACGTTGCTGTTATAGGTAACGGGAGTATAGTAATCGGCAAATATCGAGCCGCTTACGGTTTCGTTACCCAGAGCGTCGTGGTTAAGGTAATAGTCGTTGTCCTTCGTCTGATAAACGGGGTAGTCAATTATGTCCCCGATAATGATTCTTCCGACAAGGTCGGGGTTTTCAGCGTAAAGGTCAACGAATTTATCCTGAATCTGAGGAACTTCCTTCTTGATTTCTTCGACCTTTTCTTCTTCAATCTGGAACTCGCCCGTCTTTTCAAAGTCGTCAACCTTATTGAGAAGGTCCTGAGTCTGATTTATGTCGCTCTGAGTTGAGGTAAGCTCAACCGTGATAAGCACAGCGCACACGATTACGATTGCAATAGCCGCAAGAAGAACGGTTTTTCTGATAAACTCTGCCTTTGAGTCGTTCTTCTGAGGAATAAAGAGCGATAATACCGATTTTTTCTGCTTTTCGTTACTCATAATAATCTCCTATCTTATCCGTTATAGCTCAAGAGCTTGCTTGTGTCCCAGGTTCTTGTTGTCCACTCGTTACCGACGCCTCGGTCGATTTCAAGCTGGAAGAGCTTTCTGTTCCAGTTTACTTTTGCCTTTGAAACGTCAACCTCAGGGCTTTCTCCCTCTCTTACCTTTCTTGCAAAAACAACACAGCGTATATCATCTGAGTCGTATTCCATATAGCAGGTTGAAAGAGTTATTATTTCGTCGCCGTAGGTCAGGTCAACGTCAGTAAAGATACTGCTTCTGTCCATAACGTCGAGAATGAAGGTGTTAAACTCGTCAACAGTTTTGAAATTATGCGCGGTTGTGTAGGGGTAAACTTCGCCGTCTGCGTAGTTGTTATTAAACAGACACACAGCAAAAACCTTATAGGTTGAGTTCTTATAGAGCGTGTCGAACTGAATTGTGGGGTATCTCTTATAGTATGAGAGTCTCAGCTCGTCTTCGTTGGGATCGCCAAGATGGTCCTTATCGTAATAGTATCTCGTAATCTTAGAGAACATAGCCGACGACCAGAGATTGTGACCGTAAAGAATGAGGTTATCCGACTGCTTCTCAGCGTCGCCGCTGACTACGTTTCTGTAATCAAGGAAGATGGTTCCGCTTGCCGCGTCGCCTCGCTCAAAGTTATGAGTGAGGTAGTAGTCGTTATCTTCGCCCTGAACTACGGGGTAGTTTATATCGTCGTTGATTTTTATCCAGCCCTTGATATCCTTATTGACGTTATAAAGACCGAGAAAGTCGTGCTGGATTCCGGGGGCTTCGGCTTCGATTTTTTCGATTTCTTCCGCGTCAAGCGAAAGCGAGCCGTTGATTTTTATATCTTCAATGTTGCCCGAAACTATGTTAATCTGAATCCACTCGTTCGTAACGTCGTACAAGAGCGTTCCGCCCGTGATTATAAAGGCAACAAGCGCCCCCATAAACACGACCTTTCTTACGATTTCGATAACGCCGTCGCCCTTCATAGGAATCAGTGCATGGAACATTCGCTTAAAGATGTTCCCTTTTTTCTTCTTTGGAATCTGTGTATAATTTGCCATATATTTTTCCTTTCGTGACTAAAGGATCTGCGCTTGGTTCAGGGCTAGCTCCAGAGCCTTCAGCACTGTTTGTTCTCTGACGCTTTTTCTTATGTCGGTTTGTCCCTTTGCAAGAGCAAAATGGTTTTCAAGGGCATAAGTCTTATCCTTGGTACAAACACCGATAAAGACGGTCCCCACAGGCTTTCCGCCCTCGTCGCCCGTTGGCCCCGCAATTCCCGTAACAGATATTCCGATGTCGCTTTGGGCGGCTTTTCGGATTCCTTGAGCCATAATGAGCGCCGTTTGCTCGGAAACTGCGCCGTATTCTCTCAGAATTTCGTCAGGAACGCCAAGAAAAGCTGTTTTTGCGCTGTTTGCATAGGTACATATACCAAGGTCAAAGACCTCGGACGAGCCGCTGACGCTGGTAATCGCAGCGGAGATAAGCCCTCCTGTGCAGCTTTCGGCGGTCGAAAGCCTGAGCGACTTTTCTTTTAACAATTTTACAACAGTTTTCGCCGTTGTGTCAATACGTGATTGCATATTGTAACATTTACCTCATTTCAGAAAAAGCCCGATTTTTGCTTTACAAAAGGCTTGACGCTGTTTTTGCGCCCTGATTTTGTATCCAAATTGTAACTATTATGACAGCTTGAAATCCTTTCTCACAATGCCCTTTATAGCTTCTTCGATAAGCGGCTCAAAGTCAAAGCGGCTTTCAGCCTCGATAACGTCGCTGAGCACAGGCTTTGTCTTAGGGTGCTTTGGCGTGAATACAGTACAGCAGTCTTCATAAGGTAGGGTTGAGGTTTCAAAGGTGTCTATTTTTCTTGCAATTTCAATAATTTCCTTTTTATCCATTCCCACACACGGACGGAAAACGGGATAATCCGCCGCCTTATCGGTACAGTTGATTGCCATAAGCGTCTGGCTTGCAACCTGTCCCACGCTTTCGCCCGTAATAAGCGCCTTATAGTCGTATTCGTCGCATATTCTGTTTGCTATTTTGAGCATAAGACGACGCATTATTATCGTAAAGTAATCAGAGGGGCAGTTATCACGCAACGCCTCTTGGATTTCAGTAAACGGAACGCAGAAGAAGCGTATTTCTCCGCAATAGTTCACAAGCTTTTCGCAAAGCGTTTCTACCTTCATGAGCGCACGCTCGGAGGTATAGGGAGGGCTTTGGAAGTGAATAGCGTCAACTACAAGCCCTCTTTTAGCCATCATATAAGCGGCAACAGGGCTGTCGATTCCGCCCGAAAGAAGCAAAAGAGCCTTCCCTGAGCTTCCTACGGGGATTCCTCCCGCTGAAATTATACGCTCACAGTTAAGATACGCCGCCTTGTCTCTTATTTCAAGAAGAACCGTAACGTCGGGGTTATGAACGTCAACGTCAATTTCGGGATAAGCGGTGCATACTGCGTCGCCGAGCGCCTGCTGGATTTCGGGAGTTGTCATCGGGAATTTCTTATCCGAGCGCTTTGCTTCGATCTTGAAGGTCTTTGCGCCCGAAAGAGCGTTTTCAAGATAAGGCATACCCTGCTTTACGATTTCGTCGAAATCCTTTGGAAGAACCATTGAACGCTGAACCGCCGCCACGCCGAACACACAGCACAGCTTCTTTACCGCAAGGTCCATATCAATATCGGGCGATTTAGGCTCGATAAAGACGGTCGATTGTCTTCTGTCGTAATCAAATTCCCCAAGCGGCTTGAGTCTTCTTTTGATATTTTTTATGAGCAAATCCTCAAAGGTCTTTTTATTAAGACCTTTAAGAGCGATTTCTCCGTATTTCGCCATTATTACTTCTTTAACCTTTTCCATAGCTGTCCCCTTTATCTTCTGAATCTTTTTATTCCAAGAGAGAGCTTTTCGATAAGCTCATCTATTTCTTCTGTTGTGTTGTCCCTGCAAAAGCTTATCCTCAGCGCAGTATCAGCGTTCTTATTATTGACGCCGAGCGCTGAAAGAACGGGGCTGACCTTGCCTCTTGAGCAAGCTGAGCCGCTTGAAATATAAATTTCGCTTTCTTCAAGGAAATGGAGCATTATTTCGCTTCTGATTCCGTCGAGTGAGAAGTTGACGATTGAGGGAATCGAATTTTTACTGTTGACCGTCACTCCGTCAAGCTCGCCGAGCCTACTGAGCAAATGCCTCTTCAGCACTTCAAGATGAGCCATATCCTTTGGATAAGCCCTTACCGCCGCCTCAAAGCCCGCTATTATATCAATCGCTTCCGTTCCCGAACGAAGGTTCTTTTGCTGACCTCCGCCGTAAAGAACAGGAGTAAATCTCGTCCCTTTTGAAGCGTAAAGAGCACCGACGCCCTTTATACCGTGAATTTTATGAGCAGAAACGCTTATAAAATCGCCGTGAAGCCCGACCTTACAAAAGCCCTGAACGCCGTCAACGTGGACGATACATTTGGGAAATTTCCGCTTTACTGCCGCATAGACCTTCTTAGAATCAATAAAAAAGCCCGTTTCGTTATTTACCGCCATAAAGCTCAGAAGAATCGTCTTTTCATCAACGGCGGCTATCAGCGCTTCTTCAAAGCTTCCTTCGCATTCCGACGGCGAAAGCCCTATAACCTCAAACCCATCGCTTTCAAGCTTTTCCATTGCTTTAGAAACGCTCGGATGCTCAATCGCAGTAGTCACGATTCTGTTTCCGCTTCTTCTGTAAGCGTTTGCCGCGCCGAAAATAGCGGTGTTGTTGCTCTCGGTAGCACCTGAGGTAAAGAAAATTTCGCCCTCAAGCCCAAGCCGTTCAAGAATCGTCTTCTTTGCGGAGGTTAAAACCTTTTCAGCTTCAATTCCAAGCTTATGAAGCGACGAAGCGTTACCGAAATTTTCCGTCATATTCTTAACGGCGGCGTCTACCGCTTCCTTACACGGCTTCGTGGTCGCCGCATTGTCAAAATATATCATAAAAAATTACCTTTCCTGAAAACATACCATATTATTATAGCACATAACGCCGAAAAATTAAATAGCTTATCCGTATATTTTGAAAAATTTTTCAGAAAATATGGGAAAGCAAAGCAGAGAAAGGAAAAAACTATGGAAAACAATAAAATCACTCTCTCAAAAAGGGCTTTTGTCCGCATTATAAGCTATCTTACGGCGCTTGCTGCTGTTCTTGGAATAATGTCAGCGTTAAATCACGGGAAGGCTCAGAGTGCAGAAACGAGGCTTGAATACGGCTATATGAGAGCAATGGACGATCTTTCACTCTCAATTGACAACATAAAAACCACGCTCAACAAGGGGCTTTATTCCAATTCGCCGTCGATGATGACTGAGCTTTCTTCAAGGCTCAGAAACGAAGCCTCAACAGCAAAGGTTGCCCTCGCACAGCTCCCTGTGTCAGAGCTTAATCTTGAGTCGGTCTATAAGTTTTTATCTCAGGTCGGAAATTATTCGCTGAGCCTTGCCGAAAAGTACACGAAGGGTAACGAGCTAACGGGAGACGAGCGAGAAAATCTCAAGACTCTTTATTCGTGCGCTGAGTCATTGAGCGACTCGATGTGGGAAGCAAATAAGCTTATAAGCGAGGGCGTTATGAGCTTTTCTTCCGTTTCGGGCAACAGCCAAACGGCGTCTCTTAACGTGACGGAGGGATTTACCGATTTTGAGGAGGGCTTCCCGAATTATCCTACGCTGATTTACGACGGCCCTTTTTCAGACCATATTCTTGAAAAAACGCCGCTTATGACCGAGGGAAAGGGCGAGGTCACACAAGACGCCGCACTTAAAAAAGCAATCAGCGTAAGCTCAGACACGGAGCTTTCTCCCACAGGGGACGAGGGCGGAAAAATGCCTTGCTATGTGTTTGAGAGCGACGGGGCGGCTGTTGCCGTAACAAAAAACGGCGGCTATTTCTGTTATATGATAAAATACCGTCCTGTCAGCGATAAGGCAATCACAACCGAGAGCGCTATTGAAGCGGCAAAGGCTTATATGAGCGAGCTTGGGATAAACAACGTCACCGACACCTACTATGAAATCAACAACGGCGTTTGTATCGTCAATTTCGCAGGCGTTCAGGACGGCGTAAAGCTTTATACAGACCTTATAAAGATAGGGGTTGCCCTTGATAACGGCGAAATTCTTTCCTTTGACGCAAGAGGCTATATCACCAACCACACGGAGCGCTCTCTTTCAAAGCCTCTCGTTTCCGCTTCTCAGGCAAGAAACAGACTTTCAAAAGAGCTGACGGTTGAAGATTCGTCGCTGTGCGTGATTCCCTCGGACGGGCTTGAGGAGCGCTTTTGCTACGAATTTCTTTGCTCTGACAGCAACGGCAGAAGGGTTCTCGTTTACCTCAACGGAAGCACAGGCGAGGAGGAGAACATTCTGCTTCTTGAAATAAGCGCTAACGGACGGCTTACCGTGTAATGATTAATGCAACAAAAGGGGCTGCATTTGCGGCTCCTTATTTGTTTAATCTGACTAATAAAATGTCGAAAGGCTTGACATTCCGTAGCTAAATCAGTAAAATAGCGTTGACAATTAAAAAGTGTGTTTGAAATTGTAACCGTTTTGTAATTGCATTTTCTGAACCTAAGATATATAATAGAGACATAGGCTTGAAAGAAACACATTTTTTGTCGCAAGAAAGGACAATACAATGAAAAAGAGATTAACCGTTGTTGCGTTTACTGCAATAGCTGTCTGCGCTTTGTTCGCTTCGTGCAGCTCGGTGAAGGAAGAAAAGCCTCAGAACCCCGATTTAAGCGGAACGCTGAATATTACTGATGATAATACCGCTTCAAGCTCGGATATGGGTGACGATACGACGACTCAGGAATCAACAGACGCTTCTTCAGAAGCTTTGACAAGCGAAAAAACCGAACCCTCCGTAAACGACGAAACCACGACTCCTTCTGAGCTTCAGGTTCCTCCGTCGGGAGAAATTGACCGTGAGAATACGATTGTTCAGACCGCCGAAGCTCTTGTGGGAATACCGTTTACCGAAAACGGCTCGACTCCCGCCGACGGCTTTGACAATTCGGGCTTTATTTACTACGTGCTCAGAGAAAACGGCTTTATAAACTGCCCCCGTCTTATCCGTGACCAGTCGGTTATGGGCGAAAATATCGGATATTCTGAGCTTAAAAGCGGCGACCTTGCCTTTTTCACCAACGGCGGAGGAACGGCTGACTTTGGCGGAATTTATATAGGAAACGGAATTATGATTTTCTCCCCGATGCCCGGTCAGAATGTTCGTGAAGCTGATATAACGACTGCTTACTGGCGTGATTGCTTTGTAACGGGCGTAAGACTTTCATAAAAGAAAAAATGCTTTTGCTGAGCTTCAAGGCTTGGTGAAGGCATTTTCTTTTTTGCAGACAGAAAAACAACCCCTCAAAGAGCTTCTTCAAGGGGTAGTTTAACGGATAATCGGGATTTATTTGTCAAGCAAATTCCATTCTTCTATATTGCCGCCTTTTTTCGAGCGGCAGTTTATGCGCCTTGTCGGGTAATTGCCCTTTTGAGAGCCAAGGGCAGATACAGGCGCTTTTTCTCCTCGCAGAACATATTGTGTCTGAAAAAATCGTCAAGAAAAATCGCGGGAAACGAAAGGGTAAACCAGATTGCTGTAAAGGGAAGGCAGATTTGTCCGAGAAAATTAAACGGCAGGGCGCTGTAATCCCAGACGTTGAGATTGAGCCACAGATTGACCACACAGCCGCTGATAAATTCAAGAGCAGTTATTATCAGCGCTGAAAGGAGCATTTGCCTCAGGAGCGTCATTTCTTTATCGAAATAGCTGTTGAGCGCCCCGATAAGAACAAAGGAAAGTCCGCCCACAAGATACATTGAAAAGTGGCTGTCTCCCTTATATGCAAGCTCTATTGCAAAATAAATCATTCCGCCCATCAAAAAGAGCAGAAGAAGCTTAAAAAGCTCAAAAGCGGTTGTCTTTTGCATTTTTTCCTCCTTGTTTTTTCTAGATTGTGCATTTTGCGGACAAAATATTCATAAGATTCACTGAAAAGAGGGGAGTGGGTTTATGAAAAAATTAGTCTGCGCTCTTATTGCAATCTCGTTTGCGCTTACAATGTCGGGAGGCTTTACTTACGCAGAGGCTCAAGCTCAGACGCAAGGCGGAGCGTCTCTTATTCTTTGCGATTGCGACACAGGACAGGTGCTAAGTCAGACCAACGCCGATCAAAAGCGTCCAATAGCGTCAGTTACAAAAATAATGACGCTGTTGATTGCCGCACAGGAGCTTGAAGCGGGGAGGCTTCGCTTTGACGACGAAATCGTAGCAAGCCATCACGCAAGCACAATCGGAGGCTCGGTGATATGGCTTGAAGAAAACGAGAGAATGAGCGCTTACGATATTATCCGTTCTGTCGTTATTTCGAGTGCAAACGACGCCTGCGTTGCGCTCGCAGAGCATATTTCGGGAAGCGAGGAGGAATTTGTAAAGCGTATGAACGCTTCTGCAAAGGAGCTTATGATGACCTCGACAAATTTCACCAACTGTACGGGGCTTGACGACGAAAACCATTATTCTACCGCCGCTGACGTTGCGAAAATGGCGGCGCGGCTGAGAAAATACAGCTATTTTGACGAGTTTTTTCTCACAAGGCTTACTTACGTCAGAGAGGGAACCGAGCGAGAAACTCAGCTTCTCAACACCAATAAGCTGATTACAAGCTACGAGGGAATTACGGGACTCAAAACAGGCACGACGGACAATGCGGGCTATTGCTTTACTGGTACGGCGAAGCGTTCGGGAACTGAGCTTGTGGCGGTCGTTCTCGGAGCGTCGTCTGACGAAGAGAGATTTGACCTTGCAACAGAGCTTCTTGACAGCGGCTTTGACGGCTTTGAGCTTTTCGTTCCCGAATTTGACGACGAAAAGCTTGCGCCTGTTCCCGTCGTTCAGGGAACGCAGAAAACCGTCGGAATCAGCCCCGATGAAACGCTGCGCTGTCTTATTCCAAGGGGAAGCTCCGACAAAATCAGCTATCTTTACGATATCCCAAAGTCGTTGACGGCTCCTGTTGAAGAAGGCGGCAGGGCAGGAAAAATTGTTGTTCTTCTTGGCAACGACACGCTTTTCGTGTGTCCCGTTACTGCGAAAAATGCAGTCGGAGAGCTTACTTACGGCTATTGTGCGGGCGAAATCTTCAAGGAGATTTTCAGAATGTAAGTTGTAAAATACAACAAAAAACCCGAAATAACATTGTAAAAATTGCCTAAAAGTAACTTAACTTAGAGAAATAACTTGCAAACGGGACGAAAAAACGCTATAATAAATTATACAATAATAACAAATGAAGTGTAACAAAGGACGGGATTAACATGGCGTTAAAGGTCAATGACAAATATCTTAAAGGATTTGTCGGAGAAGATGAATACAAGGGCATTTCCGCCGCAGTAAAGGCTGCTCACGAAACTCTTGAGAATAAAAACGGTCTTGGAAACGACTTTCTTGGCTGGGTAACTCTTCCGACAGATTATGATAAGGACGAGTTTGAAAGAATTAAGAAAGCGGCTGAAAAAATAAAGAGCGACAGCGAGGTTCTTCTCGTAGTCGGAATCGGCGGCTCATATCTTGGCGCAAGAGCAGTAATCGAAGCTCTCAGATCAACTCTTTATAACTCACTTAAAAAAGATACTCCCGAAATCTACTTCGTGGGAAATTCCATAAGCCCAACCTATCTCAACGAGGTTCTTTCTCTTGTTGAGGGAAGAGATTTCTCAGTAAATATTATCTCTAAATCGGGTACAACGACAGAGCCTGCGCTTGCGTTCAGAGTTCTTCGTGAGATGCTCGAAGAAAGATACGGCGAAGAAGGCGCAAGAGCAAGAATCTACGCTACAACAGATAAGGCAAGAGGAACCCTCAAGGAGCTTTCCGACGCTAAGGGCTATGAAAGCTTCGTAATTGCCGACGACGTGGGAGGACGCTTCTCCGTTCTTACTGCGGTTGGTCTTTTACCTATCGCTTGTGCGGGCTGTGATATCGACGCTCTTATGGCCGGTGCAAAGGCAGCTCAGGACGCATTCGGCGACGCTGATATTGAAAAGAACGACTGCTATAAGTACGCAGCGCTCAGAAATATCCTTTACCGTAAGGGCTTTAGCGTAGAGATGCTTGTTGCATACGAAAACAGCTTCGCTATGATGAACGAATGGTTCAAGCAGCTTTACGGCGAAAGCGAAGGAAAGGACGGAAAGGGACTTTACCCGACCTCCGCTACCTTCTCAACAGACCTTCACTCGCTTGGTCAGTTTATCCAGGACGGCTCAAAGATTCTCTTTGAAACCGTTGTCCATATCAATAAGCCTCAGAAGGACTTCTTCCTCAAGGACGATCCTACAAACGGCGACGGACTCAATTTCCTTTCAAATCAGAATATGTCTGTTGTTAACCAGAAGGCTTATGAGGGAACAATCCTTGCTCATACAGAGGGCGGCGTTCCCAATATCGTGCTCGAAATGCCTGAGCTTAACGAATTTGAGCTTGGCTATATGATTTACTTCTTCGAAAAGGCTTGTGCAATCAGCGGCTATATGCTCGGCGTAAACCCGTTCAACCAGCCCGGCGTTGAAAGCTATAAGAAGAATATGTTTGCGCTTCTGGGAAAGCCCGGATATGAAGCGGCAAAGGCAGAGCTTGAAGCAAAGCTCAACTAATTAAGTTATGATGAGCAACCTGTTGCTCAAAATATAAATGGAGGATACTATTATGATTAAACTTATTCCAGGTAAAAAAGGCTCCGGCAAGACAAAGATTCTTATTGACGCAATCCACGCTGCAGAAAAGAACAGCAAGGGTAATGTTGTAGCAATCCAGCTCGGTTCTTCTCTCAACATTGATATTAACCACAAAATCCGCCTTATCAACATTGAAGATTATAAGGTAGCTGATTACAACGATATGTTCGGCTTCGTTGCAGGTATTCTTGCAAGCGACTACGACTGCACAGATATTTTCGTAGACGGAATTTTAAGAATTGCAGGCAGAGATATGGACAAGATCGGCGAAATGCTCGACAGAATCGCTTCCGTAAGCGCAAGCACAAACGTTACGTTCACTCTTTCCGCTGATGTAGACACTCTTCCTGAGGCTGTAAAAAAATATCTTTAATAGGTATTGACAAATCGGAATAACTGTGATATAATAGCAAGCGTGTTAAATCCAGCATTACTATGTTGCTGAATATCATCTATTTTGAAAGATTAGAGGGAGGTGCAAATAATGGCAGTTCCAAAGAGAAAGGTATCTAAGGCAAGAAGAGATAAGAGACGTTCACAGGTATGGAAGTTAGACGCACCTGCTTTCTCACGTTGCACAAACTGCGGCGAGCTCAAGGCTCCCCATAAGGTTTGCGGAAATTGCGGTTATTATAAGGGCAAGGAAGTTATTGCTCACGAAGCGTAATTGCAAAAGATTTAAGGGCTTGGTTTTCGCCGAGCCCTTTTATTTTGATTGACAATAACCGCCCCAAAAGGTATAATATATCTGATATTTCTTAATTTGACTTGAACAGGAAGATAAAATGAAACTTATTGCAATCGTCGGACGCCCTAACGTGGGAAAGTCCACACTCTTCAACAAAATAGCAGGAAAGCGTATTTCAATCGTTGACGATACGCCGGGCGTTACCCGTGACAGAATTTATTCGAAGGCTGAGTGGCTCGATAGAGAATTTATGCTCGTTGACACGGGGGGAATCGAGCCTGATACCAAGGACGTGATTCTTTCTCAGATGAGAGAGCAGGCTCAGCTTGCTATCGACAGTGCCGACGCAATTATCTTTGTCGTAGATTTCAAAACGGGAATGACCGCAAGCGACCAGGACGTAGCTTCTATGCTCCTTAAAAGCGGAAAGCCAATCGTGCTTTGCGTGAATAAGTGCGATAGCCTTGGCTCAACTCCGCCTGAAATCTATGAATTCTATAACCTCGGTCTTGGCGATCCTTATCCTGTTTCCGCCGTTCACGGACACGGAACGGGCGACCTTCTCGACGCAGTTTTCGCTGAGCTTCCCGAGGGTGACGAGAAGGAGTACGACGACGAATATATAAAGGTTGCCGTTATCGGTAAGCCAAACGCAGGAAAATCCTCGCTTGTCAATAAGATAGCAGGAAGTAAGCGTATGATTGTGTCCGATATTGCAGGAACGACAAGAGACGCTGTTGATACCGTGATTGAGCGCGACGGACAGAAATTCGTCTTTATCGACACGGCAGGTATCAGAAGAAAGTCAAAGGTTGAAGACCAGGTTGAAAAATACAGTGTCCTTCGTGCTTATATGGCAATTGACAGAGCCGACGTCTGCGTTATAATGATAGACGCAGAGGAGGGCTTTACAGAACAGGACAGTAAGGTTGCCGGCTACGCTCACGAACAGGGCAAGGCGAGCGTAATTGCTATCAACAAATGGGACCTTATAGATAAAGACGGAAAGACAATGCAGGAGTTTACAAAAAAGCTTGAGGTAGATTTCAGCTTTATGTCTTACGCTCCCTTCGTGTTCATTTCCGCACTCACAGGTCAGCGAATAGATAAGCTCTTTGAACAGATTAAATTTACCGCTGAACAAAACGCAAGACGAATCACAACAGGTAAGCTCAACGACCTTCTGAGCTACGCTACGGCAAGAGTTCAGCCACCCTCTGATAAGGGAAAGCGCCTTAAAATCTACTATATGACTCAGGCAGGCACAAAGCCGCCTACGTTCGTTGTTTTCTGCAACAACACCCAGCTTTTCCACTTCAGCTATCAGCGTTATCTTGAAAACCAGATAAGAGAAGCGTTCGGGCTTGACGGAACGCCAATCCGTCTTGTTGTAAGAGAGCGTGGAGAATAATCTGACAATCGGAGAAAAGAAATGATTTATATTTGCTTTGCTATAATGGTACTCGTACCGTATTTTCTTTGCAGTGTCAACACTGCCATAATCGTAACAAAAATTAAAAGCGGAGAGGATATAAGAAAGCTCGGAAGCGGAAACGCAGGGCTTACCAACACTCTCAGAACACAGGGAAAGGCTGCGGCGCTGTTCGTTCTTCTTGGGGACGTGGCAAAGGGCGTTCTCTCAATTATTACTGTTTGGCTTTCCTTCCTCTTTATTGCGGGAATTGACTGTCACAACGCCTCAAGCGGCTATGGCTGGGTGCTTTATGCGGCGGGCGTAGCGGCAATCCTTGGTCACAATTTCCCGATATACTATCATTTTAAGGGCGGAAAGGGCGTTCTTGTCACAGTTTCCGTGCTTTATGCAATCAACTGGCTTACAGCTTCTATCTTACTCGGAATTTTTATCGTAATCGTTGCAATAACACGCTACGTTTCGCTCGGCTCGTGCATTGCGGCGTTCTGCTATCCCATTGCCGTGTTCATTTTTGCGCTCGTGGGAAACGACGCCTGCTTTATTGCAAACACAGCGCTTTCAGCAGTTATTGGAGCGCTTATTATCATAATGCACCGTGAGAATATAAAGAGACTTATAAATCACACCGAGAAAAAGCTCGGTCAGAAGGAAAAAAAGAACGCACAGGCTTGAGTTTGCCGTTGCGTTTTGCGTAAAAATAATAAAATCGGGGTGAGGAATTGGCAAAAATCGCAGTGCTCGGATGCGGCTTTGGGACAGCTCTTGCTGTAATGCTGAGCAAAAACGGACACGATGTAGTGGCGTGGACAAAGTTTCAGGACGAAATCGACGCAATACTCAAGGACCGTGAACACAAAAAACTTCTTCCGGGAGTGAAAATTCCCGACGAAATAGGCTTTACAACCGATATTTCCTGTATAAAGGGCGTGGACGTGCTTATAGTTGCGATCCCCTCCCCGTTTGTCCGCGAGGCAGTCAGAAAAGCGGCGGAACACATTACTGAAAATACAGTTGTGCTAAACGTTGGAAAGGGCTTTGAATCAGGCACAAACAACCGCCTTTCACAGATTATAAGAGAAGAAATCCCCAATAACCCGATTGTCGTGATGGCAGGGCCGTGTCACGCCGAGGAGGTTGGCATCGGTGTTCCCACGACTGTTGTTGTGGCAAGCGATAATATGGAATATGCTGAATATATACAGGACACCTTCTCTAATAAAACCTTCAGAATCTATTGCAACGACGACGTAATCGGCTGTGAGATTGCTCCTGCGCTTAAAAACCCGATTGCTCTTGCGTGCGGAATAGTCGAAGGAATGGGGCTTGGCGACAATACGCTTGCGGCTCTTATGACGAGAGGGCTTACTGAAATAACCCGTCTTGGCGTGGCAATGGGCGCTCGTTGGGAGACGTTCACGGGGCTTGCGGGCGTTGGCGACCTTATCGTAACCTGTACCTCGATGCACTCAAGAAACCACAGAGCAGGACTTCTTATCGGAAAGGGAACGCCTGTCGAGGAAGCTATTGCTCAGGTCGGAACGGTTGAGGGCTACGGCTGTGCTGAAATCGTATATAAGATTGCAAAGGAAAAGGGCGTGTCAATGCCTAT
The DNA here is from genome assembly GCA_045591405.1 of Ruminiclostridium sp. Taxonomy (GTDB): domain Bacteria; phylum Bacillota; class Clostridia; order Oscillospirales; family Ruminococcaceae; genus Ruminiclostridium_E. Next base: position 17,280 of record JAZNST010000022.1, read on the forward strand.
AATCGAACAGCTTTATCACATTTGCTTTGAGGAAAAATCCTCGCACGAGGGCTTGAGCACGCTTATGAGCCGTCCCACAAAGCACGAAAAAGAGCCGTTTTGGAATTAAAATAAAAAAATTCAAAAAAAGACTTGATTTTTCAAAAGACATCTGCTATAATATCATAGTATCTTAGTAATAAACTCGAAAGTAGAAGGAGGTGCTCAACCCATGGCAAAATGCGATATCTGCGGCAAGGGTGTCACTTTCGGTATTCAGGTTTCCCACTCTCACAGATGTTCCAACAGAACATACAAGCCGAATGTACAGAAAGTAAAGGCTATCGTTAACGGTACACCTTGCAGAGTCAACGCTTGCACAAGATGCCTGCGTTCAGGAAAGGTTCAGCGTGCAGCTAACTGATTGAAAAATAATGCCTCTCGCTTGATTGCGAGAGGTGTTTTTTTGTTGCTAATAATTTCTCGAATTATTATGTAAGTATGTAAGAATGTTAAAAAAACAACAAAATATTTTGTTAATAATAGATATTGACATTTGCTATATATAGATTTACAATGTTAATGCAAGGGAGTGAAGAATCTCTGCAAAAAAATATAATTAGATTGATTAAATAGGAGGTAATGTTATGAAAAAAACACAAGCGAGCGTAGTGATTGATATTAAAAAAACATCCATAAAAACCGTTGCTGTAACCGTTATGGCGTTTATTCTTCTGGCTGCGGCGATTTTTGGGCTGTCAAATATTGAGTACCTGCCTCTTTATGTAACTACGACTGTTCCTGAGTTTATCGGCTGTTGGGCTATTGCATTGCTTAGCGTATTGGCGCTTGAGATATGCCCTTGCGTTGTGCTTTTCCGTTTTGTAAAGCCTTCCTTTAAGCTTTACGCTCTCGTTTCGGGTGCGGCTGCTGTTGTCGTGGCTTCAATTCTCACCTTCATCTTTTTACGCAGCATGTATTCCCCTGACCTTTGGGGTATTACCGATACAGGCGCTATAATAGCTGTTCTGATTGCAATTCATCTCGTATTCGGCGGAGTGTGCTTTGCTTTAAGTCTGCCCCTTTTCCGTGCAGTAAAAAAGCTTTCTGACAAATAAGCACGCTTAAAAATAAACCAAACGTGGCAAAATTCCTGATTTGACGGAATTTTGCCATATTTTTTTCAAAAAGACTTGAAAAAATACACGAAATCATTTATAATTTATGTGTATGTTAATAACAAGAGTTAACAATATAAACCGAAAGGAGCTTTTTAAAGCAATGAGTTGTTATTCACACGAAGTTGAAAAAATGTGTGTTGTAGCTAAGGGCTGCGACCACGGTCCCGCACCAATCCCCGAAGAGGGTATGTGGGTAAAATCCAAGGAAATTAAGGACATCAGCGGTCTTACACACGGTGTTGGCTGGTGTGCTCCTCAGCAGGGAACATGTAAGCTCACACTCAACGTTAAGAACGGTATCATCGAGGAGGCTCTCGTTGAAACTCTCGGTTGTTCGGGTATGACTCACTCTGCTGCAATGGCAGGCGAAATCCTCCCCGGCAAGACTCTTCTTGAGGCTCTTAACACAGACCTCGTTTGCGACGCTATCAACGTAGCAATGAGAGAGCTTTTCTTACAGATTGTTTACGGACGTACACAGACTGCGTTCTCTGAGGGCGGTCTTCCTATCGGCGCAGGTCTTGAGGACCTCGGTAAGGGCCTTCGTTCGCAGGTTGGTACAATTTTCTCAACTAAGGCAAAGGGCGTTCGTTACATGGAAATGGCAGAAGGCTATATCACTTCCTTAGGTCTTGATGAAAGCGGACAGGTTATCGGCTATCAGTTTGTTAAGGTTGGCAAGATGCTCGAAGACATCCGTCACGGAAAGTCTGCTGACGAAGCTTATAAGGCTAACTGCGGTCAGTACGGCAGATATGACGACGCTGTAAAGAAGATTGACCCACGCGAAGAATAATCTGAACGAAATCTATCAAGAAAGGAAATTAATATAATGGCTAAATATGAAGGTCAGGAAAGACGTGCCGAAAAGGTAAACGCATGTCTTGCTACTCTTGGAATGAAGGACATTGAAGAAGCTAGAGAGCTTTGCCTTTCCAAGGGAATCAATGTTGAAGAAATCGTAAAGGGCGTTCAGCCTATCGCATTTGAAAACGCAGTTTGGGCTTACACACTCGGTACTGCAATTGCACTCAAGAGAGGCGTTAAGAAGGCTTCTGAGGCTGCCGCAGTAATCGGCGAAGGCCTCCAGGCATTCTGCGTTCCCGGTTCTGTTGCTGAAAACAGAAAGGTTGGCCTTGGTCACGGAAACCTCGGCGCAATGCTCCTCGACGAGAATACAAAGTGCTTCTGCTTCCTCGCAGGTCACGAATCCTTTGCTGCCGCTGAAGGCGCAATCGGTATCGCAAGAACAGCAAACAAGGCTAGAAAAGAGCCTCTGCGCGTAGTTCTCAACGGTCTTGGTAAGGACGCAGCTTATATCATCTCAAGAATCAACGGCTTTACTTACGTTGAAACTGATTACGATATTCCTACTGACACACTCAAGATCGTTCGTGAGATTCCGTTCTCCAACGGCGATAAGGCTAAGGTTAAGTGCTACGGTGCTAACGACGTAACAGAAGGCGTTGCAATTATGCGTCACGAGGCTGTTGAAGTTTCCATTACAGGTAACTCCACTAACCCCACACGCTTCCAGCACCTTGTTGCAGGCACATATAAGAAGTGGGCTATGGAAAACGACAAGAAGTACTTCTCCGTTGCTTCCGGCGGCGGTACAGGCCGTACGCTTCACCCTGATAACGTTGCAGCCGGTCCTGCTTCTTACGGTCTTACAGACTCTATGGGCCGTATGCACGGCGACGCTCAGTTTGCAGGTTCTTCTTCCGTTCCCGCACACGTTGAAATGATGGGACTTATGGGCGCAGGTAACAACCCGATGGTTGGTATGACTGTTGCTTGTGCAGTTGCTGTTGAAGAAGCAAACAAGTAAGCTCTGCTTGCCCAAACGCACTCACAATACACAAATCAAGGCGGTTGCTGTAAAAAGCGACCGCCTTTTTGCGTTGACTTTTGCATTATAACTTGGTATAATTAATTAATATTAATTATACAGCAGGTGATTTTGTGATAAAACGGGCAACCTCTTCGGACAATAGAATTTTAGCGGAATTAGCAATTCAGATGTGGGATAGTGCTTTACTCGGTGAATTAGAAGCAGATTTTGCTGAAATTGCAGACAGCGAGAATGCGGTATGTTTTATTAAGTTTTCTGAGGATATACCGATAGGTTTTGCTCAGTGCAGTTTAAGAAATGATTACGTTGAAGGCACGGACAGTTCGCCTGTCGGATATTTAGAGGGAGTATTTGTTAAAGAAGAGTATCGTAATAAAGGATATGCGAAAGAACTTCTTCTCACCTGTGAGAAATGGGCAAAGGATATGGGGTGCTCTGAATTTGCAAGTGATTGTGAATTAACAAATGAAAACAGCCTTAAATTTCATTTGTCGGCGGGTTTTGATGAAGTGAATCGCATTATTTGTTTCAGAAAAAATATATGAATAACCTGTGAGCGCATCTCACAGGTTTTTTCTATATTTTTCCATTCTCTATTGACAAGGGGATTGTGTTATTGTATAATTGTATACAATAACACAAATATACAGGAGGAATTATGTCAACACAGAAAGTTTACCTTAATCCGAAAACGAATCTTCTGGAACAGGACCCTTACGATTACGACCTTCATAACGTCGAAAAGCCTGAGCTTTTCAGAGAGATGTTCCCATATACCGAGGTGCCCAAGATTACATATAACTATCGCCGTGTTCCTATGGAAATGCCTGAAAATATCTATATTACCGACACGAGCTTCCGTGACGGACAGCAGTCTCGTGCGCCGTATACAACTGAGCAGATAGTTGAAATCTACAAAATGCTTCATCGTCTGGGCGGCGACAACGGAATTATTCGTCAAACTGAGTTTTTCGTTTACTCCCAAAAGGACAGAGACGCGCTTGAAAAATGTATGGCGCTTGGGTACGAGTTCCCCGAAATCACAACCTGGATAAGAGCCGCAAAGCAGGACTTTGAGCTTGTAAAGAACATAGGAATTAAAGAAACGGGCGTGCTTGTAAGCTGTTCTGACTACCATATTTTCAATAAAATGAAGCTCAACAGAAGGCAAGCGCTTGACAAATATATCGGGATAATCTCTGATTGCATTGAAGCAGGGCTTCGTCCGCGCTGTCACTTTGAGGACATAACGAGAGCTGACTTCTACGGCTTTGTTATTCCTTTTGCAACAGCATTAAAGCGTCTTTCTGAGGACAGCGGCGTTCCTATCAAGATCCGTGCCTGTGATACTATGGGCTACGGCGTTCCTTATAGCGGCGTTGCTTTACCAAGAAGCGTTTCGGGCATTATCTACGGACTTCAGCACTACGCAAACTTTACAAGCGATATGCTTGAGTGGCACGGTCACAACGACTTTTATAAGGGTGTTGTCAATGCAACAACAGCGTGGCTTTACGGCGCCGGTGCAGTAAACTGCTCGCTTCTTGGTATCGGTGAAAGAACGGGTAACGTTCCTCTTGAAGCGATGGTATTTGAATACGCTTCGATAAAGGGAACCTTTAACGGAATGAACCCTGAGGTTATAACTGAAATTGCCGATTATATCGTAAAGGAAACCAACTACGACCTTCCTCCTATGACGCCGTTCGTTGGAAAGAATTTTAACCTTACAAGAGCAGGAATCCACGCCGACGGACTTCTCAAGGACCAGGAAATCTATAATATTTTTGATACCGAAAAAATCCTCGGCCGTCCTCCTATGGTTGCAGTAAGCAACACAAGCGGCCTTGCGGGAATTGCTTGCTGGATAAACAGCTACTACCGTATTCCCGAAGGCAAGCGTGTTGATAAGAAGTGCGAGTGCGTTCTCAAAATCAAGGAATGGATTGACAAGCAGTATGAAGAAGGCAGAGTCACAGTTATAAGCGATGACGAGCTTGAGGACCTTATGAAGATTTACGGACAGGAAATCCTCGACGAGATTGGAGCGAATACAAAATGATGCTTGTTGGTAACGACGGCTCCTCGCTTCGCAGCCGTGTCTTTAACGTTCTTGAAAACGCAATTCTTGAGGGCGAATATAAAGCAGGGGACAGCCTTTGCGAGATAAAAATCTCTCAGGAGCTTGGCGTGAGCAGAACTCCCGTGCGTGAGTCGATAATGCAGCTTGAGCACGAAGGACTTGTAAAAAATATACCGAACAAGGGCGCAGTTGTTGTCGGAATATCCAAGAAGGACATTGAGGACATCTACGCTATAAGAGTGAGAATAGAGGGGCTTGCGGCGAGACTCAGCGCAGAGAATATTGACGAAGAAGAGCTTCGTGCATTGGAAAAGATCGTTGATTTACAGGAGTTTTATCTTGAAAAGCTTGACATTGAGCAAATCTGGAAGCTCGACGGTGATTTTCATAAGATAATCTACGACAGTAGCCGTAGTAAGCCGCTTTGCACCACGCTTTCAAGCTATCATAACTATATAAAGCGAGCAAGGGACGTTTCCGTTAAGGCGCAAGGCAGAGCCGAAAAGTCAGTTGCAGAGCACAGAGCAATTCTTGAAGCAATCTGCAAGCACAACGGCGAGCTTGCTGAAAAGCTGACCGCCGAGCATATTTATAACGCAAAGGAAAACCTCCTTCGCAACGTAAAGCTTTGATTCTGAAAGACCGCCTGTCAAAGGGCGGTTTTTTGCACTTGAAATCATCGCCAAAAAATGCTATAATATACTTTAATCTTGATTATATTTAATATGGAGGCAATCATGAACGCTTTTTCTGACAGAATTGCGGGCGTTGCGCCGTCTGCAATAAGAGAAATTCTGAAATTCACCGCCGATCCGACGGTAATAAGCTTTGCTGCAGGAAACCCTGCTCCCGAAGCGTTCCCTGTCGAAAAAATAAAGAAGATTTCCGACGATATTTTTTCAAATCAGCCCATTGACGCACTTCAATATTCCGTTACCGAGGGCTACGGTCCGCTTCGTGAGTGGGTTAAGAACGATATGATTTCAAAGGGAATGATGAATCCTAAGGACGATAATCTTATCATAACCTGTGGTGCTCAGCAGGCAATTGAGGTTGCGACAAAGATTATCTGTAACGAGGGCGAGACTATCATCTGTGATAGCCTGAGCTTTGTCGGTTCGCTTAACTCCTTCCGTTCGTATAAGGCGAAGCTTGTGGGCGTTGACTCTGACGACGAGGGAATGAGAACTGACCTTCTTGAAGAAGCGCTCAAGAAAAATCCGAGAACGGCGTTTATTTATCTTATCCCTAACTTCCAGAACCCAACGGGAAGAACGATGTCGCTTCAAAGAAGAAAGGACATACTTGCCCTTGCTTATAAGTACAACGTCCTTATTTTAGAGGATAACCCCTATGGCGAGCTTCGCTTTGCGGGCGTTGATATTCCTACTATAAAATCTCTTGACACAAGAGGCCACGTTATTTACGCAGGCTCGTTCTCGAAGGTGCTTGCACCGGGACTTCGTGTGGGTTATATGCTTGCGACTGAAACGATTATTCAGAAGGCTACCGTTGCCCTTCAGGTTTCAACCGTTCACAGCAATATCTGGGCGCAGATGATTACGTACAGGTTTGTTACTCAATGTGACTTTAACGGTCACCTTGAGGCTCTCAGAGAAATTTATAAGAAAAAATGCTATCTGATGCTCAATAGCCTCAAGTTTGCAATGCCAAAATCCATTGATTTTACAGAGCCTGAGGGTGGACTCTTTATCTGGGGAACGCTTCCTAACGGCGATATAAACTACTTCTGTAAAAAAGCGGTCGAAAATAAGGTTGCAGTAGTGCCGGGAATTGCTTTCCTTGCAAACGAAAGCGACAGAACTCTTTCGTTCCGTCTTAATTTCTCAACGCCGACGGATGAACAGATTGAAAAGGGCGTAGAAATTCTCGCACAGGTTGCCAATACAATGTATAAATAAAGGAAAATGATTATGGAAGAGACAAAAAAGCGAATTTTAAGCGGCATTCAGCCTACAAATACCCCTCATCTGGGAAATTATCTCGGCGCACTTAAAAACTGGATTAAGCTTCAGGACGAATACGACTGCGCTTACAGTATTGCAGACCTCCATTCCATCACTGTAAGACAGGACCCTCAGAAGCTGCGCCGTCAGATTTTTGAGAGCTACGCTTTGCTTCTTGCAATGGGCGTTGATACGAATAAGTCGATTGCCTTCGTTCAGGGGCACAACCCTGCCCACGCAGAGCTTTCGTGGGTTCTCTCGTGCTATACTCAGTTCGGCGAGCTTTCACGAATGACTCAGTTTAAGGACAAGTCCAAAAAACACCCCGAAAATATCAATGCAGGTCTTTTCACCTACCCCGTTCTTATGGCGGCGGATATTCTTCTTTACCAGGCTGACCTTGTTCCTGTGGGAATTGACCAGAAGCAGCATCTTGAGCTTGCAAGAAACATCGCTGAACGCTTCAACAATATCTACGGCGAAACCTTTACCGTTCCCGAACCGTATATCCCGAAGGTTTCGGCAAAGGTAATGTCGCTTCAGGACCCAACAAAGAAAATGTCAAAGTCAGACGATAATCCCAACGCAAGCGTAAGCGTGCTTGACGACAGGGACACTGTTATAAGAAAATTCAAGCGTGCAGTTACCGACAGCGAGGCTGAGGTCTGTGCAAGAGAAGGTAAGGACGGCGTAATCAACCTTATGTCGATTTATAGCGCCGTTACGGGAAAGAGCTTTGAAGAGATTGAAGAAATCTTCAGAGGAAAGGGCTACGGCGACTTTAAGCTTGCAATCGGCGAAGTAGTAGCGGACGCTCTTACTCCTATTCAGGCTGAGTATGCAAAAATAAGCGCGGATAAGGCTTACGTTGAGGAATGTATGAAGCAGGGCGCAGAAAAAGCGTATAAGGCTTCAATGAGAACTCTCAGAAAGGTTTATAAGAAAGTAGGCTTCTACCCGCTGTAAAAGCGTCTTTGGTGTTTTCTGTTTTTTCGGGTTTATTTTTCTCTTTTGCGGAAACAATAAGAAAAATAAATCTGAAAGGAAAAACTATGCAACGCAAAAAGAAAGAAAAAAAGAGCGAAAAGCTTCTTAAAAAGGTAATGGCAAAGCCTCTTGAAATTGTGTCGATGAAAAACTCCAAAAGCGACCCGCAAGGCTCGTACACGGGAATCCCGACCAATCCTTACGATACGCCTGTTCAGGATGCCGACGACCTTTAGCTAAAGTTTGCGGAGCTTTTGCCGATATAATAATTGTAAGGTATAGTTTATCGTCAGGAGGAACTTATGAGTACAATAAATTCAACCGTAAACGCAAGTATGGGATATAGCTCCGTGAATAGCTCGGTTTCAAAGAAAATTTCTTCGCTCAGCGAGGAGCTGACGAGAATTACAGCCGATACTGAAATGAGCGATAGCCAAAAGCAGCAAAAGCTCGATAAAATCAATAAGGAAATCTCTGATATTCAGCTTTCAAGCAATGCGCTTTCTTCGTCTCAAAGCTCCCCAACCTCGTCGCTTTTGAGTGCGATGTTTGGAAACAGCGACGAAAAAAGCAGCAGCCTTTCTGCTCTTAACGACGCTATTTTTAGCTCAGGCTCAACGCTTTCAAACGTAAAGACGCTTTATAACGCCAGCCGTGATATTCAGAATCAGGCAAGAACGCTCGCAAGCGAAATAGCCGTAGACAAGGCAAGAGGCGCTGATATTTCTGATAAGCAGAACAGACTCTCAAACCTTGTGGGTAACGTGTCGATTATTGATAAAAAGCTCAAATCAACGATAGATTCTGCGCTTGAAAACCCCGAAAAGCTTGACGACGAAACCCTCAGCGTAATCGACGGAATAAAGAAATCTCTCGAAGAAAATGAGAAGATAGCTCAAAAACAGGCTCAGGCGGATATTGCCAAAATAACAGGCGAGGCGCCTAAGACGGAAAGCACAGACGAGACGGAAAAAACGGACTCAACTGAGACAACTAAGGCTGAATAATTTATCGAAGCTAAAAGCAAGGACCATGCGCCTTGCTTTTTCTTTTTGACTTCTGCAAAAAAAATTCAATAGAAAAGTACAAATTAAGCGAAATTTTACAAAAAACACTTGTATTCGTGAAAAAAATATGTTAAAATAAACTGTAACTATGTGTCTATGGATTGGATGTGATGTTTTGGATATACTTGAAAGACTCTTTAGCGAGAACAAGTGCATCAATATCAGAATCGACCTTACCAGGGATATACCTGTATATATACTCGGAAAATATCCTTCTTTAAGTAAAAAGGAGCGTAAGCTGAGCCTTCGTGACATTATTTATGCCGAGGATTTTCCCGTTATCGCCGACGTAATAAACGATATTGTTTCGGGGCGTGAAAAGGCCCTGAACAGCCATTGCCGCGTGAACGTCGGAAGCGACTATCATTGGGCGTACCTCAACTGCCAGGTCAGAAAGGACACCTTTAATAAAACGCTTCACCTCACAGGCTCGATGATTGATGTTTCTGAATATCTTGAGGACGCTTCTGACGATAACGTATTGCGTCAGCTTGAAAAGAAGAACAGCGAGAAGATGGAGGCTATAAAAACTGACACTTCTTCGATTTCAGATATTCTTGGCGCTGATTACCTCAAGAAAATACAAAGCGCCTTTTTGAACACGAAGGGGCTTATTTCGGCGCTTACTGAAACAGACGGAAAGCTCATCTGCTCGTCAGACGACACTATTCTGAGCTTTGACCGTAATAATTACAGATTCCAAAAAACAAACGAGGTTCGATATAATCACAGAACCCTTGCTTATTGGACGATAGCCTCTGATAATAAGGCTGACGTTGAGGCAAACGAACAGCTCCTCGACGTTCTTTCACACACGATTTCCCAGATTGCTAACTCAATGCTCGTTCTTTATAACGAGATGGAAAATTCCAAAAAGGCGAGTCAGCAGCTTGGAAGCAACGTCGAGCAGCAGATTCTTCTCAACAGCATTTATTCGATAATTCTTGAAACGCAGGAGTCAGACGAGGCTCTGAAGAATGCGCTGAGGCTTGTCGGAGAATATCTGAAGCTTGATAGAATAAGGCTTTATACCTACGGCGAGGGCACCGAGAGCACGCTTGTGCGAGAGTGGGCGGCGGCTCAGAAAAATCTTTCCGAGAAAAAAAGCTTTTGCTGTAAAGACTATCCGCTTCTTATGGAAGAGCTTAACTATTGCGATACATATTTCTCAAATCCGTCGTTTGAAGAGCTTGATAAGCTCAACGTAAAATCCTTTGTTGTGTCACAGGTTGCCGAAAACGGAAAATTCACGGGGCTGATTTTTTATGAGCAGCTTTTTGAAGACAGAATCTGGAGCAACAGCGACAAGAAGCTTTTGAGAAATATCTCTCAGATTATTGCTACGATGCTTATCCGTTGCAATATGGATACTGCCCTTAAAACCCAGAACGAAAAGCTCAAAAAGCTTGCCTTTACCGACTCTGCCCTTGACGTAAGCAACAGGCTTGCCCTTGATAACGACCTTCAGGTAATATTTGACAAGGGCGGAAAGGGCTGCGCTATTTCGCTGAAAATAACCAATATGCGCTCAATCAACGAGGCGTTCGGTCATATTCACAGCGACGCATTGCTCAAAAAAATCGTCAAGTATATTGACGGAATGGAGTTTAAGGGAAAGAGAGTTTATCGCTTCAGCGGCTCGGTTATTATGGTTCTTTTGCGTGAATGTTCGCCTGAGCAGGCAAGAGATTTCTGCGAAATGACCATAGAACGCTTCAGAAAGGCGTGGATTATAAACGGCGCTGAGCACTATATGGAAATTATTGCAGGCGTTGCAATTTACCCCAACAACGCCGACAGGTGCGAGGACGTTTACCGTACGACTGCGCTTGCGATGTACCGTGCGGGCGAATACAGTAAAAACACTTACGCCTTTTACAGCGATGATTTTGAAAACGACAACCTCCAACAGCGTGAGCTTGAACAGCGTCTGCGTACTGCCGTGTTTAACCGTATGGACGGTTTCTCGGTTTCGTTCAGACCTATTTCCTATCTTGAGTCGGGCGTGAATTTCAGCTATGAGGCTCAGGTGCGCTGGGTTGACCCTGTGCTTGGGCAAATTCCTGTCAAAAAGCTCATTAAAACCGCTGAAAATATCGGTATTGACGCTATCCTTGACACTTGGGTAATAGGAAAAGCGTGTGAATTTTGCCGAAAGCTAAACGACAAAACGGGCAGAGAGGACAACGTCGTTACAATCAACCTCACGATTCACGAGCTTATGCACACTCCCGTTCACGAGACTATCCGTTCTGCGCTTTCAAAATACTATCTCGAAGGCTCGAATCTTGTGGTAGAAATTCCCGAAAAGGCTCAGATAAAGGCGTATAATGAAATTGCGTCAATTCTCGGTCAGCTCAGAAAAATCGGAGTAAGAATCACCATTGACGATTTTGCAAAGGAATACGCTTCGCTTTCCTCGCTCAAGTTCTCCTTTGTAAATATCATTAAGCTTGACGCAAGGCAGTTCTTTAATGCCACGAACGAATTTGACCGTATTATGCTTGAAAGTATCGTCAAGCTCGCTCACGAGAGGGATATTCTCGTTGCAGTAAAGCACGCTTCTGATATTGCAAAGCACGATGTTCTTTATTCCTATGGAATCGACCTTATCGAAGGCGAAAATTCAGATTCAATAGGCGAAAAGAGCCTTATGAGTAAGCTCAGAATATGATAAAACCAAAAGCCGCAGTTTTTTTCACTGCGGCTCTTGTTTTTTTCGATTTCTCTTGAAAAGTTGCACTAAAAAGTGTATAATATTATTGTGAAAAAATATCCTTTTGTGAAAGTTGAGATATGAAAAAAATATTGAAATCAATCTGGGATTATATCAGGCGACTTGATATAATTCTTGTGCTTTTGTGCTTTACGGCAAGCGGCTTCAGTATCCTTCTTCTTTATAGCCTCTCTGAAAACGGGTATATAAGCGCAGGGGACTATAAAACTCAGATTCTTGCGCTTGCGCTTGGCGCGTTTTGTATGTTCTTTCTTGCGGGTGTTGATTATAAGCATTTGTCAAAATTCTGGCCTATATATACGGTTCCGGCGCTGATTCTTGTTATGCTGTTGTTTACAGGACTCGGTAGAGGCGTCGCAGGCGCTGACGATATAGGCTGGCTTCAGATTGCAGGAGTAAGCGTTCAGCCGTCTGAGTTTCTTAAAATAGCGTTTATAATGACCTTTTCCCGTCATCTTTATAAGGATGGAAAAAATATCAATAAGCCCACGCACTTTCTGCTTTTTTGCGCTCACGGACTGTTTCCTGTGGCACTTGTGTCGATTCAGGGCGACGACGGAACGGCGCTCGTCTTTCTTTCAATGTTCATTGTGATGATGGTGATTGCGGGGCTTTCGTGGAAATATATCCTCGCAGGCTGTGTGGCAATTCCCACTGCGTGCTTTGTGGCGTGGAATTATCTGATGCAGCCTCATCATAAGGCAAGGTTCCTCGTAATTTTTGATACGCAGATGCAACAAGAAGAAATCAACGGAATCTTCCATCAGCAATACTGGGGAAGAATTGCGCTCGGTTCGGGCGGACTCAAGGGCGTCGGGCTTTTTGGCGGAGAATACGTTTACGTCCCCGAAATTCAGAACGACTATATTTTCTCTTATATCGGAAACGCGCTCGGATTTGTCGGCTGTCTTCTGACGATTATCCTTCTGACCTTTATAATTATGAAGATATTCGCCAACTCCCTCACCGCAAAGGATAAGCTCGGAAAATATATCTGCGTGGGCGTTTTTGCGATGGTGCTGTTCCACATGGCAATAAATATCGGTATGGTGCTCGTTGTTATGCCTGTTATAGGAATCCCTCTGCCCTTTATAAGCGCAGGCGGAACCTCTACTCTTTCGCTTTATATTGCAATAGGTCTCGTTCTCAGCGTAACCTCTCACCGTGAAAAGAAATATCACCTTTTCTATAAGGAAAAAGACGAATAAGAAAGGAATTTATAAAAATGAAAAAAGATGTTGCAATTTCAGAGCCGCAGACGCTTGAAACTCTTTATACTGCCGAGTTTGTGAGCGAGCAGAAAAAACGCTACAATAAAGCCGTTGAAGGCTTTAAGGCTCACTTCGGGGAGATTGGTGACGATTTCCGTCTTTTCTCTGCACCGGGAAGAACCGAGGTCGGAGGAAACCACACAGACCATAATCACGGAAAAGTCCTTGCGGCAAGCGTAAATCTTGACGTTATCGCTGTTGCAGAGCCAATAAGCGAGAATAAAATTATTCTCAAGTCCGAGGGCTACGACGAGTCTGTGATTGATATTTCCGAGCTTAAGCCCATAGAATCGGAAAAAAATACCTCCGACGCTCTTATAAGAGGCGTTGCGGCAGGGTTTAGCAATCACGGCTACAAAATCGGAGGCTTCAGAGCTTATACTACCACAAACGTACTCAAGGGAAGCGGTCTTTCGTCGTCCGCTGCGTTTGAGGTTCTCGTGGGAACTATTCTCAATAAGCTTTATAACAGCGGAGCAATCACCCCCGTAAGAATTGCACAGATTGCACAATACGCAGAAAACGTATTTTTCGGAAAGCCAAGCGGACTTATGGACCAGATGGCAAGCTCCGTCGGCGGCTTCGTTGCAATCGACTTTAAGGACACAGCGTCCCCCATTATCGAAAATATAAACGTTTCAATCTCTGACTTCAATCACGTTTTGTGCATTGTTGACACAAAGGGCGACCACGCCGACCTTACTCCCGACTATGCGGCAATTCCCCGTGAGATGAAGGAGATTGCGGAATATTTCTCCTGTGAAACGCTCAGAAATATCTGCCGTGCTGACGTAACGCTCAATATAAATATTCTTCGTGAGCAGTTTGGCGACAGAGCCGTTCTTCGTGCGCTTCACTTCTTTGAAGAAAATAACCGTGTGGACAAGCTCGTTCATGCGCTTAAAAATAAAGATTTTAACGCCTTCCTTTCATCAATCAAGGAAAGCGGCGACTCGTCATATAAGTATTTACAGAACATCTTTTCAGTAAGCGACGTGAAGAATCAGGGACTTGGAATCGGTCTTAACGTCGCTGAAAAGGCTCTTTCAAGAAAGGGTGCTTGCCGTGTTCACGGCGGCGGCTTCGCCGGCACGATTCAGGCGTTTGTACCCAAGGAGCTTCTTCAGAGCTTCATTATGGACATCGAAAGCGTATTTGGCGCAGGAAGCTGTCACGTTCTCACTATCCGTCCCGTTGGCGGCGTAGAGGTTGATAAGGCTGAGCTTAACTGAGCCTTTTAATTAGGATTTTCTTCAAGAGGCGTAGTCGGGGCGTAGCCCCGAAGCCGAGCGAAGCGAGGCGGCGGCAATCGGCGAAGCCGATTGAGCCTTTCGAGCGAAGCGAGGGAAGGCGGCTACGCCCTGTGCGGCTTGAAAACGCCCTGCGCAAACGAAGCGCAGGGAAAGTGGGAGGGCAAGCGGG
>JAZNST010000023.1:0-44891 GCA_045591405.1 Ruminiclostridium sp.
GAGCATAACGGCGCATATAGTAAGAGCAGATAAAAGAGCAATTATTCTTTTCATTGCAAAAACTTCCTTTCAAAAAATATGGCAGCAGGTGCCGTTCATATTTTTTGAGCAAAAGCGCATATTATACACACAGAAAAAATCAATATAAGGAAAAACGACGTCCGCAAGGACGCCGCTTCAGTTATCAGTCAGCATTCAGATAGCTCTTTACAAGTGCCTGGAGGAGTTCGTCCCTGTCAACATGACGGATAAGGCTTCTTGCGTTCTTATAGGTTGTTATGTAGGTTGGGTCTTCTGAAAGAATATAGCCTACAAGCTGGTTAATTGGATTGTAGCCTTTTTCATTGAGAGCTTCATAAACTGTTGTAAGAATTTCCTTCATTTCGTCTTCTCGTTCGTCACGAACAGAAAAGGTCATTGTTTTTTCAAGCATATCCGTTTCACTCCTACTATTTGATATTGTATTTGAATTCATTATACAACAAAAAAACAAAATAGACAATAGTTTTCAGAAAAAAACTCATAAATTTGTAAAAATTTTTCAAAAAGTATTGAAAAACGAGATAATAATTGTTATAATGTTTACATACATTTATACATTTCACCCGAAATGTCCAAGTTTTTTCTTTGAAAGGATTTTTTATTATGGCAAACAAAGTAGAACCTAAAACAGAAGTGTATGATTTCAAAACCGTTGCTCTTGGTTTTGATAAGCAGGCTGTAATAAAGTACATAGGCTCTCTCAGTAAGAAGATGAAGGCGGTTGAAGAAGAGCGCGAGGAGAAGATTCACGAGCTTGAAGCAAAGCTTGAGAAGGCTCTTGAGGGAAGCGGTGAGTTTCTTGCTGAAGAAAGAGAAAACGAACTTCAGGGAAAGATTGAGGCAAGAGACGCAAGCATTATTTCGCTGAATAAAGAGATTGAAATATTAAAGAACCAGATTGCTCAAAAAGAAGCACGCATCAAGGAACTTGAAGCTTCTGCGGCAAACGGCTCTGTTCCCGTGTCGGGCGTTGGAAGCGAACAGGCAGATCAGCTTGTTGCAAACGCTATAAGCTTCGCTCAGCAGCTTATCAATGGCGCTGAAAGCTATAAGAAGTCTGTTGAGAAGCTCAAGAGCAGTGCTTCTAAGGCACCGGCAAAGGCTCCTGTCGAAAAGCCGGCACCTAAGGCACCAAAGGCTGAGGTGTCTGTTGACGACCTTATTATTACTGAGAACGTAATTGAAAAGGGCGAGGATCTTGTTGCAAGCGAAGGTCCGATTATTGAAAAGGGCGACGATCTTATCGCATTTGACGAGCCTGTTCCCGAAGAAAAGGGCGACGACCTTGGAAACGATCTTTACGAAATGCTCATTGAGCCAAGCGACGCAGATTCAGCTGACCTTTCTTCGCTCCTTGCAGATCAGGAGGAAGAGGATATAAAGCTTAACAAGAGCCTTGAAATTCAGCCTGCTGATATTGATGAAAATCTTGAAGTCTACGGCGAATTCAGCGACCTTATGGCGGCTGACACAGACGTTTCGACTGAGTTTGAGCGTGACGATGACGTGTTTAACTTCGCTTTTGCAGAAGACGGCGAAGAAGACGACGACGATATGAGCACTGACGCTACCCCGATGAACAACCTCTTCTGATATGAAGGTTAACGTAAATGAACTGAGAAATCTTATTCCCACGCTTAAGGCAGGGGATAAGATTGAGCTTAGCGGAACGATATATACAGGGCGTGACGCCGCGCATAAAAAGTTCACGGAGCTTATCGAAAAAGGGGAAAAGCTCCCCTTTGAGATTAAGGATAGCGTGATTTATTATGCAGGACCTACGGGGACAAAGCCCGGAATGGTTATCGGCTCGTGCGGCCCTACCACAAGCGGAAGAATGGATAAGTATGCGCCTGAGCTTCTTGATATGGGAATGGCGGCTATGATAGGAAAGGGCGAGCGTAATCAGTCGGTTGTTGACGCAATCGTAAGAAATAAGGCTGTTTATTTCTGTGCAATCGGCGGTGCGGGTGCGCTTGCGTGCAAATCTATAAAAAGCTGTGAGGTAATTGCTTTTGAGGAGCTTGGCTGTGAAAGCGTAAAGCGCCTTGAAATCGAAGATTTTCCGCTTATAGTCACCGTTGACTGTAACGGCAATGATCTCTTTGCCCAGGGAAGAAAAAAATATTGCAAAATTCAGTAAAGATTTTTACAGGTAAATATTGACTTATCTAATTTATAGTGTTATACTTTATGTGTTGAGGTGGCGGTATGAATGATGAAGAGCTTGTTTTGTCTAAAGATGAAGCCAGTAAATCCGCCCTTATCGCAAGATACGTGCCTCTCGTCAAATCAAGAGCCGCTTCAATGAAAACACGCTATATTGACGCTGACGACCTTGTTTCCGAGGGCTTCCTTGGATTGTTGAACGCAATCAGAAGCTATAATGAAACAAAAGGTAGCTTTGCGGCTTTTGCGAAGGTCTGTGTTGTCAATAAGATGAAAAATGCGGTTATTAGCTCTGTGGGTGCGGCAAAGGGAACTACCGAGCTTGACGATCAGTTCAGCTTTGATGAAATCGAAGACACAAAGCTTGGGACTGAAGAGCTGGTGATTTTGCGTGAACAAAACGACGAGATTATAAAGCGGATTGATTCATTGCTCTCAGCGCACGAAAAGGAAGCGTTTAATCTCTATCTTGATTCGTTCAGCTACGCTCAGATTTCAAAAAAATTGGGCGTTAGCGTAAAATCAGTTGATAATGCTATTGCAAGAGCAAAGCATAAGCTGAGAAACTATTTTATCAATAAGCCGTAAGGCTTATATATGACCCGGTAGCTTAAATCCAGAGCGTTGTTTAACAAAGGTGTCGGTGAAAGTCCGTCCGAGGTCGGAAAAAATTATGTGAGGTAAAACACAATGTACGAAGACAAAACACTTGTATGCAAGGACTGTGGAGCAGAATTTGTTTTCACAGCAGGCGAACAGGAATTCTACGCTGAAAAAGGTTTCGTAAACGAGCCCCAGCGTTGCAAGGCTTGTCGTGATGCAAAGAAGAACGCAGGTAGAACAAAGGAAATGTTCACAGCTACATGCGCTTCTTGCGGCGGCGAAGCTAAGGTTCCCTTCAAGCCCCGTGATGACAGACCGGTTTATTGCAGCGAATGCTTTGCAAAGCAGAAGGGTGAATAATCCCTCTGAAATGCCTTAAAATCTTCCGACAAGTTAAATGACATTGTTATTGCAACTTTAGCAGTTTTATGGCAAAAAAGGTGCTGACCTGAGTCGGCACCTTTTATTTTTTTATTCACAGCATTTCTGTTCAAAATATGCCTGCTTGACCTTGCACACAGGGCAGACCTGAGGCGCAGATTTCCCCGTATGGATATAGCCGCAGTTTCTGCAAATCCAGACCGTCTCTCCCTCTGATGTGAACATTTCGCCTTTTTTGAGCTTTTCAAGGAAGCAAAGGTAACGAGCCTCGTGGCTCTTTTCGATCGCCGCAACCATATCAAATAGTGCCGCAATGTTGTCGAAGCCTTCTTCTCTTGCTGTTTTTGAGAACTCGGCGTACATCTCCGTCCATTCGTAATGTTCGCCGCCCGAAGCGTTTTCAAGAGCCTTCTGTGTGCTCTGAGGCTCGCCTTCGCTCACAAGCGACAGCCAAAGCTCAGCGTGTGCCTGTTCGTTTGCGGCTGTCATTTCAAAAATGTCTCCGATTTGTTCATAGCCTTCTTTTCTTGCAAGCTTGGCGTAGCTTTTATATTTTGTTCTCGCCTGACTTTCGCCTGCAATGGCAGTTTTGAGGTTTTCAAGGGTTTTTGATCCGTCTAACTGCATAAAAACACCGTCCTTTCAGCACTATTATCTGCAAAGGACGGCATTTTATTCTATTTTTCCATTTCTAAGATAAATTCAGCACAGCGTATTCCATCAACTGCCGCCGAAACTATCCCTCCTGCGTAGCCGGCGCCCTCTCCGCAAGGGAAAAGCCCCTTGAGGCTTACGCTTTCACAGCTTTCGTTACGGTTGATTCTGACAGGGGACGAGCTTCTCGTTTCGGCACCTGTAAAGACGGCGTCGTAATTTCCAAAGCAAGCGATTTTCTTTGCAAAAAGCGGCATCGCTTCTCTTATTGAATCGCAAACGAAATCGGGCAAGAAGCTATCGGGCGTAGAAAACGTCACGCCCGGCTTATAGCTTGGCTCAACGCTTCCTAACGATTGAGACTCCTTATGCAACAAGAAATCCCCCGAAAGAATAATCGGAGCGTTATATTTTCCGCCGCCCGAAATAAAGGCACAGCGTTCGATTTTTCGTTGGAACTCAACTCCTGCAAGAACGTCGTCGCCTGAAAAGTCATCGGGACGAACTTCGACGAGAACTGCGCTGTTTGCGTTTTTTCCGTTTCGGGAATAATAGCTCATACCGTTTGTGACAACGGTGTTTTCTTCGGAAGCCGCCGCTACGACCTCGCCTCCGGGACACATACAAAAGGTATAAACCCCTCGTCCCGACGCAAGATGAACCGCAAGCTTATAGTCGGCGGGGGGAAGCTTTGCGTTTTCACAGCCGTACATTGAGCTGTTGAGCTGAGTTTGAAGATGCTCTATTCTCATTCCTACGGCAAAGCCCTTTCTGCTCATTGTGACGCCCTTTTCGTTAAGATAGGAGAAGGTGTCGCGAGCGCTGTGACCTGTTGCAAGAATAAGATAGTCCGTTTCAACGAAATAGCTTTTTTCGTCTTTTGTATAAGTCAGACCGTTAATTTTGCCGTCTTTTTCTGATATTGAAGTGAGCGTTGCCTCAAAAATAACCTCGCCGCCAAGAGAAATTATTTTTTCACGGAGATTTCTGACGGTAGTAACAAGCTTGTCTGTTCCTATGTGAGGCTTTGCGTTTGAGAGAATATCGTCGGGGGCTCCACAATCAACAAACTCGTGAAAAACTTCAGCAATGCGCTTATCCTTTGTTCCTGTTGTGAGCTTTCCATCTGAAAAGGTTCCGGCTCCGCCTTCTCCGAATTGAATATTTGTGTTTATATCAAGCTTTCTTTCGGTGCGGAGTTTTTCGACCGCTGCCATTCTTTTTTCAACGCTTGCGCCTCGTTCGATAAGGAGGGGCTTTGCTCCTGCTTTAGCGAGCGTAAGGGCGGCAAAAAGCCCTGCGGGGCCTGCTCCTACAACGACAGGTCTTTTTCTGAACGTAGCTTTTTCATATTTTTTATAGGCAAACGGCTTATACTCCGTTGCTTCGGGACATTTTTTCAGCAAGTGGCGTTCGTTTTGGGCAGATATTGCAAGCGTGAGAACAAAGTGAATATCGGTTTTCTTTCTTGCGTCAAGGGAAAAACGGATAACCTTCACTTCGTTTATCTCGTCGCTGTTGCACCTGAGCTTTTTCGCCGCAAGAGCTTTCAGCTCGTTTTTTTCATAGCCCACAGGAGCTTTCACGTTTGAAATCTGAATCATCTCTTGTTCCTTTCAGCCGCCGCCTGTCCCGCTATAATTCCCGTAAGCCATGCAAAATGAAGATTATAGCCGCCGCAGTCGCCTACTGCGTCAAGAATTTCTCCGCCGAAAAAGAGCCCATTGTGCTTTTTTGATTCAAGCCTTCCGGTTATTTCACAGCCGTCTATTCCTCCCGTTACCGCCTGTGCGTTTTCAAAGGAAGCTCTTTTTGTAACGCTGAAACGAAGGTCGGTAATTGAGCTTGAAACGCTTTTTATGTCGTCTGCAGTGAGAGACGAGATTTTAGCGTCAAGCGGTTTTTTAAGCGAGCGTTTTACAATATAAACCGCGAGCTTTCGGTTAAAAATGCCCGATAAGAGCCAGTCAAGCGTTCTTGAGCTGAATTTTTCTGCGGCGGATTTTACCGTTAAAATAACCCCGTTCTTAGTCAGGTCGGGGAGAAGATTAAGGGAAATCACGGAGCGTTCAGGAACGACAAGCCCCGAAAGATTAAAAATACAGATTCCCGAAAGGTAATTGTCAGTGAACTGAACCTCGCCCGATTCTGATTTGACGCTTTTTTTGTCTGTGACGAGCGTAGCACACGCTTTGACACGGATTCCCGAAAGTCCGCTAAGCTCGGTTTTTTTTACAGGCACGGGACAAAGAACGGGTAAAGCCTCGTTTACTTTAATCCCAAGCTTTTTTGCAATATCAAAACCGCTTCCGTTGCTTCCGAGGTTTTTCTGGGCGCAACCGCCTGCTGTTATAATAGCACTCGAAGCAAGAACGGTATCTGTTTCAGAGATTATTTCAAAGCCCTTCGAGCTTTTTCTTATATTGCTGATTTCAAAGTCGCAGAGTATTTTTACGCCAAGCTCCTGAGCCTGAGCTATAAGCCCGTCTGCAACCGTTGCCGCAGAATTTGAGAGGGGATAGATTCTTCCCTCCGAGTCTGAGTGGGTGAGAATACCGAGTGAATCAAAAAAATCCCCGACAAGAGCGCTTTTTTCAAGAAACGGCTTCACGTCAACGCTTCCGTGATAATTGGCAGGGGAAATATTGAGATTACTCAGATTGCATCTGCCGTTACCTGTTGCAAGGAGCTTTTTCCCACACCTTGAGAGCCGTTCAAGAATAACTACCTGAGCGTTTTTATCGGTACGCTTAGCGGTTATTGCGGCGCAAAGTCCTGCCGCACCGCCGCCTGCTATTGCAATATCACAGGAAATTTTAGACATAGCTCCTCCTAGACGATTGATTTGTTTTTCCACACGCCCTTGAAATAAAACCCAAGAGCAAGAGCCGCACCGAGAACCCAGCCGTAAGGCCACGACCACCATACACCCGTAACTGACGCCCACGCTGCGCTGAGAATATAGGCAAGCCCCACTCTCACTATGAGATCAGCGAAGGTCGAAATCATAAAGCAAGAAACTGCCCCCGCACCTCTTATTACGCTGTCAGAGACGAATTTAGCGCACACGGCAACGTAAAACGGGGCAGTAATCACAAGAAAATCCGTTCCCGTTGAAAGAGCAAGAGGTGAAGGGTCTTCGATAAAAATTCCGATTATCTGAGTTCTCAGAAGCAGTACCACCGTAACAACCACCGCCGTTATCGCTTCAGAGATAATAAGTGCCGCCTTGAAGCCCTGTTTTACACGGTCGGGATTTCCTGCACCGATATTCTGGGCGGTAAAATTTGATAAACCGCTTGCAAACGATGAAAATGAGGTGAGAGAAAACGTGTTTATTTTTATCGCCGCTGAATAGCCTGCAATTATCGCAGACTGTCCGAAGCTGTTAATAATGCTTTGGATAAAGAGATTTCCAACCGAAACGATGCTGTGCTGAAGAATGGCGGGGATTGCCATTTTGGATATTTTTCCGAGCATAAGCGCTGAAAAACGCTTCGGTTTTTGTTCTGTTGTGAGTTTTTTAAGGCGTGAGACGAGAATAAGGGTTGCTGATATTGCCGCAAGCGCCTGTGCGATAAGCGTAGCAAGCGCAAGACTATATACTCCCATTCCAAAGCCTTCTACAAAAAGAAGGTCAAGCAGTACGTTTCCCACAGACGAAATAATCAGCAGAATAAGCGACGTTTTCGAGTCGCCAAGCGCTGTAAATACGCTGTTCGTTGCGTTATAGAGAAAGACGAAAACGAGACTCAGAGTGTAAATGTTCAGGTAGTCAGACGAGTCGCTCATTATTTCTATCGGAGTGCCAAGCATTATGAGCATTTGTCTGCAGAAAAAGACTCCGAAAACCGTCAGTGTCAGCGAAAGACCGATAAGTGCGACAAAGAGCGTATTTATCGCCGTTTTCATTTCGGTTATTTTCTTTGCGCCAAAAAGCTGTGATATTACAACCGAGCCGCCCATTGACGAACCAAGCGCAAAAGCCATAAAAATAGCGGTTATCGGGTAAGACGCACCAACAGCCGCAAGAGCGTTTTCGTCAATGCACCGTCCTGCAATCACGCTGTCGATGATATTATAAAGTTGCTGGAATACAGAGCTTAGCAGAATAGGTAAGGAAAAGCCCAGAAGAACCCTCCAGGGCTTTCCGCACGTCATATCCTTTATCATTTGATTGCTTCCTTTTTTTCTATCAAAATCAACCCGAAAAGCGTTGCCCTTCGGGTTGGATTATCAGTTTTCGGCGGATAAAAATTCGTCGATTGATGCAGCGGCGTGTTTTCCCGCGCCCATCGCCATAATAACCGTAGCGGCACCCGTAACTGCGTCGCCGCCGGCGTAGATTCCTTTTCGGGAGGTCTGGAGAGTATCCTCGTTTACTACAAAACAGCCCTTTCTGTTGGTTTCAAGGCCTTCTGTCGTCTTTCTGATAAGCGGATTCGGAGTTGTGCCAAGCGCCATAATAACCGTATCGACGTCGAGCATAAATTCTGTCCCCTTTTTCTCATGAGGGCTTCTTCTTCCGCTTTCGTCCGGCTCGCCAAGCTCCATTTCAATACATTCCATTGATTTTACTCTGCCGTGCTCATCGCCAATTATTCTTGTTGGGTTATTGAGAGTGTTGAAGATAATGCCTTCTTCCATTGCGTGATGGATTTCTTCTCTTCGTGCAGGAAGCTCCTCAATGCCCCTGCGATAAACAATGTAAACCTTTTTGGCGCCAAGTCTGATTGCACATCTGGCGGCGTCCATTGCGACGTTTCCGCCTCCGACAACCGCAACTGCCTCGCTCTTTATAATCGGCGTATCATAGTCGTCAAGGTACGCTTTCATAAGGTTTGTTCTTGTCAGGTATTCGTTCGCTGAATAAACGCCGACAAGACCTTCTCCTTCAATTCCCATAAAAGAGGGCAAGCCCGCACCCGAACCGATAAAGACCGCCTTATACCCCATGTCGAATATTTCATCGACAGAAAGCGTCTTTCCTATAATCATATTCGTTTTTATATCAACGCCGAGGTCCTTGAGATTTTCAATTTCCTTTTCTACGATAGACTTTGGCAGTCTGAATTCGGGTATTCCGTAAACGAGCACGCCTCCCGCCTTATGGAACGCTTCGAAGACCGTAACCTCGTACCCCTTTTTCGCAAGGTCGCCTGCACAGGTAAGCCCTGCGGGACCTCCGCCGATAACGGCAACCTTTTTCCCGTTGGATTCGGGTTTTTTTATGTCTTTTTTCTGAGAGCTTTTATTATGATAATCCGCACAGAAGCGTTCAAGTCTTCCAATTGCAACCGCTTCGCCCTTTGCCCCTCTTACGCATCTGCGCTCACACTGCCTTTCCTGAGGGCAAACGCGTCCGCACACGGCAGGGAGGCTGTTGGTGCTGTTTATTATCTCGTAAGCGGCTTCAAATTCGCCTTGAGCCACTTTTTCGATAAATTCGGGGATTCTCACATTTACAGGACAGCCACCGATACAGGGCTTGTTTTTACAGTTAAGGCAACGCTTCGCTTCTTCGACCGCCATTTCCTCGGTATAGCCAAGCGAAACCTCAAGAAAGTTTTCGCTTCTTTGCTTTGCGTCCTGTTCGGGCATCGGCACTTTTTTCAAACTCATATTAGGCATTGTCATCAACCTTCTTATATAAATTACAGCTTTCCTTGTTGTGCTGTTCTTGTGGCTTATAAGCGGAGTTTCTGTTCAAAAGCTCGTCAAAATCAACCAGATGGCCGTCAAAGTCGGGGCCGTCAACGCAAGCGAATTTCACCTCGCCGCCGACTCTTACTCTGCAACCGCCGCACATTCCCGTTCCGTCAATCATTATCGGGTTAAGAGAAACGGTAGTTCTGATTTCAAGCTCCTTTGTGGTAATTGACACAAACTTCATCATAGCAATAGGGCCTATTGCCATAACAAAATCGTAATTTTTACCGCCTTCGACGAGATTTCTGAGCTTTTGGGTAACAAGCCCCTTTTCTCCGTAGCTTCCGTCGTCGGTTGTGATGTAAAGATTGTCGGCAATAGCCTTGAACTCGTCTTCGAGAATAACTATGTCCTTGCTTCTGAAGCCTGTGATTACGTCAACCTCAGCTCCCGCCTCCTTGAGCGCCTTTGCAGTCGGATATGCGATTGCACAGCCAACGCCGCCGCCGATTACGCAGGCTTTCTTAACGCCGTCAAGCTCAGTCGGGTTTCCGAGAGGCCCTGCGAAATCAAGGATTTCGTCGCCTTTTTCAAGCGAGTCGAGCTTCATTGTTGTGTTTCCCACAATTTGAAAAATTATAGTAACAGTTCCTTTTTCTCTGTCAAAATCAGCAATAGTAAGCGGCATTCTTTCGCCGTGTTCGTCTGTGCGAAGGATGATAAACTGTCCTGCTCTTGCTTTTTTTGCGACAAATGGCGCTTCTATCACCATCAGCGTTACTGTTTCATTCAGTTTTCGCTTATCAATAATCTTATACATTCCCGTGTTCCTTTTACCATAAATTATAGACTATATCATTATATCAAACAAGGACGGATTTTGCAATCCTTTTTTTGAAATTTAAGTAAGACGAGTTGCTTCAGAAGCCTGTTTGCAATCCCTGTCAACTTAATGCTCGACTTAATTAGCTAAATTATAGCTGAAATTTAAGTTACTGTTGTAAAATCTAAACAAAAAGAATGACTAAATTTTATCATTATGTTAATTGACAAGAGGTTGTGTTAATGTTAAACTGTTAGTATGAGATGTACTATGTGCATTTAATGACGTAGGAGGATTATATGAAGAAATTAAAGTACGTAATTTCCGCTGTTCTCTTAGCTTCGACAATGCTTACAATGACAGCTTGCGGTGAGAACAACAGCGAAGAGCCTGAACGCACCACAAATGCTCAGTATCAGGCGCTTATCGACCAGGTTGGTCACGTTGCTGACAAGGTTGATAACAGTATTCAGGTTACCAAGAAGATTAAGTGGCTTTCTTGGTGGGCAATTGACGAAACTCAGGCTGCCGCAGAGCTTTTCAAGCTCGTTTACGGCGTTCCTGAAGAAGGCGTTGAAAGCTACGGCGAAGACGCAAATAACATTTTCGACTATACTTACGTTGCTTATGCTGACAGATATGAAAAGCTCGCAACAATGGTATCAAGCGGCGACTCCCCCGATATGTTCCAGTTCGAGATCACAAACTTCCCGTTCACAGCATATAAGGGAATGTTCCAGCCTATTGACGGCGTAGTTGACACAAACTCTGAAAAGTGGGCTCATATGCGTGACTCTATGGACCAGTTCATGTGGGGCGGAAAGAACTACTGCGCTCTTACATCCGTTAACCTTGACCAGGTTCTCTTCTACAGACGCTCGGTTGTTGAAGAAGCAGGTCTTACAGATCCTTACGAACTTTACAAGAACGGCAACTGGAACTGGGATACATTCCTTGATATGTGCGATAAGTTCCAGAACAGCGGCGACGGAAAGTACTCCACAGACGGTTATCAGGTTCCTGATAAGCTCGTTATCACAACAGGCGTACCTATGATCGGTATCGAAAACGGTAAGCTTGTAAGCAACCTTTACAATGCTAACATCGAAAGAGGTATCGACCTCGTTTACACACTCAAGAAGGAAGACTATATGTATCCGCGTGACGTCCTCAACGGTTGGGCAGTAAGCTACAAGGCTTGGATGGTAGGCGATACACTCTTCTTCGGCGACGGTATGTGGAGATGGGATGAAACATTCTCCGGTTACTACACAAAGCTCGGTTGGGATGAAGATGAAGTATTCTTCGTACCTTACCCCAAGGATCCTAACTCTGACGTTTACTATCAGTCTATGAAGAACGACGCTTATATGCTTTGCGGCGGTTCTACAAACAAGGAAGGCTTTGCAGCTTGGACAGATTGCGTTCTTGCTACTTCCAATGACCCTGACGTAATCAACGTAGCTCGTGAAAAGAGAAAGATTGACTACTTCTACTCTGACGCAATGCTCGACTTCGAATACGAGCTTACACACGGCGCACTTGTTCCTGTATTTGACTTCAAGGCTGGTATCGGTCAGGACGTTGTTGACTCTAACGTAATTGACAACCCTGTTGACTGCCTTACACAGTATCCTTACATTTACGGTGATACAATGGGCTCCTACACATCTCTGCGTTCTGAAAACGAGGGTGTAATCAATTCAAGAATTGATGAGCTTAATGCAACAGTTGCATAATTAAAAAATCAAGACGCTGTCCGTTATGGGCGGCGTCTTTTTTTATCTTTTCGGGCTGATTGTTATTGCAAAAGAAAAGCGCTTTTGATAAAAATCAAAAGCGCGTTATTTTTTGCAATTGGAAAAATCAGTTGTGATGTGGGTGAGTTGAAACGAATTCAATAGCGTTAAGCACAGCAATATCAATATCAACGTTATGCTGCTTTACCATAATGGAATCGAGTCTGCTGAAAAGCTCGCCCTTTTGCGTGCTTACGTATTTTGGCGGAAGATTATTTAAGGCAATTGCCTTGATGTCTTCTACGCATTGCTCACACGAGCAACACTTTGTTTTTGAAATATGCTCCTCAATCTTGAGGTCAACCATCTTTTCCATTACATTGACGAGTGCCATAAATTTTCCTCCGATAATTTCTCATTTACATATAAATTATAACTTATAGTTGTTTTGTTGTCAACGACTTTTTCGATAAAATCTCAAGATTTTTTTAGTTAATTATCACATCACCACGCTTTTTACATTGACAATCTGCCTCTTATGGTGTATAATATTATCTGATTATGGACTTGGTCACAGCGCATTAAAATGATTTGATGTGTTAATTATAATGCCGTATAGGAAGGAAAGACAAAATGGGTTTATTCAACGCAATTTTTGGCAATTATTCTCAGAAAGAGATTAAAAGAATTGAAGGAAAAAAGCAAGCTACACTTGACCTTGAGCCAAAGTATGCCGCAATGACGGATAAGGAGCTTCAGAGTCAGACCGATATTCTCAAAAAGCGCCTCGCTGACGGAGAGTCTCTTGACGATATTCTTCCCGACGCTTTTGCCGTTTGCCGTGAAGCGATGTGGAGAGTTATTGCAATCAAGCCGTATCCTGTTCAGATTCTTGGCGGTATAGTTCTTCATCAGGGACGAATTGCCGAAATGAAGACAGGTGAAGGTAAAACCTTCGTGGCTGCGCTCCCCTCATATCTTAATGCTCTTACGGGAAAGGGCGTTCATGTTGTTACCGTTAACGACTACCTTGCAAAGCGTGACAGCGACCAGATCGGCCGTGTTCACCGCTTCCTCGGACTTACGGTAGGTCTTATTACTCACGATAAGCCCAATGCAGAAAGAAGAAAGGCTTATGCGTGCGATATAACCTACGGAACGAATAACGAGCTTGGTTTTGACTATCTGCGTGACAATATGTGCATCAGAAAAGAAGATAAGGTTCAGCGTGAGCCTAACTTCGCTATCGTCGATGAGGTTGACTCGATTCTTATCGACGAGGCAAGAACCCCTCTTATCATTTCAGGACGAGGCGACAAGTCAACAGAGCTTTATCAGACCGCTGATAAGTTTGCAAGAACACTCAAGGCTCACGTTGTGGTTGAAGCTGACCAGAAGGAAAGCCAGGACGATATCGAAGCCGATTACCTCGTAGACGAAAAATCAAAGACAGCAACCCTCCTTCCAAGAGGCGTTGAAAAGGCTGAACGCTTCTTTAACGTCGAAAACCTTATGGAATCCGACAATATGACTATTCTCCACCATATCAACCAGGCAATCAAGGCTCACGGAATAATGCACCTTGACGTTGAGTACGTTGTTAAGGACGGAGAAATCGTAATCGTTGACGAATTTACAGGACGACTTATGTTCGGACGCCGCTTCAACGAGGGTCTTCATCAGGCAATCGAAGCCAAGGAAGGCGTAAAGGTTAAAAACGAGAGTAAGACGCTTGCTACAATTACCTTCCAGAATTTCTTCCGTCTTTACGATAAGCTGTCGGGAATGACAGGTACGGCTATGACCGAGGAAGACGAATTCAGAGGAATTTACAAGCTTGACGTAATTGAGATTCCTACGAATAAGCCTGTTGCAAGAATTGACCATCACGATCAGATTTATAAGAACGAAAACGGAAAGTTTACCGCCGCAATCAGACAAATCAAGGAATGTCACGAAAAGGGACAGCCTGTGCTTGTCGGAACTATCTCGATCGAAAAATCCGAGCTTCTTTCAAAGATGCTCAAAAAGACAGGAATAAAGCACGAGGTGCTCAACGCAAAGAATCACGAAAGAGAAGCCGAAATCGTAGCGCAGGCAGGTAAAAAGGGCGCAGTTACTATTGCAACCAATATGGCAGGTCGTGGTACTGACATTATGCTTGGCGGTAACCCCGAATATCTTGCTAAGGCTCAGATGAGAAAAATGGGCATTGAGGACGAGCTTATCAACGAAGCAACAGGCTTCGCTGAAACTGATAACGAAGAAATCCTTGAAGCAAGAAAGCTTTTCCTTGAGCTTAACGACAAATATAAGAAAGAAATCGCTCCTGAGGCTGAAGCTGTTAGGGCAGCGGGCGGTCTCTTTATTCTTGGTACCGAGCGTCACGAATCACGCCGTATTGATAACCAGCTCAGAGGTCGTGCGGGACGTCAGGGAGACCCCGGTGAAAGCCGCTTCTTTGTTTCACTTGAAGACGATCTTATGAGACTCTTTGGCGGCGAAAGAATCCACGCGATGATGGAAACGCTCAAGATTGAAGAGGATATGCCTATTGAAAACGCAATTCTCACAAAGACAATCGAAAGCTCTCAGCGTAAAATCGAGGGCAGAAACTATGCAATCAGAAAGAGCGTTCTTGACTTTGACGACGTAATGTCACAGCAGAGAATGACAATTTACTCTCAGCGTTCAAAGGTTCTCAACGGCGATGACGTAAGCGAAAATATCAAGTCAATGCTCCACGACAATATCTCTGATACAGTCGCTCAGTTCTGCCAGGGAGAAATCGCAGACGACTGGAACATCAACGGTCTTCGTGAGCACCTTATCGGAGTAATTACAACCCCTGACGATTTACGCTATACAGCCCAAGAGCTTAATGAGCTTAAACGTGATGACATCGAAAATTTCCTTCAGGAAAGAGCTGAGAGTCTCTATCAGGCGAAGGAACAGGAAATCGGCTCGGAGGTAATGCGTGAGGTTGAACGAGTTGTTCTCCTTAAAAATGTTGATATGAAGTGGATGGATCATATCGACGCTATGGACGAGCTTAAAAAGGGAATTTACCTGCGCTCAATGGGACAGAAGGATCCTGTTGTCGAATACCGCTTCGAAGGCTTTGCAATGTTCGACGAAATGATTGCGGCGATTCGTGAAGACACAGTAAGAATGATACTTACTGTGAAGATTCAGCGCCGTGAGGCTCCCCCTCAGCGTGAACAGGTGATGAAGCCCGACGCTGAAAACGCCGGTGCAAAAACCACCATTAAGAAAAGTGCAAGCGAAAAGGTAGGAAGAAACGATCCGTGTCCTTGCGGAAGCGGTAAGAAATACAAAAAGTGCTGCGGCGCAAACGACTGATAAACAGGAGGCATTATGGCAGAGATTAAAGCATTCAACGGTCTGAGATTTACTGAAAAAGCAGGAGAAATAGGTAAGCTTTGCTGTCCGCCTTATGATATTATAAGTGCAGAGCAGAGAAATCAGTTCTTAAATACAAATCCCAATAATATTATCCGTCTTGAGTTGCCAAAAACTCAGAATGAAAACGACGACGCCTACGAAGACGCAAGAGCTTGTCTCAATAACTGGCTGTCTGATTCAATTCTCGCCAAGGACGATAAAAAGGGAATTTATATCTACGAAATGGACTTCAGCGCAAATGGCTCTGATTATAAGGTTAAGGGCTATATAAGCCTTGTAAAGCTCGAAGAGTTCAGCAAGGGCATTATTCTCCCTCACGAAGAAACTCTCTCTAAGGCAAAGACAGACCGCTTTAACCTTATGCGTGCAACAGGCTGTAACTTCAGTCAGATTTATTCGCTTTATATGGACGAGGATCAGGGCGCATATTCTATTATCGACGGTGCCTCCCAGGGAAAGCCCGATAGCGAATTTACGGACGCTGACGGCGTAATTCACAGACTCTGGTGCGTATATGACGAAAAGGTAATTGCTGACCTTTCTGAAAAAATGGCAGACAAGAAGCTTTATATCGCAGACGGTCATCACCGCTACGAAACTGCGCTCAACTATAAAAAATTCTGCTACGATAATATGCAGGAGCCTGAAAACTCCGATTATGTCTGTATGATGCTTGTTAATATGGAAAACAGCGGACTTGTCGTATTCCCTACACACAGAATTGTGCGTGACCTTTCGGGCTTTAACTATAACGAAGTATGCGAAAAATGTGCTGAATACTTTGAGGTTACTCCTTATCTTAACAGAGAAAAGGGCGAAAGAGGTCTTGAAGAAGCGTATGCACAGGGCAAAAAAGCTTTTGTAATGTTTACAGGCGATAATAATTATACTCTGCTTGTGCTCAAGGATAACGAGGCAATGAAAACTCTTATGCCTGAGGCAAGCGAGGCTCTTAGAAATCTTGACGTAAGTATTCTTCATACGCTCGTTCTTGAAAGAATTTTCGGAATTGACAAGGAGAATATGGCAAAGCAGATTAACCTTACTTACACAAGAGTTGCGGACGAAGCTATCGCTGAGGTTGACGGTCAGCGTGCAAATTGCTCGTTCCTTCTTAACCCGACAAGAGTAAGCGAAATCCGTGACGTTGCGGCGGCGGGCGAGAAAATGCCGCAGAAATCGACTTATTTTTACCCCAAGCTTACAACAGGTCTCGTAATGAATAAAATTTTCTGAGAAAAGAGAAAAATATGCTTACAGATGAAATTAAAAAAGAGCTTGTAGACCATATCGAGCCTTTTTGGAGCAATTTATGCGACAGAGAAGAGGGCGGCTTTTACGGCTTTATGGATAGTAGTCTTACGCTCGACAAAAACGCTCCCAAGGGCGTGATTCTTCATTCAAGAATTCTCTGGTTCTATTCGAATATGTACCTTGTTCTTAAAAACGAGGCTTATCTTGAAAAGGCAAGACACTGCTACGAATTTATGGCAAAAAACTGCGTTGATAATGAAAACGGCGGCTGCTACTGGATGGTGAATGCCGACGGAAGCGTAAACGACAGTATGAAGCATACCTACTGCCAGGCGTTCTTTATCTATGCACTTTCAAGCTACTACGATGCAAGCAAGGATAAATCAGCTCTTGAGCTTGCTCTTAAAATTTTCGAAACAGTCGAAGAGAAATGTACGGACGAGGTTGCTTATCTTGAAGCGCTTTCAAGAGAGTGGGAGGTTATTGCAAACGACGCTCTTTCTGAAAACGGTCTGATGGCAGATAAGACGATGAACACAACGCTTCACCTCATCGAAGCTTATACAGAGCTTTACCGTGTGTGTAAAGACGAGCGTGTGCTAAAGCGTCTTAAATTCCAGCTTCGTCTTACTCTTGATAAAATTTACGATAAGCAAGGCGAAAAGCTCCTCGTATTTTTTGACAAGAATATGGACGTCATCGGTGATATTCATTCCTACGGTCACGATATTGAAGCGACGTGGCTTCTTGATAGGGCGGCTGATATTGCAGAGGATAAGGCACTCAGCGCAGAAATAACTGCGATGAACGAAAAAATCGTTGCAAAGATTGCTGATATTGCCTTCAAAAACGGCGCTCTTA
Source organism: Ruminiclostridium sp. (assembly GCA_045591405.1). Taxonomy (GTDB): domain Bacteria; phylum Bacillota; class Clostridia; order Oscillospirales; family Ruminococcaceae; genus Ruminiclostridium_E. Next base: position 17,602 of record JAZNST010000023.1, read on the forward strand.
ATAATGAACGTGATAAAACCGAGATCAACACGCTCAGAGTGTGGTGGGTTCAGGCAGAGGGCGTTGTGGGCTTCCTTAACGCTTTTCAGCGTTATAATAATCCCTCATATCTCGAAATTGCAAAGTCCCTCTGGGAATATATCAAGGATAACATTATTGATAAAAGAGAAGGTGGAGAGTGGTATTCTCAGGTGTTCGACAATGGCGCTCCCGATATGAAGAAGCCAACGGTTGACCCTTGGAAATGCCCTTATCACAACGGAAGAATGTGTCTTGAAGTTATAAAAAGAGGTTTGAATGAAACATTCTAAATTAATCTGCGCCCTGCTTTCGCTGACCGCTTTCGTTTCGTTAAGCGGTTGTTCGAGCGAATCGACCACGGGCGGCGAAATCAAAATTCCGATTTATAATACCGAGGTCTCCTATAAAACTCAAGAGGTAAAGCGTATGGACCTTGTCCAGAGTGAAACCTCAGGGGCTTCGATAGGCTATGTTTTTGCTGAAAATCAGTATTCTCCCGTAAGCGCAAACCTTGTTTCAATTGAAGCAACGCTTTTTCAGAACGTTAAAAAGGGAGACGTGATTGCCCGCTTTGATAGCTCTGCGCTTGATTATGAATACCTTGAAAAAGAGATTAAGCTCAGCGCGGCAAAGGACGCGTATAACGCTTCTCCGACTGAAAGGAATAAGCTTGCGTACGAGCTTGCAAAGGCAGAATTTGACGAGGTTGAGTATAAGGTTTCGTGCTATACGCTTACTGCTCCCTACGACGGCGTAATAACTTCCATTGCAAGACCTGACGAAGGCTCGGAAATCTCAAAGGGAACGTTTATTTATTCCATAGGAAAGCCCGATGAAATCTACGTTTATTTCTACGGCGATGATTCTAAATTTCAGCTTGGGCAGACAATTCAGGTCAAGTTTACAGGTGAATATCATCCCGCTACCGTGCTGAGCGTTCCTTCAAAAAGTGGCTCTGACTCCCAACAGCAATGGTGGGGCGGCGGAAACGACCGTAATAAGGACGTGAGTGCGTCTCCGAATTCTATCAGCACGTCGTCGAACGTAGTTGTCGGCTTTACCGCTGAAGAGCTGGCGAAGGTAATTGAAGAAACCCCTAACGCTGTTACAGCGGGCTGGGCGACTATAAACTACGTTTCTGCTCAGGCAAACGGCGTGGTTGCGGTTCCGTCAAAAGCGGTCAAGCTCTTTTCGGGTAGCTACTACGTTTATCAGTACGAGAACGGACAGAAGCTTCAGACTCCTGTTGAGGTCGGTCAGACGATTAATGGATATTCGATTATTCTCAGCGGACTTCACGAGGGCGACGAAATTATTGTTGACTAAAAAAACGGCAAGGACAACCTTGCCGCTTTTCGTTTCATAGAAATAAAAAAGGAGGGTTCCCCTCCTTTATTTTTATATATCAGAGCTGATTCTGTTCCTTTTCTTCGTCCTCGTCTTCGATGTCAGCGTCAAGCTCATCAAGCATTTCAGCTTCGTCATCACCGAAGAAATGCTCAAATTCATCGTCGTCAACGGGATTTTCAAAAGTGTCAAAATCATTTTCCTGACTCTTAGCGAGTTTTTTCTTGATTACGTAGGTTGCGGCAAATGCACCGCCCACAACGGCAAGAATAGCAACGATAAGAGCACCGATTCCCTTGTTCATAGATAATACCTTCTTTCGTGATTTCTGTATTAATTATATCTCAAAAAAATACTTTTTGCAATACTTGTCGAAAAAATAGCAAAATACACAAAAATGTCATAGGTTACCTGTAAGATTCATCAAAACGGAAAGTGCGGCAACAGGCGCAGTCTCACATCGCAAAATGCGTTTTCCCAGAGTAGCAAGTGCAATCCCGTTATCGTGGGCAAACTCAGCCTCTTCCTTTTCAAAGCCGCCCTCGCTACCGATAAATACGTTTATAACAGAAGGATTTTCTGACACGATTTTTGAAATCGTTTCGCCGCCACACTCGTAGAATAGTATTCCGCAACCGTCGCCCGAATATGCTTTTATTGCTTCCTTAAAGCTTATCATCGGCTTAATTTCGGGGATTTTTCCACGACCGCACTGTTTTGCGGCTTCTTCTGCAATTTTTTGATAGCGTATCGCTTTTTTTGCGGCAGTTTTTTCATCTGGACGACTGACGCACCGCTTCGAAAGCACGGGAATTATCTCTGAAGCGCCAAGCTCCGTTGCCTTTTGAACGATAAACTCCATTTTATCGGATTTTGGAACGCATTGGAAAAGTCTTAATCTGACCGTTGGTTCTGCTTCGTTTTTCTGCTTGTCAAGAACGCTGAAGATTACCTGTTCCTTTTGTGCGCTGATAATTTCACACAGATAGTCGTTTTCGCTGTTATCGCAAAGAACAGCCCTATCTCCCGCTTTCATTCTCAGAACGGTTGAGATATGCTTTGCGTCGTCGCCGTTTACTGTTGCGGTATCGGCAATATTTTCGGTAAAAAATCTCGGATAACGCCAGCGTTCGATTTTATCGGCTGTGATTGTTTTTTCAAACGACTCAGTTAAAGCCAAATTCTTCACCCTCCTTGAATAGCGATTTTACGAGCTTTTTAAGCCCCTCGTTTTCGGGCAATGACAGATTCCCGTCGGTAGAGATTATCTTATTCGCCGCCTCCTGCGCAAGCGCAATAACCCGAACATCTTCTGTCATATTTGCAATTTTGAGCGCAGGAAGTCCGTGCTGTTCGGTTCCGAAAAAGTCGCCCGGTCCTCTTAAATCAAGGTCCTTATTGGCAATTTCAAAGCCGTCGGAGGTTTTTACCATAATATCGGTTCTTTCCTTGGTGTATTTGCCGGTATTGTCTGTAACGAGTATACAATGCGACTGGACGTTGCCTCTGCCGACTCTGCCTCTGAGCTGATGAAGCTGAGAAAGCCCGAATTGCTCGGCGTTTTCAATTATCATAACAACTGCATTAGGAACGTCAACCCCGACTTCGATTACAGTAGTTGACACAAGGACCTTGACCTCGTTATTCTTAAAACGAGTCATTACCTCGTCCTTTTCAGCCTGCTTCATTCTGCCGTGAAGAAGTCCAAGCTCAATATCTGAAAAACAACCGTTTTTAAGCTCCTCATAGTATTTAACGGCGCCTGCCTTTTCGTTTATATTTTCGTCTATCATCGGGCAGACGATATACGCCTGATAACCGTCCCTAACGTATTTTCTGATGAAGTTATAAAGGCGTGTGCGATAGCTTGTGTCAACAGCGTAGGTTTTTATCGAGAGTCTTCCCTTAGGCATTTCGTCAAGAAGACTTATATCAAGGTCTCCGTATATAAGCAGTGCCAAAGTTCTTGGTATAGGCGTAGCTGACATAACAAGCGTATGGGGATTTTCTCCCTTTTTAGCGAGCTTTGAGCGCTGTGAAACGCCAAAACGGTGCTGTTCGTCAGTTATGACCACGCCAAGCTTATCAAACTGCACCTTACTCTGAATGAGTGCCTGTGTTCCGACAACGACCTGAGCCACTCCGCTTTCGGCGTCTTTTTTAACTGCGTTTTTCTCTTTTATTGAAATTGCGCCCGTGAGAAGCTCGACTTTTATCCCAAGTGGCGCCAAGAACGACGAAAGGGTATTATAATGCTGCTTTGCGAGGATTTCGGTCGGAGCCATAAGCGTTGACTGATAGCCGTTTTTAGCGGCAAAATAACAAACCGCCGCCGCAACAAGCGTCTTTCCGCTTCCCACGTCTCCTTGTAAAAGCCTGTTCATCGGCACGGATTTTTTCATATCACAAATACATTCTTTTATTGAACGGAGCTGAGCGTTCGTCGGAGAATAGGGCAGGGAGGAGACAAATTCCTCAATATCAACATCGCTCATACGAACGCCTGTAAGACTTCTGTTGCGATTTTTCAGAAGCGAAAGACCGAGCTGAAGAACGAACAGCTCTTCAAAAACGAGGCGCTCCTTTGCTTTTTCGAGGGCTTGCCTGTTGCTTGGGAAGTGAATTTGCCGGAGAGCTTCTTCCTTTCCCATAAGCGAATATTTTTCCCTGATTTCTTCGGGCAGAAGCTCCTCAATCTCACAAGCCTCCAATGCGCTTTTCACGTTCATCGAAATTATATTCTGGCTAAGCCCTGCTGTAAGCGGATATTTTGGCACGAGGAGATTTTTCTGTTCTATGGGAATAAACGTGGGCGAAGAAACTTCACGTCGCACAAGGTCACAGCTCACACGCCCCTGAAAAATATAGATTTCACCTTCGACTAAGTTTTTGAAGGTGTAATCCATATTAAAAAGCGTGCAGAGCATTTCGCCTGTTTCGTCTGCGAGAATACAGCGATATATTTTTACTCTTGGCGTGATTATAGGCTTTAGCTTCTGTGCAATCGCCGCCTCAAAAACGCAAAGCTCACCGTCTTGTATCTCGCATATTTTTTTAGGGGAGGAATAGTCGGTATAATCCCTTGGATAATGGTGAATAAGGTCGTTTGCGGTCTGGATTCCAAGTCTTGAATAAAGCTTTGCACGCTTTTCGCCAACGCCCTTTAATTCAGTAAGCAGTATTTTTTCACTCATAATCAAACGTCTAAATAATAATATTTTGCCTTAAACACAGTCCCGTTTACCTTTTTATATTCGCCGTCGTGGTGATATGTAAGACCGAGCTTTTCCATTACCTTTCCCGAATATATATTATCAACGGCGTGGTCTGACATAAATTTTTTAATTTTGGCGGTATTTTTAAGGAAGTCCATAATTGCCGCCATTGCTTCGGTTGTGATTCCCTTATGCCAATAATCGAACATAATATTATAACCGATAGAAAAACGGTCGTAATCAGGTACGTAGTAGCCTCCGCCGCTTCCTATCAATTCTCCTGTTTCTTTAAGCACAAAGCCCCAATTATAGCTAACGTCGCTGTCGTTTTTCGCTTCAACCGATTCAAGCCATTCTCTTGTCTCCTTTACCGTTTTGTGCGTATCATAAATCATATATTTTGTAACCCTTGGGTCACTCGTCCACGCACAGAAGACTCTCTGAGCGTCAGCTACCGTAAGAGGTCTGAGGATAAGCCTTTGTGTGTTGATGACAGGTGTTTTCATTTAGCCCTCCATATTAAAACAGGGGACTTTTCCAGTCCCCCTTGTAATTATTCAACAGACACAATGTAGTAATAAACGGGCTGACCGCCGTTTACAAGGACTACCTCAATGTCGTCGCCGATTTTATTTTTAAGGATTTCAAACGCTTCGTTTGCGTCGTCCTCGGAAACGTCCGCACCGTAAATTACAGTGATGTAAGAGGTGTTATTCGTTATAAGCTTCTTTGTAATCTTTACAAGAGCCTTTGTAATATCACGCTCAACAACCGCAAGCTTACCGTTTTCCATAGCAAGAATGTCGCCCTGCTTGATGCTTCTGCCTTCAAAGTTACTGTCGCGTACTGCGTAGGTTACAGAGCCTGTTCCGACGTTATTCAGCGCCTTTGTCATTTCGATACTGTTTGCTTCGGGCGATTCGTCGGGGTTGAAGCTGAGCATTGCCGTCATACCCTGACAGATAGTTCTCGTCTGAAGCACAAGCACCTTTCTGTCCTTTACAAGCTTTGTCGCCTGCTCAGCGGCAAGGATGATATTTTTGTTATTGGGAAGTACGAATACGTTTTTTGCAGGAGTAGCAAGTATAGCTTCAAGAATATCCTCAGTTGAAGGATTTGAGGTCTGACCGCCTCTTACGATGCTATCAACTCCAAGATCCTTGAAGATAGCTTCAACGCCTGCTCCTGAGGCAACGGCAACAAATCCGAATTCATTTTCGGGAGCAACGGGAGCAAGCTTATTTTTTCTTGCCATTTCAGCTTTTTGCTCCTGCTTTCTGTGCTGTTCCTTCATATTTTCGATTTTAAGGTTCATAAGCGCACCGAAAAGCAGGCCCTCTTCGAGTGCCTTGCCCGGATGCTCTGTATGAACGTGAACCTTGATGATGTCTTCGTCGTCAACTACAACCACGCAGTCACCGATTGATTCAAGGAATGCTCTGAGAAGGCTTGGATCCTTGGCGTCGGATTTTTTCTTAACGAGAAATTCTGTGCAGTATGTGAATTCAATTTCAGCGTCAACGCTTCCTGCCGCATTTGTAACTACCGCTTGCTTTACTTCCTTGGCGTTTTCTTCGTTTTCAATCATCACACCGTCAGCAATAACGCTCTTCATTCCCTGAAGGATTACGTAAAATCCCATACCGCCTGCGTCAACAACGCCCGCCTTTTCAAGCACAGGAAGAAGCTTCGGAGTATTGTCAAGAGAAGCCTTGGCAGAAGTGATTGCAGTTTCAAAAAGCTCTGTAAGGTCGTCTGTTGACTTAACTTTTTCGCTCACAGCCTCAGACATTTCTCTTGCAACCGTGAGAATCGTGCCCTCAGTCGGCTTCATTACTGATTTATAAGCCGCCTTTACGCCGATTTCAAAGGAAGCTGCCACGTCAGCGGCAGTAGCGGTTGTTTTACCTGTAAGTCCCTTTGAAAGTCCCCTGAAAAGAAGCGAGAGAATTACGCCTGAGTTTCCTCTTGCGCCTCTGAGCATAGCTGAAGCAGTAGCGTCAGCGACGGCGCCTACGGTCACGTCGTCCTCCATCATCTGAAGCTCGGCAAGGGCGTTCTTTATAGTCATAGACATATTTGTTCCTGTGTCGCCGTCGGGCACAGGGAACACGTTAAGCTCGTCCACCATTGCCTTATTATTGATAATGTTATTTGTACCCGAAATTATAGCGTCACGGAGCTGTTTACCTGAAATCTCCAAATCGTCACACCTTTCAACAAGATTTTATTCCGTCAACAAAAACATTGACTTTTTCTACTGTAATATCAGTCGCTTCCTTAACCGTATAAGCGACTTTATGCTGAATACTTTCTACCACCGAGCTTACGTTAAGCCCGTACATAACCGTGATATGAACGTCAACAAAAAGCTTTCCGCCGTCGGTATAGATGTTAACGCCCTTATCAGCGCTATTTTTTTTATTAAAAAACGGCAGCGAGCTTAAAATAGTCTGCTTTGTGTTGCCTGCATTTTTTTCAACTACGCCAAAGCAGTTTGTAAGAGCGTTACCGATAAGTACGCTGAAATACTGTTTTGTCATTGTGATTTCACCAAGATGATTCTGAATTACAACCATAGCAGCCTCCTCATTAACATTAAAACTGATTAATTATACCACATTTATTTGCAAATTTCAAGTGCATTTACAGGTTTCACAGCATATTTCAGCTCAAAGGGGAGCTTTTCCATTGCAGATTCTGCCTTTTTGATATTTGAAAATATGCCGAACACAGCGCTTCCGCTTCCTGTCATTTCTGCTCCGAGAGCGCCTTGAAGGATAAGCTCTTTTTTGATATTTTCTATTCTCTCGTCGTCGTAAAGCTCGGTAAATACGTTATAAAGCTCGTCGGCAACGCCTTGAACGGAGTTTTCTGAAAGTGCGGCACGCATTTTTTCGGAGGTTTTGCACTGACTCGTTTTCTTTTCATCATAAAGGCGGTATGCCTCAGCCGTATTTTTTGAAAAATCCGGCTTGACGATTACAAATCCACAATCGCCAAGCTTAGCGGTTTTTTCCATAATATCCCCAATTCCCGAACAAAGTCTCGTTCCTCCGCAAAGGCAGAACGCAACGTCAGCTCCAAGACTTGATGACATTGCACGAAGCTTTTCGTTTGAAAACGGGGAGCCAAAAAGCTTATTTAACGCTCTGAGCACTGCCGCCCCGTCTGTACTTGAGCCTCCAAGCCCCGCTTCGACAGGGATTTTTTTCTTTATATGGATTTTTATGCCGAAGTTTTTTCCAAGCTCTTTTTTGAATAGCTCCGCCGCTTTATAGGCAATGTTTCTCTCGTCTGACGGAATTTGCGGATTGTCGCAGGAAACTATCGTTTTATCGCCCTCAAGCTCAACCGTAACCTCGTCGAAAAGGTCAACCGTCTGCATAAGCGTTTCAAGCGAGTGATAGCCGTTTTCAAGAGCTCCTGTTATTTCAAGAAAGAGATTTAGCTTTGCAAACGCCTTTTCCGTAAGCTTTTTATCCTTTAAGCTCATCCATAAACTCCTTGATGCTTTCAAGCGCAGTAGTAAGATGCTGAACGGAATAAGCATAGCTTACTCTTACGAAGCCTTCTCCCGACGCACCGAAGGCGTCACCAGGAACAATAGCTATTCTCTTCTTATTGATAAGCGTCGAGCAGAATTCCTGCGAGGTCATTCCCGTTGATTTTATGCAAGGGAAAGCGTAAAACGCCCCCTCAGGTTCAAAGCAATCAAGCCCCATATCGTTGAAGCCTTTTACTACGAGCTTTCTTCTTGCGTCGTATTCCGTCTTCATCGCTTCGACATCCTCACGGCATTCGGTAAGCGCAACTATTGCGGCGTACTGGCTGACGGTAGGAGCGCACATAATTCCGTACTGGTGAATTTTCAGAAGCTGAGCAAGGATTTCTTTTGGAGCGCAGATATAACCAAGTCGCCAGCCTGTCATAGAAAAAGCCTTGGAGAAGCCGTTTATGAGGATAGTTCTTTCCTTCATTCCGTCGATTTCAACAATAGAAACGTGCTTTTTGTCCCCATAGGTAAGCTCGGAATAAATCTCGTCCGAAAGAATCATAATATTCGTTCCACGAAGCACCTCGGCTATTTTTTCAAGGTCGTCTCTTCTCATAACGGCGCCTGTTGGGTTGTTGGGGTAGGGGAGAATGATAGCCTTTGTTTTCGGTGTAATCTTATCCTTGAAATCTTCGGGCAGAAGCTTAAAATTGTTTTCAAGCTTAGTTTCAATCGGTACAGCCACGCCGCCTGTAAGCTCAACAAGCGGAGAATAGCACACAAAGCTCGGCTCAGGCACAAGCACCTCGTCGCCGGGATTGATAATTGCACGAAGAGAAACGTCAATGGCTTCCGAACCTCCGACAGTCACGACGATTTCGTTTTCAGGGCAATATTTGGTATTGATTTGTTGAAGCGTGTAATCTGAAATAGCTGACTTGAGCATTTCAAGACCTGCGTTCGAGGTGTACTTAGTCTTTCCTTTTTCAAGGGTTTTTATTGCCTCGCGGCGAACAAGCCACGGAGTTTTGAAGTCAGGCTCGCCAAGAGAAAGGGAAATTACGTTGTCAATCGTAGCGGCAATATCAAAGAATTTTCTTATTCCCGACGGCTTGATTTGTTTTACTTTTTCTGAAAGAATGTTGTTATAATCCATCACGGAGAAACTAGACCCCTTTCATCAATATCGTCGTTCATAAAGAAGATACCTTTTTCTTTATATCTTTGGAGAATGAAGTGAGTTGTTGTTGAAAGAACGCCGTCGAGAGTTGCCAGACGATCAGAAACAAAGAGCGCAATTTCTCTGAGGTTCGTGCCTCTTATTGTAACGGCAAGGTCAAACGAACCACTCATAAGCTGAACGGAATCAACCTCCTTGTGCTGAGCGATAATCTGAGCTATGTCGTCATAGCCGCAGTCAACCTGTGGCGAAACTTTAAGCTCAATAAAGGCTGTAACGCAGTTTTTGTCAAATTCTTCCTCGTTGATAATAGCCGAGTAGCCGATAATTGTTCCGTTACTTTCAAGCGTTTTTATTTTTGCGGCAACCTCTTGCTCGCTAATTCCAAGCATAGTTGCAAGCTGGGCGTTTGTTAATCTGGCGTTTTGTCTTAAAAGGTCAACAAGCTGTTTCATGATATTATTCCTTTCATATCAGATGTTTATAAAAATCGGTTTTCTTTTTTCGTAATAGCAGATTTCATTGAAGCCTGCGGCTCGTGCCGTTTCGATTGCGTCTCTTATTCCCGCGCCTACTCGGTCCTGCGTATGAGCGTCTGAGCCTACGGTGATTATTTTACCTCCAAGCTCACGATAACGCTTAACCAGCGGCAAATCGGGAGAGGTCTTTTTTATTTCGGTGAAAAGTCCGCTTGAATTAATTTCAATCCCTTTACCGTTATTGATTACGGTTTTGAAAACCTCGTCAACGGCGTCGGAATACTTTTTCATATCAATTTCAATTCCGTATTTTCCGCAGATATATCTGAGTGGATAAGTGATATGTCCGAGCACGTCAAAGCCGTCCCATCTCGCAAGCTCAAGAAGCTCGCTGAAATATCTTCTCAAAAGCTCGTCACAGTCAAGTCTTGTGTAATCGAGAAAGTAAAAGTCCTCCTCGCCCTTGAGGTTATGTAATGAGCCGATTACAAAATCAAAATCATAATCGCTCAGGATTTTTTCCGAAAGCTCTTTGTCGTGCAACGCCTGACCAAGCTCAATTCCAAAGTGGAGGTTTATTTTGTCCTTATACTTTTCCTTTATTTCGGGGAAAATCTTTGCACCCTTTTGCGCTGAGTCGTGAGTTTCTTCCATATTTATCTCAAGATGGTCGGTTATTGTGTAGTGTTTGATTCCAAGCTCAGCGGCACGCTGTACCATTTTTTCGGCAGGGGTCTGTGAATCAAAGGAAAAGCTTGTATGTGTGTGGCTGTCTGCCAAGAGAAATGACAACGTTAACACCTCTTTTATGTTGAATATCGGTAATAATTTAAGTTTTTACCGTAGCATTTCATATATTTTAGCACAATTTTTAATTTTTGTCTATGAAAATCTTTACTTTTTTTGCGATTGTGAGTATAATAAAAAATGACAAAAAAACAACAAAGAAAGGAATCACAGAAAATGAGAGCAGTAGTAGCAGTTATTGGTAAGGACACAGTCGGAATTCTTGCAAAGGTCACAGCCATTTGCGCTGAGTGTAATGTCAACGTTATGGACGTTACCCAGACTATTATGCAGGATCTGTTTGCAATGACAATGCTTATTGACATCACAAATTGCAACACCGATTATACACTCCTTGCCGACAAGCTTGTAAAAAGCGGCGACGAGATGGGGCTTCAGGTTCACGTAATGCACGAAGATATTTTCAACTCCATGCACAGAATCTGACCTGAAGAAAGGACTGGATACAATGGTAAACACAAACGACATTCTTGAAACGATAAAGATGATACAAGAGGAGAACCTTGACATAAGAACCATCACTATGGGTATCTCCTTACTTGATTGTATTGACAGCGACATAGATAAAGCCTGCACAAAGGTCTATGATAAGATGATGCGCGTCGCGCAGAATCACGTAAAGACAGGCGAGGACATCGAAAAGCGTTACGGTATTCCGATTATCAATAAGCGCCTTTCCGTTACTCCGATTGCTATGCTCGCCGCCGCAACAAAGGGCAGCCCCGTAAAGTTTGCACACGCACTTCAGAAAGTTGCCGACGGAACGGGAGTAGACTATATCGGCGGATATTCTGCGCTTGTTCAAAAGGGCTTTTCAGCAGGAGATAAGGAACTTATTGAATCGCTTCCCGAAGCTCTTTCAACAACAAAGAATATATGCTCGTCCGTAAATATCGGCTCAACAAGAGCAGGTATCAATATGGACGCTGTAAAGCTTATGGGACAGATTATTATGGATAGCGCCAAGGCAACGGCAAACGACCACTGCTTCGGAGCTGCAAAAATAGTTGTGTTCTGTAATGCGGTTGAAGATAACCTCTTTATGGCAGGCGCATTTCACGGAGTCGGAGAACCCGACACAGTAATTCACGTTGGCGTAAGCGGTCCCGGCGTTGTTCGTTCAGCGCTTTCAAAGATGCCTGACGCAAATATAAGCGAGATAGCTGACGTAATAAAAAAGACGGCGTTTAAGATTACGAGAATGGGACAGCTCGTAGGAACTGAAGCAAGCAGAATGCAGGGTGTTCCGTTCGGAATCGTTGACCTTTCTCTTGCTCCTACTCCTGCAGTTGGCGACAGCGTAGCTCATATTCTTGAAGAAATCGGTCTTGAAAGCTGTGGCGCTTACGGAACTACGGCGGCTCTTGCGCTTCTTAACGACGCAGTTAAAAAAGGTGGCGTAATGGCTTCGTCTCACGTAGGCGGTCTTTCGGGTGCGTTTATCCCCGTTTCTGAAGACGCAGGTATGATTGACGCAGTAAATAAAGGCTCTCTTTGCCTTGAAAAGCTTGAAGCAATGACAGCTGTATGCTCAGTAGGCCTTGATATGATAGTTGTACCGGGAGATACTCCTGTTGAAACCCTCTCCGCTATTATAGCCGACGAAGCGGCAATCGGTATGGTGAATACAAAGACAACCGCTGTTCGCGTGATTCCTGCAATAGGAATGAAGGAAGGCGAGGTTCTTGACTTCGGCGGACTCTTCGGAAGCGGTCCTGTTATGAAAATCAATAAGTTCTCCTCTGAAAAATTTATCAACAGAGGTGGCAGAATCCCTGCTCCTCTCCAGAGCCTTAAAAACTGATTATACTTTAGCTCCTGCCTGTGTGGCAGGAGCTTTCTTTTTTTCTTAAAAATGAATAAAAAAAAGATGGAATGGTCGCTATATTTGTTCAAATTGTCATTGAAAAAAACTAAAAAATGTTATATGATAGTAAAAGCTTTTGGATTCAGATATATTAAATATGTATATATAAAAGAGGTGCGCTTATGCAGAATTCTGTTGACGGAACGTCTATTGCGTCGATAATTGAAATTGACAAAAAAGCAAGACAGAGGCTTGAACAGGCAAAGCTTGAGGCTCAGAAAATTATTGATATTGCAAATCAGAGAAAAGTTGAGCTTGAAAGAGAATATAACAGGGCTTCTGACGAGCGTCTTGAAAAGATAGGCGGAGAATATCGCTCAAAGGCAGAAGGCTCTCTTTCGGAAATCGAGCTTCGCTCCAATGAAAAAATGGACAAGCTAAGACAAGCGATGGAGCAGAACAGAGAACGCTGGGAAAAAGAGATAATCTCTGAGATTATCGGCTAATAACTGAAAGGACAGGTTGAAATGTCTGGCGCAATTATTGCAAAGGCAAGAGCTATGTGCGCTGAAAGTCTGACGCCTGACGATTATCGGAATCTTCTGCGAAAGGGAAGCCTGAGTGCAATCGTATCTTATCTCAAGGATAAGGAACGCTACCGCAGAATTTTTTCGGGACTGAATGAAGCCCACGTCAACAGGGGACAGGCAGAACAGCTTTTACAGAAATATTTGTTTGAAGCCTATATTCGACTTTGTAGGTTTATGTCGGCTGAAAAAAGCGGCTTTTGCTATTATTATGTCAAGGAATGTGAATATAAACAGATTATTGACGCACTGATTCATCTTTCGTCGGGTAACAGGGACGGCTATATAAAGGTTCTTCCCGGTTATCTGATTGAACATTTGTCGGTTAATCTGCTGGGGCTTGCCCGTGCGGGGAACGGCGACGAGTTTTTACGAGCGCTTGAGCCGACGCCCTACTCAATGGTGCTTGCTCCTATTCTTCGAGGAAAAAAAGCAGAAGAAATCGACGTAGAAAAATGTGTGCTCGCACTTTATAAGAACTATATGCGCTGGGTTCTTAAATCGCTTGAAAAGGGACAGACTTCAGAGCAGGCGAAGGAGCTTAAAAAAATCTTTCTTCAAAAGGCAGACCTTGACAACATACTTACCTGCTACCGTATGAGAAAATATTTTTCTGCTGACGCAGAAACGATAAGGCGTTACCTAAAGCCCTATCATTACAGGGTAACTGACGAAAAGCTTATGAGGATACTTGCTGAGGCAAATTCCTTTGAGCTTCTTGAAGGGCTTCTCAGGACTGATTTTTTCAAGGGGAAAATTCCTTTTGAAGCTCAGAATCCTGAGGTTTCGGTCAGACACTATAATTACAATTTCTGTAAAAAGCAGCTTGCTATGACAGATAATCCGACGATGGCGCTTTACTCGCTTATGACGCTTCTTGATAACGAGTGTGCAAATATCAGAAAGATAATCGAAGGCGTCAGATATGGACTTGAAGCGGCAGAAATTGAACATCTGCTTGTAATGTAAATTATATCTTCCGAAAGGACGGTTGAAATGGCAATCGAGAAAATGCTCCTCGTTCAAGTGGAGGGGCCGCTGAGAAAAATCAATAAAACGCTGATGAATCTGTGCGAAAGCGGTTGCATACACGTAGTTCCGCTTAACCACAACTCGCAGGACGAGGATTCGCAGATTAAACAGCTCAAAACAAAATCTTCATATAACACGCTTGTGAGCCGATACGCAGCTCTTGCTGAAAAAATGCAGATCAACATCAAGACGGTCGATTATGAAGACGTGGGAATGAACGTAAGCGTTGACTTTGCAAATTATCTGAACGACTTTGAAAAGAAGTATAACGATATTGCGGATAAAATCAACGAAATAGAGGAAAACCTCAGAAATCACTCCTCAGCTCTTATGCAAGTTGAGCAGGTTACAGGATTTGAGGTAGACTTTGAGGAGCTTTATGCGTGTAAGTATATAAAAATGCGCTTTGGTAAGCTCCCTGCCGATAGCCTTGCAAAGCTCTCGTACTATGAGGATATGGATTTTGAGCTTTATCGCTTCCACGCCGAAGATGATAACGTGTGGGTGCTTTACCTTGCTCCCAATTCCTGTGCGGCAGAGGTTGACGAGATATTTAGCACCCTCTTTTTTGAACGAGTGAGGTTCCCCGAATATTTCCGAGGCAACAGCGACGAGGTAAAAAGTCAGATGCTCCGTACAATTATGGAGGAAACGGCAAGACTTGACGAGCTGAAGGCTCAGCTTTCCGAATTTATAAATGAAAACGGCGATTACTTCCTCAAAGCGTATAATAAAGTCAATGCCATTGCACAGAGCTATGAGCTAAGACAAAATGCTCAGATTATTCACAGAAAATTCTACATATCGGGCTTTGTCCCCAAAAGAAAGCTTGCCGATTTCAAAAAGCTTGTTGAAGCAGAAGAGGCTGTTATTGTAAAAGAAAAGCCCATTGATAATGCAAACGGCGCAAAGCCTCCCGTGCTTTTGAGAAACAACTGGCTGTTCAGACCGTTTGAGATGTTTATAAAGATGTACGGTCTTCCCGACTATAAGGGGTTTGACCCGACGCCTTACGTTGCGGTGACCTTTATGCTCATCTTTGGCATAATGTTCGGCGATTTGGGACAGGGAATCATAATCTCGCTGTTTGGTTTGCTTCTTGACAAGCTCAAGCACGCAAAGCTTGCAAAGGTTATGGAGCGTATCGGCGTTACGAGTGCGATTTTCGGAATTATCTACGGTTCGGTTTTCGGAAACGAGGAAATCATCACTCCGTTCTTCAAGCAGCCTGCTTTCTATAAGCTTATGGGAATGTCAGAGGCTCCCGAAGACATATTCCAGGTTTCTACAATTCTCCTTATTGCCGCAATCGGAATCGGCGCAATTCTGATTCTGATTTCTATGGCAATGAATATCGTGACTTGTCTGAGGAACAAGGCGTACGGCGACGCACTCATAGGAGCAAACGGCGTATCGGGAGTTATCTTCTATTTCTCTCTTGTGTTCGGTGCGGCTTTCCAACTTGGTCTTGGAATCGAAATGTTCACAACTCCTTACGTTCTCGGTCTTATCCTGTTTCCGCTTTTGCTCCTGTTCTTTAAGGAACCGATTATTTCGCTCTTTGAAAAGCTTGTGCGCTCAAAGCGTAAAAATACGGTTTCGTCCTATGCCCACGCTGTAAAATCATATAGCGACGCTATAAGTCAGCTCGGCCCGATAGTAAGCGGCTCGTGTAAATTCGACGAGCTTGTTGAAAGCGGACGGGTAAAAATGAAATACGGTCTTCTTCCTATGGAAAGATTTGAACAGCTTGCTGAAAATGCAACAACCAGCTTTATTTTCTATCCTTTTGAAGAAGAGGGCAATTTTATCACAGGCGTTTGTCTTTCAAGCGATGAGAATTTTGCTTCTGCTGAAAAAACAATGGCAGAATACGGCTTCAAGCCGTCAAAGATGCCCGAACACATTATGGACATCAGAAAAGAAAACACACTTCATATTGACGAATATATCGAACACGAAAAACCAAAAAGTAAAAAGACGGTCGGTTCATTCATCATTGAGGGTGTAATCGAGCTTTTTGAAAGCTGTCTGTCTTATCTTACGAATACGATGTCGTTCCTTCGTATCGGCGGCTTTATTCTCAGCCACGCAGGAATGATGCTGGTAGTTTCGGTTATAGCAGGAAATGCCGGCGAATCAATAGTTGTCTATATTATCGGCAACATTATCGTAATCGGTATGGAAGGCTTCCTCGTCGGTATTCAGGCGCTTCGTCTTGAATTCTACGAAATCTTCAGCCGTTTTTATAAGGGTAGCGGAACGCCGTTCAACCCTGTTGCAGTCAACTTTAATCTTGAACACTAATTGTCGGAGGAAATTATTATGGAAAAAGTAATTCTTATGTTAATGCCTTTAGTTGCAGTTGCACTCATCATCATTCCGCTTATCGTTTCTTTCAGAAGAAAAAAGCAGGGTAAGAGTGTAAATATGAAAAAATCCGTGCTTATCAACGCAGGCTCGTTTGTTTCCTGCCTCGTGCTTATGATAATCCTTATGCCTAATATCGCTTCTGCCGAGGCTGCAAAGGAAGCTGTTGAAAACGCTGAAGCTGCCGCAGGCGGAATTGCTGAGGGTATGAAGTATCTTGGTGCTGCTCTTTCGACAGGTCTTGCAACAATCGGTACGGGTATTGCCGTTGGTGGCGCTGCTCCTGCTGCTATCGGAGCTACAAGCGAAGACGAAAAGAACTTTACAAAGTCCCTTATCTTCGTTGCTCTTGGCGAAGGTGTTGCAATTTACGGTATCCTTATTTCTATCCTCATCCTCTTCAGCTAAAAACGGACGTTTTCCGACGAAAAGGAAGAAAATATGAATTTTTATTTAATCAGCGATAATACCGACACGCAAATGGGAATGCGCCTTGCGGGAATCGAGGGCGTAGTTGTCCATCAAGCGCAGGAGGTTATGGCCGAGCTTCATAAGGCAATGGACGATAAGCAAATCGGAGTTATTCTCATAACAGACAAGCTTATGAATTTGTGTCACGATGAGATTTACGAGATAAAGCTTAATTGTCCCATGCCGCTTATAGTCGAAATTCCCGACCGACACGGAACCTCAACCGTTTCAGAAACCATAAGCGGATACGTTAACGAAGCAATCGGAATTAAGATGTAAAACGAAAGAGGCTGTTTATGTCAGAAAAGAGTGCGAAGATTTTACGCTTTGAAGAAGCGGTAAATCTTGAAGTGAATGCAGAAATAGAAGAAATAATCGAAAATGCAAGGAAAAAAGCGGAGGAGATTATTTCAAAGGCAGAAAGCGAATGCTCATATAACAGTGAGCAGACCGTAATCGGTAAGGCGAGAGAGCTTAAAGCCAGCTCTGAGCTTATCGTTTCGCAAAAAAGCTTTAACGCAGAAAAACAGACAGTTATCTTCAGAAATAAGCTTGTTGACGATTTTTTCAATGAAATAGAAAAGAAGCTTACCGCATTCGTTCAGGGTGATAAATACAAGGAATGGCTTGAAAAGACGTTAGCTTCTCTTAGCGATGAAAAGGCGTTTTACGACGGCGTTATCGTGTATGCGAGAAAAGCGGACGAGAAAACGGTCGAAGAACTCTTAAAGGCGTTTCCTGCTGTAACGGTCAAGATCGACAAGAGCATAAAACTCGGCGGAATTACCGTATTTTATCCAAACGAAAGTCAGTATATAGACAAGACTATCGACGACGCCTTCAGACAGCAGAAGGAAGCCTTTGTCAATAACCCTGAAATGCAGCTCTGAGAGGTGAGATTTTGAACACAATATACGCAATTAACGGACCTGTCGTAAAGGTAAAGAATACGGTTGATTTTTCAATGCTTGAGATGGTTTATGTCGGAGAAAAACGTCTCGTAGGCGAGGTAATCAACGTAAGCGATGACTTTACGACGATTCAGGTTTATGAGAATACCGACGGTCTTAAAATAGGCGAGCCGGTAGTTGGAAGCGGTTCACCTATGTCCGCTACTCTTGGCCCCGGAATAATCAGTAACATATACGACGGAATCGAGCGTCCTCTTCAGACAATGAAAAAGACTTCGGGGGCGTTTGTTGCCGAGGGTAGTGCAATTCCTGCCCTTGATGAAGAAAAGCTCTACGACGTTACAATGAAAATCAAAGAGGGCGACAAGGTCAGCGCAGGCCGGATTTATGCAATCTGTCCCGAAACTGCAATAATCGAACACAGATGTATGGTAGCGCCCAATGTAAAAGAAGCGGTAGTAACCTTTGTTGCGCCCGACGGAAAGTATCGTGTCAACGACACGGTTGCAAAGCTCAGAATTGATGACGAAACCGAGATTTCTCTTTCTCTTTGTCAGAAGTGGGCGATCAGAAAACCCCGCCCTGTAAAAAATCGTCTTTCTCTTACAAGACCGCTTATTACGGGACAGCGTGTTATTGATACGATAGCTCCTGTTGCAAAGGGCGGAACAGCGGCTATCCCCGGAGGCTTCGGTACGGGAAAGACAATGACTCAGCATCAGTTGGCAAAATGGTGCGACGCTGATATTATCGTTTATATCGGTTGCGGCGAGCGTGGTAACGAGATGACTCAGGTTCTTGAGGAATTCAGCGAGCTTATCGACCCTAAATCAAACCGTCCGCTTACTGATAGAACCGTGCTTATTGCAAACACCTCAAATATGCCTGTTGCGGCTCGTGAAGCTTCTATTTATACGGGTATTACGCTTGCTGAATATTACCGTGATATGGGCTATCATATTGCAATTATGGCTGACTCAACGTCTCGTTGGGCAGAGGCTCTTCGTGAAATTTCGGGACGACTTGAGGAAATGCCTGCAGAAGAAGGCTTCCCTGCTTACCTTCCTTCACGACTCTCTGAATTCTACGAGCGTGCAGGCTACGTCAGCACATTAAGCGGAAACGAGGGAAGCGTAACTATCATTGGAGCCGTTTCTCCTCAGGGTTCAGACTTCTCCGAGCCTGTTACTCAGAACACAAAACGCTTTGTGCGTTGCTTCTGGGCGCTTGATAAGTCGCTTGCTTATGCAAGACACTACCCCGCAATCAACTGGATGGACAGCTATTCAGAATATATCGACGATCTTTCCGATTACTTTACTGAAAACGTAAGCAAAGACTTTATGGAAGTAAGACAGGAAATTTCGAAGATTCTCGTCGAGGAAAGCAATCTTATGGAAATCGTAAAGCTCATCGGCGCAGACGTTCTTCCTGATGATCAGAAGCTGATAATTGAAACCGCTAAGGTAATCAGAGTAGGATTTCTTCAGCAGAACGCTTTTCATAAGGACGATACTTACGTTCCTCTTTCAAAGCAGTATCTTATGATGAAGACTATTCTGCGTCTTTATCATAAGGCTTCAGCCGCAATCTCTCAAGGGGTTATGATTTCGTCAATTATTTCGGGCGGAATTTTTGATAAGCTTACGAAGATGAAATACGATATTCCAAACGACAAGCCCGAAATGTTCAGCGAATATGAAAAGCAGATAGACGCCGTTTTCTCAGCGGTAAAGGGAGGTAACTGATATGGCTTTGCAATATGCAGGTTTGAAATCAATAAACGGACCTCTTGTTTGCCTTGACGGAGTCAAGGGCGTTGGTTTTGACGAGATTGCAACGCTTCGTCTTGACGACGGAAGCGAACGCCTCGGACGAGTAATTCAGATGGAGGGCGAAAAGGTTGTTCTTCAGGTGTTTGAGGGGACAGACAGCCTTTCGCTTGAAAATACAAAGACAGTTTTTCACGGAAAGCCGCTTGAGCTTCCTCTTGCAACAGAAATGCTCGGACGAATTTTCAACGGCGCAGGAAAGCCCATTGACGGTCTTGGTCCCGTTTTCCCTGAAAAATATGCAGACATCAACGGTCGTGCGCTTAATCCTGTTGCCCGTTCTTATCCAAGGAACTATATTCACACGGGTATTTCATCAATCGACTGCCTTATGACTCTTATCAGAGGTCAGAAGCTTCCGATTTTTTCAGGCTCAGGTCTTTCTCATAATAAGCTTGCGGTTCAGATTGTCCGTCAGGCAAAAATTGCTGAAGAAGAGGGAAAGGGCTTTGCTGTTGTTTTTGCCGCTATGGGCGTTCAGAACGACGTTGCTGACTATTTCCGTAAAAGCTTTGAGCAATCAGGCGCAATCGAAAGAGTAGTAATGTTCCTTAATCTTTCAAACGACCCGATTATTGAGCGTATTCTTACGCCTCGCTGTGCTCTTACAGCGGCGGAATATCTTGCTTATGAAAAGAATATGCACATTCTCGTTATTATGACGGACGTTACCTCTTACGCCGAGGCGCTTCGTGAATTCTCCTCGTCAAAGGGCGAAATTCCCGGAAGAAAGGGCTATCCCGGTTATCTTTACTCTGACCTTGCTTCGCTTTACGAGCGTGCGGGTGTAATTGAGGGAAGCAGCGGTTCTGTTACTCAGATTCCGATTCTCACAATGCCTAACGATGACATTACGCACCCTATCCCTGACCTTACGGCGTATATTACCGAGGGGCAGATGGTATTCGATCGAAATCTTGACCGTACGGGAATTTATCCCGGTCTTTCGGTTCTTCTGTCGCTTTCCCGTCTTATGAAGGACGGTATAGGTGAAGGATATACACGTTATGACCATCCCGACGTCTCAAGTCAGCTCTTTGCCGCCTATGCTAAGGTTCAGGACGCAAAAGCTCTTGCGAGCGTTATCGGCGAGGACGAGCTTTCCCCTACGGATAAATCCTATATGAAATTTGGTGCGGCTTTTGAAAGCAATTTCCTTAATCAAGGCTTTGAAGAAAACCGTTCCATTGAAGAAACGCTTGAGCTTGCGTGGGATCTTCTTTCAATGCTCCCCGAAGGCGAGCTTGACCGAATGAATGAAAAGCTCATAAAAGAACACTACGATCCTAAGAGAGCAGAGCGCTTCTTATAATATTATGAAAGAATAAGCTGAAGGGAGGAGAAATTGTGGCTGAACAGCAGGTTTTCCCTACAAAAGGTAATCTGATAAACGCTAAGCGTATGCTAAGACAAGCTCAGCTTGGGTTTGAGCTTATGGACAGAAAAAGAAATATTCTCATAAGAGAAACCGTTCTTCTTTCTGATAAGGCAAAAGAGCTCAGAGGCACTATTGACGCCACTTTTTCTGAGGCTTACAGCTCTTTGCAGGCGGCGAATATAATGCTTGGCGTAATATCGCCTCTTACCAACCAGATTCCCGTTGAAACAGGCGTTAAACTCTCGTATAGAAGCGTAATGGGCGTTGAGCTTCCTTCGGTTACTCTTGAAAAGCCCGCTTCGGATACGCCTCCTTATAGCCTTATGATTACGAATAGTCAGTTTGATAACGCTTTTGTTAAGTTCAACAGGGTAAAACAAATCAGTGCCGTTCTTGCTGAAATTGAAAATAGTATTTACCGTCTTGCTGTTGCAATCAAAAAAACTCAGAAAAGAGCAAACGCACTCAAAAACATTCTTATTCCTCGTTATACCGAGCAAGTGAAGTTCATTACAAATGCCCTTGAGGAAAAAGAGCGTGAGGAGTTTTCAAGACAAAAAATCATCAAGAAAAACAAAGAAAGCAAATAAAAAAACGCACAATGGTAACCTTCCATTGTGCGTTTTTCTATGTAAGCAGAATATAAAGAAGTGCCATTGTAAGCGACCTGTCGCTTTGCTCGTTTCTAAGCATAAGTAAAAGACAGCAGATAAGAAGACTGTCCTTATCGGTCAGAAGCTTATCAAGTGTGCCGTTCATTTTCCCGCACGCTTTTTTCTGCAGGTAGGGCAATTACACAACGGCTTTTCTTCTGAGCTTTTTCCTTCAGAAATCTTATCTATAAGTCTTTCGAGGTCGCTTTTTACTTCAATATAGCTTTGCTCGTCGTTCGTTTCTTCAATATCAAGGAATTTCGTCAGCTCCTCGTCTGCGGCTTCTTCGTCGTTGACGAGAACGGTTGTTTCTGCGCTTTCTTGGGCTGTCGTTTCTGTCAGGATAACCGTAGAATTATCGTCAGATTCATTTTCGGGAGCTTCGTTTTCGTCGGGAACGGCACGTTTTGCCATCAGTAACGCCTCTTTTATATATTCTTCCTGTCTTTTTTCAATTTCAGCTTCAGAATATTTCTTTGTCCAGTCCATATTTCCTCCTTAGTTATCCGCCGTCAGAGAAGACCGTCGAGAAAACCGCACTCTCTTAACAGCGGCAGCATATTGAGTATTTTCATAAGCTTCATTGCATTATCGACCTTTTGTCTGTTTTCGGGACGAAGATGCGGCTTGAGGGCAAGAAGCAGCTGAGTGTTTTTGTCGGGCTTATTCATCTGTGCAAACACCTCGCCGAGTTTTAACACTGCGTCTATGTCAATGCCGCCAAAAAGCCCATTTTCGTTGTCTTGTGAGTTGTTGCTTGCGTCTTTTTCGTCCGCTTCGAGCAGCTGCTCAAAGAGCTTAGCAAGCAAATCGTCTTCTGCCATCGCCGTTTCCTTTCAGTTTATCTGAGCAGCTACTTTTTCATTTGCTTGAGAATGTCTGATGCTGTGCTGCTTTTCATTATTTTTTCAGTAGCTGACTTGTCTGACAAGATTTTGTTGAGCTTTTCCTTATCAGCTGTGTTCATATTTTTGAGCATTTGTTCGGTATTTCCGCTTGAAAGAGCGGCTTCAAGCTCCTCAGACGTGATTCCGAGCTTCTTGCTGACAATTTCCATAACTCTTTTCATATTGCTGTTCATAAGCTCCTCCTTCAATAACTATGCTGCCTGACGGTTTTTTATTCCCTGCGTTTTATTGACAAAAAACGCAGGTTGTGATACAATATTGAGTATATTACAAAAAACAACAAAAGAAAGAATAAGCGAAAGGAAGACAAAATGAGAATAATTGTTGTTGCAGATACACATAGAAATTTTGAGCGTTACAACAATATTGTGGATAAGAACGAAGCGGATTTGTTTATTCATCTTGGCGACGGTTCAAATGAATTTGCAGACGTGGCAAAGCTTCATCCGAATAAGAAATTTCTTTTCGTAAAGGGCGAGGGTGATTTTTGCGAGGCTTCGTTGTCAAGGACGATTGAGCTTGAAAAATGTAAGCTGTTTTGCACTCACGGTCACCTTTACGACGTATCAGACGGTCTTGAAAAGGCAATAACCGCCGCTAAGGAAGAAGGCTGTAATATTCTCCTCTACGGTCATACGCACCTTTACAGGGCTGAGCTTATTGACGGAATTTACGTTCTTAATCCGGGAAGCCTTGGTATTCCTCGTGGTCACAATAAGCCGTCGTATGGCGTGCTTGATATAAGCGCAGAAGGTAAGGTTGAGATGAATATCGTTGCATACTGACAGTATATGCAAAAAAGATAACAGTGTGAAAGCCTGAGCTAAAAAATAATAACCCGTGAATTTTATTCACGGGTTATTTTGCGTTTGGTGAATTAATCGGAATTCACTTACGGGATAAAAGCTTGTCCCTTATTTTCAAACACGCTTCGATATGCATTATCCAGTGCCTTGAAAACGGCATTTGTATCAATCCCTTTATATCCTTATTGCACCAATAATCAACCAACCAATACGCACTTTCGTCCTTGCTCACAACGCTCAGCGCCTCTAGCCTCTTTCTTTTTTCAACGCTGACTTTTTCTTTGCTATGGCTGTGGGTAAGGCGTTTTAGAATCTGCGTTGTGGAGCTATCGACTTCAACTATGTAATTATACAGCTCTTCAACAGACAGCTTCTTTGAAAATTCGCTTATTTCTTCTTTTATAAGCTCGTTTCCCGTCGTAATAATGGGAGAGTTTATGCGTTTTTGGTAGTTCCCCTTAAAGAAAATCTGTTCGTCGTCTGCTATAAGCGTATGGGCTACGATATCCTCAATGCGAAAAATATGCCAAAGAGAGTAGGCGATAGTTTTACTGTGATAGCCTTTTGCGTTTATATACGGTATTGCGTAAAAATCATCGGAAGATAAATCCGTCTTAAACTGCAGAATTTCCTTCATCAGCTCTTTTCTAAGCTCAAGCAACGTGTCTGTTCCCGATAAAAACGTTTCTTTTTTCTTGAGCTGTAACTGCATAGTCTTATTCATTTCCGACCATTCTTTATTCATAAATCCTCCGTATTTTTCGACAAACGTTTCTAAAATCAAAGCCGCTTCTGACGTTATTATCAAAAGCGGCTTCGTGTTTTTATTTAACTTACGGCTTATTGTATTTCGGGTTAGCTTAATACATACCGCCCATACCGCCCATACCACCTGCGGGCATTGCAGCAGCGGCATTTTCTTCCTTCTTGTCAGCGACAAGGCTCTCTGTTGTAAGAACCATAGAAGCAACGGAAGCAGCGTTCTGAAGTGCGGAGCGTGTAACCTTGGCAGGATCAACTATACCTGCTGTTACCATATCGCCATAAACCTCCTTAGCCGCGTCAAAGCCGAAGCCCTTCTTCTTTTCACGTCTGATTGTGTCAATGATTACAGAGCCTTCAAGACCTGCGTTGAGTGCAATCTGACGAACCGGCTCTTCAAGCGCTCTGAGGATAATCTTTGCGCCTGTCTTTTCGTCGCCGTCAAGAGTTGTGATGAGCTTTTCAACAGCGTCCATAGCATTGATGAGAGCTGTACCGCCGCCTGCAACGATACCTTCTCCAACAGCAGCCTTTGTTGCGGCGAGAGCGTCTTCAATACGAAGCTTCTTTTCCTTCATTTCAACTTCAGTAGCCGCACCAACCTTGATTACTGCAACACCGCCGCTGAGCTTAGCAAGGCGTTCCTGGAGCTTTTCCTTATCAAATTCGCTTGTTGTTGTTTCGATAGCGGCCTTTATCTGACCGATTCTTTCCTTGATTGCAGCAGCCTTTCCTGCACCGTCAACGATAATTGTATTTTCCTTGGAAACCTTGATCTGCTTAGCACGGCCAAGCATATCAACAGTAGTTTCTGCGAGCTCAAGGCCAAGCTCGGAGGTGATAACCTGACCGCCTGTGAGAACGGCGATATCCTGGAGCATTTCCTTACGTCTGTCGCCAAAGCCGGGGGCCTTTACAGCAACGCAGGTGAAAGTGCCACGAAGCTTATTGAGAACGAGAGTTGTAAGAGCCTCGCCTTCAACGTCCTCAGCAACGATGAGGAGCTTCTGTCCCATCTTTACAATCTGTTCGAGCAGAGGGAGAAGGTCCTGGATGTTGGAGATTTTCTTATCTGTGATAAGAACGAAAGCGTCGTCAAGCTCAGCAATCATCTTGTCGCCGTCAGTTGCCATATAAGGAGAGATATAGCCTCTGTCAAACTGCATACCCTCAACAACCTCGCTGTAAGTTTCAGCAGTCTTACTTTCTTCAATTGTAATTACGCCGTCGGAGGTAACCTTTTCCATTGCCTCAGCAATAAGCTTACCTACGTTTTCGTCGCCTGAAGAAACAGTTGCAACACGAGCAATATCTTCGCTGTTCTTAACCTTCTTGGAGTTCTTCTTAATCTGTTCAACGGTTGTATCAACTGCAAGAGACATACCCTTTCTTACAACCATTGGGTTTGCGCCTGCGGCAATATTCTTCATACCTTCTCTTACCATTGCCTGAGCAAGAAGAGTAGCAGTAGTTGTACCGTCGCCTGCGGCGTCGTTTGTCTTTGTGGAAACTTCCTTTACAAGCTGAGCGCCCATATTTTCAAACGGGTCGTCAAGCTCGATTTCCTTAGCGATAGTAACGCCGTCGTTAGTAATCAGCGGTGCGCCAAACTTCTTATCAAGAACAACGTTTCTGCCCTTAGGACCAAGAGTAATCTTGACTGTATCTGCAAGCTGGTCAATACCGCTTTGTAATGCCTTTCTGGCTTCTTCTCCGTAAATAATCTGCTTTGCCATAAATAATAGTTTCCTTTCTGTAATTATTCTACAATAGCAAGAATGTCGCTCTGACGGACAATGGTGTATTCAACTCCGTCAACCTTAACCTGTGTGCCGGCGTACTTGCTCATAAGAACCTTGTCGCCAACTTTAACTTCCATTTTTACTTCCTTACCGTCAACAACTCCGCCGGGACCTGCTGCAACAATCTGTGCAACCTGTGGCTTTTCCTGAGCAGCTGTTGTAAGAATGATACCGCCCTTTGTTGTTTCCTCTGCTTCGAGCATCTTCAGAACAACTCTGTCAGCTAATGGTTTAATAGTCATTATATATGCCTCCTATAATTAATGTACTGTTTATTGTTTTAGCACTCTTGACCTTTGAGTGCTAACCACTATTATTATTGTAATCATTTCAGCGAAAAAATCAAGGGTTTTATGACGAATTTCCTAAAAATGTATAAAAAATCTATAATGCACAACTAAGGTTGAAATAAATTGTGCAATATGCCGATAATGATTTTTTTGTAACCTTTTTCCTCCTGCCAAGGTGTTTATGGCGTAAGGACGAAAAACAACAACGAGGTGATATTATGAAAAAGATAATTTCGATATTGACAGCAATCGCAGTAATAGCTTCTTTCTCGGCTTGCTCAGAAAAAGCTGAGAGCGCTTCGGGAGCTGATGTGAATATGGCTCTTGACGCAACAAGAGGCGACGCCGATACTCCTCCTTCAGCTACACACGCAGAAACAAGCAAGCCCGCCGCTGTAACAACCTTTTGGGACGCTTCGGCTGACTATGGGGCTGTTGACGATTTTATAGAAGGCGGAATAGTAGCTGACTCTGCATTTGGTGAAGAAACTGCATGGGCAGAAGGTGTGTTCGCTCCGTCAGAAACAGGCTCGGCAGGCTCCGGCGTTGAGCTTCCCGAATATCAGTCGGGAGTTCTTACGGCAGGACTCTGGGACGACAACGCCCACTGGATTTTCTGGAATAATCTTTATCAGAGCGAGGAAACAGGCTGGAACGACTATTGCAGAATGTGGAACAAGACTATTACAAAGCGCTATTTCGCGACCGTTTCCAACGGTTCGACACCGCTTGAAAACATAACTGTTTGTCTTGTTGACTCTCAGGGAAATACAATCTGGAGCGCAAAAACCGACAACGAAGGAAAGTGCTATTTATTTGCCGACGCAACTGCAGATAAAGAAGCAAAGATAATCGCTGATATTAATGGAACGGTTCAGGAGCTTCCTGTTGCTTCAACAACAGACACTTACGGCTTTAAGGTTACAGAGGGCGAAAACGCCGAACAGCAGCTCGACTTGCTTCTTATGATTGACACCACAGGTTCAATGGGCGACGAGCTTGGTTACTTAAAGGCTGAGCTTGACAGTATCATAAGAAACGTAGCCGCAGACAACGAGGGCGTAAAAATCAGAGTAAGCGTTAACTTTTATCGTGACGAGGGCGGGGAATACGTTGTGCGTGCCTTTGATGTCACA
>JAZNST010000024.1:0-30407 GCA_045591405.1 Ruminiclostridium sp.
ATTCTCCAGAGAATGAGAGAGCTCGCAGTTCAGTCCGCAAACGGAACATACCAGCAGGAAGACCGTGACGCTATCCAGCTCGAAGTTCAGGCACTCAAGAGCGAAGTTGACAGAATTTCAACAGCTACTGAATACAACGGAATGCAGCTTCTTGACGGTTCTCTCGGCGGCGCAACAGGAACAAACACTTACGGCGCAACCTACGGCACATACGAAGTTGCTCTTGCTGACCTTAAGGGCTCAACAGTTACTTCGAACGTTGCAGGCGTTGTGATCACAACAACAACGGCAGCTTCCGGTAAGGGCGGCGAAAACGCTATCTGGTCTTCTGACGGATTAACTCTTACTCTTAACCTCGTTGCGAACGAAAGCTATTCTCAGAATCAGATTGACGACCTTATCGCTAACGCTACACAGGCTAAGGGCGCAGGTCAGGCAACACCTCCCGCAGACGTAAGTATCAAGCTCGCAGGCGGCGTTATGAAGATGACAGCTGCAGGTTCCACAGCCGCAACAGCTGCAGGCGTAAGAACAACTATCACTTCTGACCTCTCTAGTCTCGTAGGTGACGCTACTAGCGGTGCTTTAGGTTCTTCTGATTCGCTCAAGCTCACAGCTAATACCTACGGTACAGTTGCTTCGACAGAAGGAACATTCGATAAGATTACTTACAAGACTGACGTAGAAGCAGGTAAGGAACGCGTTGATATCGACACAGCTCAGGTTGTAGGCACATCCGGCGCTGAAATTACTCTCCACCTCGCAACAGGCGTTGAGTACACAGAAGACGATATCGAAAACATCCTTAAGGAAGCAGGCTTTGACTACACAGCAGAGCTTACTGACGCTACGTCTCCTGACGGCGACAAGGACGGCGTAATCAAGTTCAACGTAGCAGGCACTGTTGCTCAGGCACAAGCTACTGACGGTGCAGGTGTAGGTAAGGCTTACGCAGGCGCAGGCACAGGACTTACTTTCCAGATCGGCGCTAACGGCGTTGAAGACCAGAGAGTAACTCTTTCTGTTGGCGATATGGGCTCTGCCGCTATCGGTATTTCGAGCGTTAACGTATCCACACAGACAGGCGCTAACCAGGCTATCAACAGCATCGACGAAGCTATCAAGACAGTATCTCTCCAGAGAGCTAGCCTTGGTGCTCTTCAGAACAGACTTGAATACACAGTTAACAACCTTACAACAACTAACGAAAACCTGACAGACGCAGAATCTCAGATCAGAGATACTGATATGGCTACTGAAATGATCAACTACACCAAGTTCAACATTCTTCAGCAGGCTTCTCAGGCAATGCTCGCTCAGGCTAACCAGCAGCCTCAGGCTGTTCTCCAGCTTCTCGGTTAAGGATAAGCGGATTATCCCGACCATATATCTCTCTGAACAAGGGCTCTTTGAGCCCTTGTTTTTTTGTTTGCTTATTGTAATTTAGTTTTATTTGTGATATAATAAGAAAAAATGCGGGGGAGGTGCAGGCTTGAAAAAGAAGCTGAAGGCGTTTTTCTCTTTTTCGTTGGTTGATACTCTGAAAACTGTCCTTATTATCGTTACTGCGATAATGGTGACTTATCTTATTCAGCATTACGTTATCGAATCCGACTCCATAGCCTTTATGATTTCGATTCTTGTTGCGTTTTTGACTGCACGCTTTACAAAGGGCTATTTTTATGGAATCTTCGTTTCCTTCCTCGGCTTTCCTGTTGTAAATTATCTCTTTATAGAGCCTTATGGGGCGCTCTCGTTTCAGAATAAGTCTGTCTTTAACCTGATTTGTATGCTTGTTATTGCAATTATTACTTGCACCCTTACACGCCGACTGACAGACCGAGAGCAAATAAAAATAGATATTGAGCGTGAAAAAAACCGAAGTAATCTTCTTCGTGCTATTTCCCACGACCTGAGAACTCCGCTTGCTTCAATTCTCGGAGCGTGTTCTGTTGTTAAAGAAAACGGCGACGTTATTGACAAAGAGGAGCGTGACAGGCTTCTTACGGGTGCAATAGAGGACTCGCAATGGCTTATAAGAATGGTTGAAAATCTGCTTACTGTTACCCGAATTGACGAAAACGGAACGGCGAAGCTTAAAAAACAGCCCGAAATCGCCGATGAGGTTGTCGAAACGGCGGTAGCGGCATTCAAAAAACGCTTCCCCAATTCAAACGTAATTATAAGAATGCCCTCTGAGGAAATAATCGTCGTGTCTATGGATATAATGCTTATTTCCCAGGTGATAATGAATCTTCTCGAAAACGTGGAAATTCACGCAAAGACAGCAACAAAAACTGTTCTGAGCGTGGTTGATAAGGGGAAATTCGTTGAGTTTTCCGTCTCTGATAACGGCGTTGGAATGGACGAGGAGACGCTTGAAAATATTTTCAAGCACGGAGGCTCAAAGCTTAAAAACGAAGATGAATCCTATGACGCAAAAAAAAGCATGGGAATCGGTCTTTCCGTTTGCAACACCATCGTGAAAACTCACGGCGGAGTTATGAAGGCTGAAAATGCGCTTGGCGGCGGTGCAAGGTTTGTGTTTACTTTACCGAAGGAGGCTGTGTGATGAAAACAGACGCAAAGGACACGATACTTATAGTTGAAGACGAGATTAATATCTCAAATTTTATCGGGACGATACTTACTGCGAATGGCTATGCGGTTAAAAAAGCCGCAACAGCAAAGCAGGCAATGCAAGAAATTATCGACGCAAGCTCCCTCAGAGCAATTATTCTTGACCTCGGTCTTCCCGATATGGACGGACTAAAGGTTATAAAATCCGTAAGAGAATGGTCTGATATTCCTATCGTTGTCGTTTCTGCAAGAGCAAACGAAAAGGACAAGGTAGCGGCGCTTGATATGGGAGCTGACGATTACCTCACAAAGCCCTTCGGAACGTCAGAGCTTCTGGCGAGAATAAGAACAGCCCTTCGCCATTCAGCAGGAAGCTCAACTGCAAATCAGAACAACCGCTTCGTTCTTGACGAGCTTACGATTGACTATCAAAAGCACAAGGTTACGCTCAGGGGCGAGGAGGTGCGCTTTACTCAAAATGAGTTTAAGCTTATTGCGATTCTCTCTCAGCATGCAGGACAGGTGCTGACTTACGACTATCTCCTTAAAAATATCTGGGGTGCGGGTGCAACCGATAATCAGGGACTGCGTGTGCACATGGCGAATATCAGACGAAAAATCGAGGAGCTTCCCGCCGAGCCTAAGTATATTTTCACGGAAATGGGTGTAGGCTATCGTATGAGAGAGCCTGAATAAAAAATCGGGGAGAAAACAATGACAGCAGATAATCTGACAATGCTCTGTGACTTTTACGAGCTTACAATGAGCAACGGCTATTTCAAAAACGGCTTTTATAAAAAAATAACATACTTTGACTTATTTTTCAGAAACGTTCCTGACAAGGCGGGCTTTGCAATAGCGGCAGGTCTTGAGCAGGCGGTAAAATATATCGAAGCCCTCCATTTTTCTGAGGAAGATATCGAATATCTTCGCTCGAAAAAAATCTTTGACGAGCAGTTCCTTTCCTATCTCAAGGATTTCAGATTTACAGGAGATATTTACGCCGTTCCCGAAGGAACGCCCGTGTTTCCTAACGAGCCTATACTCACGGTAAGAGCGCCCGCTATCGAAGCTCAGCTTATAGAAACCTTCCTTCTTCTTACGATAAATCATCAGTCGCTTATTGCAACAAAGGCGAACAGAATCGTCCGTGCCGCCAATAAAAAGGCGGTCGTTGAGTTTGGCTCAAGGCGAGCTCAGGGCGCAAGCGGAGCCGTTGACGGCGCAAGGGCGGCTTATATCGGCGGCTGCGTTGGAACGGCTTGTACGCTCACTGACGAAAAGTACAATATCCCGGCGCTCGGAACGATGGCTCATAGCTGGATTCAGATGTTTGACAGCGAATATGAGGCGTTCAGAACCTACTGTGAAATTTACCCAAACAACGCCACGCTTCTTGTCGATACCTACAATACGCTCAAAAGCGGCGTTCCCAACGCAATAAAGGTATTTAAGGAGCTTGGAATTGAAAACGGAGCGATAAGACTTGATTCGGGGGATATTTCCTATCTTTCAAAAAAAGCCAGAGCAATGCTTGATGAGGCGGGGCTTACGGAGTGTAAAATCGTGGCGTCAAATTCCCTTGACGAATACCTTATCCGTGACCTCTTTATGCAAGGGGCTTGCGTTGATTTCTTCGGCGTTGGCGAAAGACTTATAACCTCTATGAGCGCCCCCGTTTTCAGTGGCGTTTATAAGCTTGTTGCAGTAGAAGAAGGGGAAACGGTAGTCCCGAAAATAAAAATAAGCGAGAACGTCGGAAAAATCACCAACCCCCACTTTAAGAAGACTTACCGCCTTTTTGATAACGAAAGCTCAAAGGCAACCGCAGACCTCATTTGCGTGTACGACGAGGAGCTTGACCAGAGCGTTCCGCTGACGATTTTTGATCCTAATGCAACTTGGAAAACGAAAACCCTCACCGATTTTACCGCAAAGCCGCTTATGGAGACGATTTTTAAGGACGGACAGCTTGTCTATGAGCTTCCGCCCGTCGATAAAATCAGAGAATACTGTCAAAACGAGGTCGAAAAGCTTTGGGACGAGGTTAAGCGCTTTGAAAACCCCCACAGCTACTACGTTGACCTTTCGGAGAAGCTTTATAATATCAAGAAAATCCTTCTCGAAGCTAACACAATGAGCTAAAAAATAAGGAGCAGACTGAATTCAGCCTGTTCCTTTTTTGTTATATAATTAGTTGTTGCTTATAAAATATCGCCCGAAAGTGATTGAGTCATTGAAAAAAGTCCGTCGCCGTTTCCAAGAAGAAGTCTGAGCTTTGCGTAAGCGGCACAGGGCGACATAGCGGGCAGAGCTTCAATCCCAAGAGCAGAAAAAGCCTTCGTAGAAGCGTACTGAGTGCGTTCCTCAGCGCCCACGAGAAAAATCGGGATAGAAAGCGCCCTCGCTTCTTTGGTGAATTTTATAAACGCCTCGTTTTCAGTAGGAAGCGTTCCGCTGTGAAAGCTCTTGATAAGAACTGCGCCAAAGCGTGAATCAAGCGACGGAAGCGCCATAAGCGGCTGAGCCTCAAGGAAAAGGACCTTTGCGCCTTTTGTGAGTGCAAGCGGAGAAATCGGCGTCAGCTCGTCCTTTTTCTCGCTGTAATTCTCGTTCAGAATTACGCCCGAAGTCAAAACCTCTGCGTAATAGCTTCCTTTAATGCTGAAAATATCGTCAGAGCAGGGAAGCTGAGGGACAATTCTCGTCCCCCTGTGGATTCTGAGCGAGTCGCCCGTGTTTTTATAGGCGACAAAAACACCCGTGCCTTTTTTAGCTCTTATAAATTCAACCGCCCCCACGAAATTATCTACGCCGTTGGCTCGGCTGTCAGAGAGAATATAGTTACTTGAAACGAGGACGATTGGGATATTGCAATCAGAAAAAATATACGAAAGAAACGCCGCTGAATAAGCGAGAGTATCCGTTCCGTGAGTCAGAACGATTCCGTCGGGAGAGTCTTTTATTGATTCTTTTACGGCAACGGCAATTTCATAGAGGTTTTGCGCCGTTATATTTTCGCTCAGAACGCTACACACCTCATAAGAAGAAAACCCGACCTTAGTGCCGAGTTTTTTCTTTGCCTTTTCGATAAGAGTAAATTTTTTGTCGCTGTCAGCGCAGATAAAGCCGTCGTTTTCAGACGAGCCTATCGTTCCGCCTGTAAAGAGAATTTTTATTTCAAGCATATTATTCAGCTGTTGTAGCTTCTGTTGCGGCTGGTGTTTCTTCGGGTTCGGGTATATCGAGAAGCTCGTAGTTAATGGTGTAGGGGTACTGCTTTTGCCAGTCAAGAACGCTGTTGTTTGCGGCTTCTGTCTGCTTTTGTGAAAGCATACCCTCTTGAACCTGCTTGCGGATTGCTTCAAGGTCAACCTTTGCGTCGTCGAGATAGAGGAAGATATAATAGCCGGCGTCGGTTGAAATAAGCTCTGTGAAGTCGCCCTTATTTTCAAGAGACATTACGCCGTTTATTATTTCCTCGCTGATAAGGTTACTCTTGGGGTAAACGACGTAGGTAGAAGCGTTTCCTGTGTTGTCGTCGTTATATTTAACCTGAACGTCGTCCCAAGCCGTGCCCGATTTAAGCTCGTCAAGGGCGGCTTTTGCCTCGTCTTCAATTTCAGCGAGCTTTTCAGCCTTGAGCTTATCGGCGGTTTCGTCGTCGCCGTCGTTTCTATAAGCCATAATTTCGCTTATATCAGCGTCCTCAAGCTTAATAAAAATCTGCTTTACGGTTTTCGTTCCTTCGGGAAGATAAACGCTTGTATAGCCCTGCTCGTATTTTTCAAGCTCGTTTTCGTAAGCGTCCTTAGCTTCGCTGATGGCGTTGTTTACGTATTCGTCGATTTCTTCGTCCGTTACCTTTATTTCAGCGATGATTTTTTCATAAAGCTTAGCCTGAAGAACAGAATTTACCTGCCATTCGTGGAAGATTTCGGGAACGAGTCCTGCCTGTGCAAGATATTCGGCGAAAAGCTCGTATTCCTTATTATAAAGCTCTTCTTCGGTATAGCCTTCGCCAAGCTCCGCAATAGCGTCCTGTTCAAATTCCTCGCACCACAGGTCGTAGCTATCGTTAACCTCAGCTTCGATTTCGTCCTTTTCCTCCTGAGTGAGGGTTTCTTCGGTTATTCCCATATCCTTGGCAATTTTCAGAGTAATTCTTTCAAGCGTGAGGTAATCAATCGTGCTCTGACGGATATTAAGGCAAGCTTCTGCATTCTGGGCAAGGGTTTCGTCAAGCCCCTTTCTCATCAGATAGAAAATATATTCACGGTAAAACTGCTCGAATGTGATATTGAAGTGTTCGGCGTCCTCTGCCCCCTCAACGTAAGCTACGAGCGTCTGTTTGTCGTCGGGAACGGCAAGGGGCGCTACTGTCTGGGCGGGGTCTGTGGTAGTCTGAGGCTGTTCGCCCTGCTGAGAGTCGGAGCCGCTACAAGCGGCAAGCGAGCTTATTACCATCATAACCGCAAGTAAAGCGGCGAGTATCTTTTTCATATTGTCAAATTCCTTTCTGAATTTATATGTAAACGGACTACGGCTTCTATTATAGCACAAATCTCGGAAAAATCAAAATAAATCTGCAAATTTTTGATGATTTTTTTGTGAAAATGTGTTATACTGTACTTAATAAATGAAAATTTCTGCCGAAATGATAGATAAGGTATTTTATACTGATTGTTTTTCCCGAAAGGAGCAGTTTTTATGAAAAAAGTTCTTTCTGCCGTTCTTTCGCTTGCAATGTCCGCCCTTATGGTTCTTAACCTTACTGCGTGTAGCGGTTCTGCGGGCGAGGCTGAAGAAACGACGGACTTTATAGCTCTCACCGACGAAAACGGCGAGGAGGTTACTGACGAGGACGGAAACGTAGTTACCTCAAACCCCGACGAGCTTCCGCCCGAAAAGGCGCTCACGGTAGGCTTTATTTACTCTGAGGGCGTAGACGAGAGCACAATCTCAAAGCAGTTCAATAACGCAAGGCTTCAAGCCGAAAAAACGCTCGGAGCAGAAACCTACTACATAGAGGACGTTCTTGTTTCTCAATTCCCCGACGCTGTTCACGTTCTTGTTGAAAAGGGCTGTAACGTTATCGTTTCGTGTAGCGCCAAGTTTGAAAATGCAGTAGAAAAGGAAGCTCAGACTCTGGAAGAAATAAGCTTCATAAGCTATGGCGGCGACGGCTCGCTTTCAAATATGTCCTCGTTCCAGGGTAAGCTTTATCAGTCAACCTACGTTTGCGGAATTGCAGGAGCTTATAACAGCACATCAAATATTCTCGGCGTTCTTGCGGATTCTTCGCTTGCTAACTGCTACGGGCTTATTAATGCTTATATTCAGGGTGCAAAGGAGCTTACCGAGCTTGACACTGACGTGAGACTCAACTGGTGCTGGGCAAGTAACGACGAGACGGTTAAAAACGCTGTTGACGACCTTGTTGAGCAGGGCTGTGACGTTATTTTCGCTTGTACTGAGTCTGAATATGCGATAAAATATTGCAATGAGAAGGGAATAAAGGTTATAGGGCTTGCTTACAATCTGCCGGAGCTTGCCCCCGATACTTATCTTACGGGCGCTTTTTATAACTTCGGAACCTATCTCATAGATATGCTCAGACGAGTAAGATACGAAACGGGTACTTTTAATGTTATCTGTGACGACGGTCTTGCAGAGGGTGCGGCGAGAGTGATTGCGATAAGCGAAAACTGCGTCGAGGGAACAGAAAAAATCACCGATAAGCTTTACGAGCTTGTTAACGAAAACAAGGCGAAGATATTTGCAGGAGAAATCAAGGACAACTATGACAATATTCGCGTCGAAAAGGGAACTTCCCTTTCGCACAGCGAAATCTGGGAGATCGAATGGCTTGACAAGTGCGTGACTGAAATCAGAGATTTCACCGTGCCTGTTCTTGATCCTCCCGAATCCGAGCTTTTGGTTCTTGAATAAACACAGAGGATTTATACAGGGCTGTTTTCACAGCTCTGTATTTTTTTGCTTGCGCCCCGTTCGCCGTAAGCGGATGTAAAAAAGGAGAGTGCGCTGTGCCTCGCCTTTGAAAACCGACAGAGATAAAAAATAAAAGCCGTGAAAAATCACGGCTCTATTTTATCAGTCGATTTCAACCATAACCTTCTGGTCATAGCGTACAGCGCCTGCACGCATAATGGTGCGGATTGCCTTAGCGATTCGTCCCTGCTTACCGATTACTCTGCCCATATCGTCGGGAGCAACGTGAAGATGGTAAACAGTAACGCCCTCGTCGTTAGGCTCGTCAACTGTAACTTCGATAGCGGACTTGTCCTGAACAAGCTCCTCTACCATTGAGATTAAAAGCTCTTTCATAACTAGACTCCTTTTTCAGACAGCAGGTGTGCGATTAGATAATGCCCTTTGTCTTGAGAAGTCTCTTTACTGTATCGCTGGGCTGAGCACCCTTGCTGATCCAATCCTTAGCTCTTTCAGCCTTGATTTCGATTGTGCTGGGTTCTGTCTTAGGGTCATAGTAGCCGATTTCTTCGATGAAACGACCGTCGCGTGGTGAACGAGAGTCAGCAACAACAACTCTGTAAGTAGCTGCGTTTCTCATACCTGTTCTTCTGAGTCTGATTTTTACTGCCATTGTAAAGTCCTCCAAAAATATATTGTTTTAATTTATATTTACACTCTTTAGTCCAAGTGTCAATATCACATCGGTGGCATTCCGCCCATATTGTTGAACATTGCCGGGTTTATTCGTGGGAATCTCTTTTTTCCCTTTCCGCCCATCTGCTTCATCATCTTTTGCATCATCTCAAACTGCTTGAGCAAAGCGTTGACGTCTTCAACTCTCGTTCCGCTACCTGCGGCGATTCTACGCTTTCTCTTAGCGTCGATAAGCGAGGGCTTTTCACGCTCCGCCTTAGTCATTGAGCAGATAATAGCCTTAGTTCGGGGGATTTTCTTTTCGTCAATATCCTCGTCCTTGATTTTTCCTGCAACGCCCGGAATCATCTTCATAAGCGACGAGATACTTCCCATCTTTTCAATCTGCTGGAACTGAGCAAGCAGGTCGTTCATATCGAACTTATTTTCCTGCATTTTCTTTGCAAGTCTGAGCTGTTCCTTTTCATCGACGTTTGCCTTTGCCTTTTCAATAAGACTCAGCACGTCGCCCATTCCAAGGATACGGTCTGCCATTCTGTCGGGATGGAACTGCTCAAGGTCGTCGATTTTTTCACCGACGCCTGCGAACTTGACGGGCTTTCCTGTAACGGAGAGAACCGACATTGCCGCACCGCCTCTTGTATCGCCGTCGAGCTTAGTGAGAATTACGCCTGTAATTTCAAGAAGCTCGTTAAAGGTCTTGGCTACGTTAACTGCGTCCTGACCTGTCATAGAGTCAACAACGAGGAGAATTTCGTTGGGGTTGACCTCGGACTTTATATTTTTAAGCTCGTCCATAAGCTCCTGGTCAATGTGTAAACGGCCCGCCGTGTCAAGAAGAACGACGTCAAAGCCGTTATCCTTAGCGTATTTTATACTCTCACGGGCAATTTTAACGGGGTTTATCTGCCCCATTTCAAAAACCTTCGCCCCCGCCTTTTCGCCGACGATTTTGAGCTGGTCGATAGCGGCAGGTCTGTAAACGTCGCACGCAACGAGCAGAGGTCGTCTGTTCTGTTCCTTCAGGTATTTTGCGAGCTTTGCTGAGTGAGTGGTTTTACCTGCACCTTGAAGACCGCACATCATAATCACGCAAGGAGGCTTGGAGGGAAAATCAATTCTTGACGTTGTGTTTCCCATAAGCTGCTTTAGCTCGTCGTGAACTATATCAATAACCTGCTGGGCGGGAGTAAGGCTATTCATAACCTCGCTTCCTATTGCCCTTTCGGTAACCTTAGCGACAAAATCCTTGACAACCTTATAGCTTACGTCCGCTTCAAGCATTGCCATACGGACCTCTCGCATAGCGTCCTTAACGTCGCTTTCGCTCAGTCTGCCGTGATTTTTGAGGTTCTTAAAAACTCGTCCGAGCTTGTCGGACAATCCTTCAAATGCCATCTGCGTCCCCTTTCTACAAAAGCTTTTTTATTTCGCCGAGAGAACGCTCAAGCGCCTCTTTCGTCTCATTATCTTCAACTGCGCCGTCAAGCGCCTTTTCAATCTTTTCGATTTCTTCGCTTATCCTATAAAAGCGTTTTAGGTGACCAAGCTTTTCTTCAAGCTTTCTCAGAGACGCCTCGCCCTTTTTGATAAAATTCACAACGCCTTGCCTTGTGATTTCAAGCTCCTGAGCGATTTCGCCGAGCGAGAGATCCTCGTTATAGTACATCTGGAGAGCCTCCTGCTGTCTTTGCGTCAGCATTTCGCCGTACATATCAAAGAGCCTCGCACAGCTCATTTCATCGACAAAATCCTTTGGCATCGACTCGCCTCCTTATGTGTAAACCTAAATGAGTTTACAGTCACAATATGTATTATAACACAGAATCAGGATTTGTCAAGCGTTTTTGAAATAAAAAAACGCCCCTGAGAGCGTTTTAATTATAAGCCGTATTTTTCCTTGGGGCTTCCAAGACGGTAACCTACGCCCCTCACGGTCTGAATGGCGTTTCCGTTTTTTCCGAGCTTTTTTCTGAGCGACTTTATATGAGCGTCTACGGTTCTTGTTTCGCCGTCGAAATCATAGCTCCAAATTGCCTCAAGAAGCGTATCTCTCGACAGCACGATCCCCGCGTTTTCAATCAGAAACGCAAGGAGCCTGAACTCCTTTAGCGTAAGGTCAACGGGCTTTAAGTCGGACTGGGCAGTATGCGAGGGCAAATCAAGCGCTATGCCCTGATAGCGAAGCTCTGAGCCTTTGGCGTCTCTTTCCGTCCTTCTTAAAAGAGCCTTTATTCTTGCAATAAGCTCCATCATTCCGAGAGGCTTTGTCACGTAATCGTCAGCGCCGCTGTCAAGCCCGATTACCTTGTCGATTTCGCTCGACTTACTGCTCAGAAGAATAATAGGAAGCCCTGAGGTTAATTTTTTCTGTCTTAGCTTTACGAGAGTTTCAATCCCGTCCTTATCGGGAAGGTCGGTCCCAAGAAGTATCAGTGTGGGAGTTTCGGTTTTTATACGCTCAAAAAGCTCTTGGGCGGTTTCAATTCCAACCGATTGAAGCCCCGAATTATTGAGCGTGTAGATTATAAGCTCACGCACGCTCTTTTCGCTTTCAACGCAAAAAATCAACTTTTCACTCCCTTTCCCTTAACCCTTGGGGCAAGAAGACGCAGACTTTTATCAGCGCTCTCGCTTTTTCATCTTGAAGGTTATTTCCGCTCCGCCTACCGTCTCTGAAACCTCAGCAATCGAAACGAAGGCTTTAGGGTCGGTTTCTCTTACGAGCTTTTTGACCTTTGAGATTTCAAATCTGTTAACAACGCAGTAAATAAGCGTTTTCGATTCCTTTGAATAAGCGCCGTACGAATCAAGAAGCGTAACGCCTTGCCCAAGTTCAGCCGAAAGAAGCTCAGGAAGAGACGAGCCTTTTTCAGTAATAATGAATGCCGCCTTTGCCTTATCAAGACCTTCAACGACAAAGTCGATCGTCTTGTTTCCGACGGTGTAGGCAATTATTGAATAAAGCGCAACCGTCCAGCTTTGGAACACAAGCGCCGCCGTTATGTAAAGAATGGTGTTATAAATCATCATAAAGGTTCCGACGGTAAGACCGAGCTTTTTTGCAAAAAGCACAGCCATAACTTCGATTCCGTCGATTGCACCGCCCATACGGATAACAAGGCCGCTTCCCACGCCCGAAACAAGTCCGCCGAAAAGCGAAGCAAGAAGAAGGTCGTGCCCTGCGAACGGAGAGCCGTTATTTATAAAGTCAAGCGCCATAACGTCCTTGAAGATGAACGAGAAAAGGGAGTAGACGCCGATTGCAAACAAAGAATTTATCACGAATTTCCAGCCGACCTTTTTATATCCGAGAATATAAAAGGGGACGTTCAGTACTATAAGAAAGAAGCTCATTACGAAAAACGGCGGGGTTACCTTATCAAGCAGGAACGACGTGCCCGAAATTCCGCTGTCAAAAAGATTGACAGGCGCAAGAAGAAGCGTTACGCCCGTTGCGTTTATTACGCCTGCGATAAAAAGTCCGATGAAGCGTTTTAAGCTGTTTTTCATTACTGAACCTCCGATAAAGCTACTCTAAAAATTATAACATAAAGCGGTTGATATTTCAATAAAACGCTACTCTTTTTTCACACAATTATCAAAATCGGGGTGTATTATAAGTACAGACCAAGGGAAGAAAGCAATCCGAGTTTACCCCTTGCGGAAGGTCAGACGTGACCTTCCACAAGCTGTTTTTTCCCGGTTTAATCTACTGCTCGATTTGAAGGGCAGACCAAAAGCAAGCCCCAAGGCATAACATAGATTCCATTCCTTTTCATAATTTCTCTTAATTTTCCAGAAAGAAAGCCGCACGAAAATGCGGCTTTTTTTCTTTTTTTTTTCAGAATAAGAACTCCTTTACGAGCTTTCCTATGACTTCGGCTTGCTCTGCGGTGAGATTGTCGGCGGCAATATGATTCTTCTTTCTCATAATCTCGCTTATACGGATAAGAAGCTCCGCTTGATCAGAAGAAAGCCCGTGAACAGAAATTACGCCTTGTTTTTCAACGCCGCCGAGATAATCGAGCGACACGTTAAAAATCGCCGCAAAATCCCTCATTGTTTCAAACGGCGGCGTTTGGTAGTTATTTTCATAACGGCTTATTATTCCCTTGTCACGATTTATTTTTTCGCCAAGCTCCTGTTGCGACAAGCCTGCGTCAAGTCTGAGCTTTTTTAATATCAAGCCAAGATCGTATCCGTTTTTCATTGGTAAAACCTCACAAAATATAAAAGTCTTATTTTATTAAAATTTTAGCAAAAAGTTGTTGCATAATCTAAAACTTTGTGCTATAATGTATGCGAAATCAACAACATTTTATGCAAAAAGTTGTTAAATTTCAGACAATGCGGAATTTCCGCAAATAAATTTTTTGGAGGAAGTATGAAACTGAAAAATTATTTATCAGCTGTGCTGATAGCAGCGCTTGCGACAAGCACCGCTGTATTTGCAGACGATATCACAACGCAGAGCGGACTTGATATCAACCTTACCGTTGAGAACGGCAAGGGTACTTATACCTTTACAGACGAGGAATTTGAGGCCTTTGTTGACTACAATATCGAAGTCAACGGTTACGCTGAAGACACAGATTTTTCAAACGAAAGCATGGATATTTTCGGAGAAGACAGTAGCTTTACTGTT
Organism: Ruminiclostridium sp.; assembly: GCA_045591405.1. GTDB lineage: Bacteria > Bacillota > Clostridia > Oscillospirales > Ruminococcaceae > Ruminiclostridium_E. The sequence continues at coordinate 13,877 of JAZNST010000024.1, forward strand.
GCAGACGGTAAAAGCTTTAGTTTGAACGAGGTTTATCAGGTTGATTTTGAGTTTATAGACGTTGAGAAGGACGCTAACGGAAGCACTACTTTTACATGCCTTCGTAAGAATGTGAACCGTAAAGGCGTTCTGGCGGTAAACACGGCAATCTGGGGACCCGGAAGCGCAGAGGATGCGTGGGAGTATCCGGATCCCGTCAACACATTTACAGACACAACGCTTACAGCAGCTGAGCTTATTGAATGTATTGACGGAGACAATGGATGGGGTAACTCTTTCTCCGAAGAAACGTACGGAATGGTCAGAGACTTCTACTATGAGGACGTTGACATGGTAGTAATCTATTTCCGCACAAACGATGTTTTTGATGATAATGGCTATGTCAAAAATCCGTATTATTGGGACAACGATGCGGGAGAAAATGTTCAGGATCCCGAAAGCAACCCTCATTTTTATGGCACGTGGCTTGTCACCGAGCAGGGTGCCGAAATTCTGAATGGGTCTAACGGCGGTTCTTCTGCCCCTGAAGCAACAACTGCTCCCGAAGCAACAACTGCTCCTGAAGCAACAACTGCTCCCGAAGACACAACTGTTCCCGAAGACACAATTCTTCCCGAAGCAACAATTGCTCCCGAAGACACAACTGCTCCCGAAGCAACAAACGCTCCCGACTATGAGTTTGACGTAAAAGAAGCGCTCAAGGCTGATGATATGGCTGATATTATCTCGAAGAACGCTGAAGCCGATGTAGTTATCAAGGCGGATAACGGCGTGTGCTTCAAGTTCGCAAAGGGCACAATGACAACTGTTGACGGCGTTGACGCTTACGATTTTGCAAGCACAATCTCCACAGACCTTTCAACTGCCGATAACGATAAGCTTACAGAGGACAACTTTGTTCTGTCTATAAGCTACGCTTACAGCGGAAAGCTTCCTGCAAAGGCTGAAATCACAATCCCCGTAGGCAAAGAATACGCAGGCAAGACTCTCTATTACAACAAGGTTCTTGAAAACGGTATTAAGCTTATCTGTGCAAAAGAGGTTGATGAAAACGGCTTTATTACCGTTACACAGGACAGCTGTTCGGATTATCTCCTTACAACAGAGGATATTTCAACAGAAAAGGCTGAAAACGAAGACAAGCCCAACACCGATACAGGCGTTGAGGGCGTGGCTGTTGTTGTAGGTGTTGCAGTAGTAGCAGGCGCCGCAATCATCATTTCACGCAAGAAAAAGTAATCTCAAAATAATAATCCACCAAAAAAGCGCTCTGAATAATCGGGGCGCTTTTTGCTGTTTTTATTGCAATTACCGCTGCTGTGTGCTATACTGAGCTTAAAATACGGCGAAAAAAGGAGAACGGCTATGAAAATTCAGACTCAGCTTTCGCAAGCGTCCTATAAATCATCGGGCGGCTTTGTGGGAAAGCTTCAGAAGCTTATAAAAACTGAGGTTATCCCTTATCAGTACAATGTGCTTTGTGATAAAATCGAGGGCGTTGAAAAAAGCCACGTCGTTGAGAACTTTGAAAACGCCGCAAGAGCGCTCAGAGGCGAGGACGTGAGAAGCGGATTTTACGGAATGGTTTTCCAGGACAGCGACGCAGGAAAATGGATTGAAGCCGCCGCTTATTCTTTGTTGCGGTTCCCCGATTCTGAACTTCAAAAAACGGTAGACGAGCTTATCGAAAAAATCGCCGCCGCACAGGACGACGACGGTTATCTTAACACCTATTTTACGGTAAAGGACAAGGACAAGCGTTGGACGAATCTCCTTGAAGGACACGAGCTTTACTGCTCAGGTCATCTTATGGAGGCGGCGTGCGCTTATTATGAGGCAACAGGAAAACGAAAGCTTCTTGACGTTATGCTTAAAAACACGGAGCATATCTATGACGTTTTCATAACACAGGGAAATAAGGGCTACCCTGGACATCCTGAGGTTGAGCTTGCGCTTATGAAAATGTACCGTTGCACAGGTGATAAGCGCTGTTATGAGCTTTCAAAGCACTTTATAGATATACGAGGCGTTGATTGCCACTTTTATGAAAAGGAAGCGCAACAGCGAAGCTGGACAGTCTGGGGAAATAATGCGAGCGACTATGCTTATACTCAGTCGGGTGCGCCTGTAAGAGAGCAAAAGGACGCAACAGGTCACGCAGTAAGAGCAGTTTATCTTTATACAGGAATGGCTGACGTTGCAGGAGAAAGCGGAGATAAAACGCTTCTTGACGCTTGCAAAACGCTTTGGGAAAGTATCACGCAAAAAAGAATGTACGTTACGGGAGGAATCGGCTCAACGGTAATCGGAGAGGCGTTCAGCGTTGATTACGACCTTCCGTCTGATACGGCGTACAGCGAAACCTGTGCGGCAATCGGTCTTATGTTCTTTGCTTCGAGAATGCTTGAAAACGAGGTTGATTCAAAGTACGCCGACGTAATGGAAAGAGCGTTCTACAACTCGGTTCTTTCGGGAATGGAGCTTGACGGAAAGAGGTTTTTCTACGTTAATCCGCTTGAGTGCGTTCCGGGTATTTCGGGAATTTCCCCTACTCACCGCCACGACCTGACTCAGCGCCCCGATTGGTATGCGTGCGCTTGCTGTCCGCCCAACGTCGCAAGAGTTATCTCGTCGTTTGGAAAATACGCTTACGGTCAGAACGAGACGACCGCTTACTGCCACCTTTACGCAGAAGGCACAGCGGAATTTTCAAACGGAATCAAGCTTTCCTGTGAAACGGAGTATCCTTACGGCTTCACGGTAAGCTACGAAATTCTTGAGGGAAGCGGCAGACTTGCCGTAAGAATCCCCTCGTGGAGCAAGGAGTTTTCTCTTGAGCTTAACGGACAAGGGGCAGATTTCAAGCTTCAGAACGGCTACGCATATCTTAGCGTGAATAAGGGGGACAAGGTTGCCCTCGTCCTCTCAGACGAGCCTTATAATCTTTATGCAAGCTCAAGGGTTCCTCAGCTCACGGGAAAAATCGCCCTTTGCAGAGGCCCGCTTGTTTATTGCTTCGAGGGAGTTGACAACGACGGCTGTGTTTTATCGCTCAGACTCAAAAAGGGTGCGAGCGTTCACGGCTCTCAGGACGGAATCGTGAAGCTTTCGGCAAAGGCGTTGAGAGTTGCTCCGAGCGAGTCGCTTTATTCGGCGGCTGAGCCTACTGAGACTGAATGTGAGGCAATCGCAGTTCCTTATTACACTTGGGCAAACCGAGGCGAAACTCAGATGAGAGTCTGGCTTGACAAGGCATAAAATAAACGCCCGTACAGCAAGAAGGCTGTATGGGCGTGTTTTTATTATATTTTGTCAAGGGCAGGACGTTCTGCGTCTTTTTTGGGGTATTTTCGCCTCATAAATATAAAGCAGATAAAATGAACGACAAAGGTAATTATCCACGAAACAGGGTAGGAGATAAACAGCATTTGCTCAGAGTGAAATTCGGGGAGCGTGAATATCGTAAATATCCACAAAAGCCTCAATCCGCACGCACCGAGCATTGAAACGATCGTCGGCGTGAGCGCATAGCCCATTCCTCTTATTCCTCCTACAATGCAGTCCATAAGACCGCAAGTGAAATAAAAACAGCAAACCATCATCATTCTCGTCATTCCAGAGTCTATAACCTCAGGTCGTGAGTCGAAAATTGAAATCAGAGGTCTTCCGAAAATAAAGGCAAGATTTCCAAGGACAAGCCCTGCTACTGCGGCGCTTGCACAGGCGGTAAAAATAATCCTGTTGATTCTGCAGTATTTTCCAGCGCCGATATTCTGACTTGTGAAGGTAAGAGCGCCCTGTGAAAAAGCGTTCATCGAAACCCATACGAAGCCCTCAATACTTGCGGCGGCGGCGCTCGCTGCCATCGTTATGGGACCGAACTGATTGATTGACGACTGGATTACGACGTTTGAAAGCGAGAACACAACGCCCTGAAACCCTGCAGGAACGCCGATTCTGAGGATTTGTGCGGTAATTTTTCCGTCAAGTCTGAGCTTTTTGAAGGAAAGCTTGAAGGCACCGTTTTCCTTTGCAAGACAAATAAGAATAAGCACGGCTGAAACGCACTGCGAGATTACAGTTGCAAAAGCAACGCCAGCAACGTCCATATTGAGCACTATAACGAAAAACAGGTTGAGAACTACGTTTATTACGCCCGCAAGCGTAAGGAAATAAAGAGGTCTTTTTGTGTCGCCTTTAGAACGAAGCACTGAGCTTCCGAAGTTATAAATCATCATCGCAATCATACCTGAGAAATAAATTCTCAGGTAGAGCGTAGAAAGCTCAAGCGTTTCTGTGGGCGACTGCATAAGCATAAGAAGCTTATCGGCAAAAATAATTCCTACTATCGTGAGAAGCGCGCCGCTTATTACGCTCAGAAGTATGGAGGTGTGAAGAGTTCTGCTTACGCCCTGCTCGTTTCCTGCGCCTTGATAACGGGCAATAATCACGTTCACGCTTGTGGAAAGACCGAGAAAAAGGTTGGTCATAAGGTTTACAAGAGAGCTTGTCGAGCCCACTGCCGCAAGGGAATTCTGACTTGCAAAATTTCCCACGACGACAATATCAGCGGCGTTAAAAAGAAGCTGTAATACGCTTGAGAGCATAAGCGGCAGAACGAATTTCAGCATTCTTGGGAGAATTTTTCCCTCCGTCATATTTATTTCATAAGCTTTACTCAAAAATATGCCTTCTTTCAGGTGAAAAATCAAAACAATAGTTAATGGTGCGGCAAGAACCGCACCATCAGCTTTTTCAGTTACATTTCAATCTTGAGGTTTTCAGCGCTTTCAACGGTGAACGTGCCTTCGCCCTCGCTTGTGATCTTGATTGTATCGCCGTTTCTTGTTGCCTTTACAGTAAGGACAAGCTTAGCGTCCTTATCGTAGATCTTGGTCTGGGCGGTCTTTCCGTCCTCAAGGCCGTAAACGACGAGCTTAGCGTTCTGGTTATAATCATAAGTGAAGTTACGCTTGAAATCGCCGTAAGCGATAATTGAATTTGGCTTAGCGTAAAGAGGCATTCCGAAGTAGTCGTACTTCTTTTCGTACCACTTGCCACCTTCGAGCGCTTCGCCTGTCTGAATATCTGTCCACTTTCCTGTTCCGGGGAGGTAGAACTGAACGATTCCTTCCTCGTTGAATACGGGAGCCACAAGGAGCGTATCACCGAGCATATACTGTCTGTCAAGTGCAAGAACAGCAGGGTCGTTATTATAGTCAACAACCATAGCTCTCATCATAGGAACGCCTGTTTCGTGAGTGTAAACTGCGTTAGAGAAAAGGTAAGGCATAAGTCTTCCCTTGAGCTTTGTGAAGTGGCGCAGAACGTCACAGCTTTCTTCGCCGAAGTTCCACGGAACTCTGTAAGAGCTGTTGCCGTGAAGTCTTGAGTGAGTAGACATAAGACCGAACGCCGACCAACGCTTGTAAAGGTCAGGGGAGCCTGTTGCCTCAAAGCCGCTTATATCGTGGCTGAAGAAGCCGAAGCCACTCATACAGAGGGAAAGTCCGCCACGGATTGTCTCCCACATGGATTCATAGTTACTGAAGCAGTCGCCGCCCCAGTGAACGGGGAACTTCTGACCGCCTACTGTTGCAGAACGGGCAAAGAGGCAAGCCTTATCCTTTCCGTAGTATTCTTCGAGAACTTCAAATACAGTCTTGTTGTAAAGATATGTGTAGTAGTTGTGCATCTTCATCGGGTCGCTTCCGTCGAAGTAAACAACGTCAGTGGGGATTCTTTCGCCAAAGTCTGTCTTGAACGCGTCAACGCCCATTTCGCAGAGTGCTCTGAGCTTACTCTTATACCATTCGCAAGCGGCAGGATTCGTAAAGTCAACGATAGCCATTCCGGGCTGCCACATATCTGTCTGGAATACAGAGCCGTCCTTATTCTTAATAAAGTAGCCGCCCTCTACGCCCTCGTCAAAGAGAGAGGAACGCTGAGCGATATAGGAGTTGATCCATACGCAGATTTCGATGTTCTTTTTCTTGAGGCGTTCGAGCATTGCCTTAGGATCAGCAAACATTCTCTTGTCCCAAGTGAAGTCGCACCAGTTCATCTCCTTCATCCAGAAGCAGTCAAAGTGGAACACTTCAAGAGGAATATCACGTTCTTCCATTCCGTCGATAAAGGAAGTAACGGTTTCTTCGTCGTAGTTTGTAGTGAACGACGTTGTAAGCCAAAGACCAAAGGTATAAGCAGGAGGAAGTGCAGGCTTACCTGTAAGACTTGTGTAGCCCTTGATTGCGTCGGCAATAGTATCACCGCCGAAAACAAAGTATTCAAGCTTTTCACCCTGAACAGCGAAGGAAACCTTGGATACGGTTTCGCTTGCAACCTCAAACATAACCTTTTCGGGATGATTTACAAACACGCCGTAGCCTCGGCTTGAAACATAGAAGGGGATAGACTTGTAGGTTTGCTCAGAGCAAGTGCCGCCGTCGTTGTTCCAAACCTCAACGCTCTGACCGTTCTTGACAAAAGTGCTGAACTTTTCGCCAAAGCCGTAGATATTTTCACCAACGGAAATGTTAAGCTGCTCACGCATAAACGCATTATCAGCAGTATCGCTGTCTGCCCAGAAGTTCTGTCCTTTCTTTGCGGCAAGTCTTGCGTCGGTGAGAAAGTCCGCTTCCTTTATGTAAGAGGTTGTGCGCCAGCCTTCCTTAGTGAGAAGCTTGTCGCCGTAGTAGTAAGCTACGTCCCAGCTTCCGCCCTGTTTTCCGATTTTAACGGAGGTCTTTCCTGAGGTAAGAGTATAGCCGTTTTCGTCGTGAGTAATAACGGGCTTAAAGCTCTTATCCTCGTTAAGCTCAAAGCAAGGACCTTTCTTGAGTCTTCCCTTGAAATGCTCAATTGTAACCTTGATGCTGTCTTCAAGAGTAGATGTAAAGGTAATATCAAACACAGGGCCGCCAAGCGTCATTCCTCTGTTCTGAATGTACTGCTGAGTAACAAGCAGGTTGATTGAATTTTCTGTTACGTTTACCTCGTAAATCTGTGTAGCGTAGTTGACTTCATAGCCGGGCTTGTTAAGCCAGAATCCGTCTGAAATTTTCATGATGCGTTTCCTTTCTCAGTCGTATTTTTTTCGGACACAGCCGTTTTTTTGCAAACTATGTAATCGTTTGCAACCGTTGGTTTAAGTGTAACATAAAACCTTAAAAAAAGCAAGCGGTTTTTGAAAAAATTTTCTGAAATAGAGTGAACTCACACGGAGACTTTATGCGTTTACTGAGGAAAGCCCTTTTGAAAAAGGTTTTTCCTCAGATTCCTTTCCGAAAACTTTTAGTACAAAAGCCCGCCTTACAGGGCTTTACCTTGTGAGGCGGGCTATTAAAAGTCTTTGAAGGAGTGAGGGGAAACTTTCTTCAGAAAAGTTCCCTTCAATAAATTTGTGTGAAGTCTCTGTGTGTGAATCCGCCATATTTCAGCGGAATTATTCCTGTGCGTTTTCTATTGGGGTTTCGTTTTTCTTTGAGCTTCTGTTTACGACGAGAGTAACGGTCATACCGATAATAATAGCGAGGTAGAAGGTCAGGAAGCGCCAGACGAAAGTAGAAAGCGTGAGGTAGGTTGTTGAGAAAATCGACATAAAGAAAAGGGCGTAGCTTCCCTCTGATGCGCCAAGAGCGCCGGGAATCGGAACGAACGAGGTAATAAGAAGAATAAACGCCTGATAAGCGATTACCGTAAAGAAATCAGCGCCCGAAAGTCCGAAGCCCAGATAAATTACGTAGGTTATCGAGAAATAGCAGGTCAGCTGGAGCGCAGAAAGCAAGAACAGCCTTATTACGAGCCAGGGTCTTGACTTTATGAACTTGAAATTTTCGATATAAAGCTCCATTTCCTTATCTATGTATTCGATTTTTGCGTCAACGTCTTTTATTACGTGGATTTTGCCGAGAAGCTTTACAAAGAAGTGGCTGACTTTTTTTGCCGCCTTTTGGAAGAAAGCGAGGGTAAGAAGTCCTACGATAACTGCGGCGTTTACTGCAAAGCCGATCATAACGAGCACAATCATCGCCGTATTATTTATAGCGCCGCCTCTGATAATAAGAAGCACGGTACAGTAAAGCGTAAGCACGAACTGATAAGCGATAAACTTACTCAAAAGAGCAGTCAGAGCCGAGCTTAAAGGAGCGCCGAACTTAACGAGATAATACGCCTGAATGGGCTGACCGCCCGACGCAAACGGGGTAATACAGTTAAAATACTGACCAATCATTGAAACGCTCATTGAATTTTTGAATTTTTGCTTCTTATGGACAGCCTTCATAACGGCGTGAAGTCCAGCGCCCTCAAAGAACCAATAAAGGAGAATAAGAGCCACTGCCGCCACAAAGTAGACGGGGTTTACCGCCAAAAACGCATTAAGCAGATTTTCAGGCTTATCAACGAACAGCATTACAACAATCATCACCACAAACGCAATTGCACAGATGATGAGGTTAATTCGCTGAGATTTCTTTTTTCCCATTTTAATCTTCCTTTTTCAATACCGAGGTGTAAAAATCGTCCCACATCTGAAGAACGTGCTCCTTTTCATAGAAAAGGTTTCCTTTTCGGGACATCTCAACGCCCTTCTGATAATAATCCTTATCGTCACGGAGCTTTTTGAGCTGTTCGATGAAGCCCTCGTTGTTTTCAGACTTATAATAGAAGTCAAAGAGAATATTATCATATATAGGCAGGTCACGAAGCAGGATCGGGGTGTTGACGCACATTGCCTCAAGAATAGTCATCGGGAACAGCTCGTCGTAAGACGGAAGGAACATAACGTCCGCCGCATTATAAACTGCGTTCATATCGTCACGCTCAACAATTCCCAAGAATTTGAGGTTTTCAGGGGGATTTTCAACTACCTTAGAAAGCTCCTTATAACCGTCGGAGATTCCCTTGAAGGAAAAACCGCCCGCCCACACGAACTGAACGTCGGGCATTTTCTTTGCGATTTCTATGAAGTCAAACGCACCCTTTCTGACCTGAAGCTGACCTGCGCAAAGGACGGTGAACTTATCCTTTTCAATTCCGTACTTTTCCTTTACGGCGTCGATTTCTTCCTTTTGCAATGGGTGGAATTTTTCCGTTGAAACAAAGTTCGGGATATATGTAACTCTTTCTCTTTCAATTCCGTACTTTTCAAGAGCGTCGATAAAGTAAGGGTTTACAACGACGAGGTACTGCATCTTCTTATAAAAATTTATCATATATTTATAGAAGATTTTTCTTGACCACTTGGGAATATCTATACTTTTATCCATAGTTTCGGGCAGAGTGTGAACGTAGCACACGGAAACGCCCTTTTTCGTATCGTGCTTTTTCGAGAGGTAAAAGTCGGGGTTAAAGGTGTGATAGTGGGTAATATCAGCCTGCATTCTGGCGTTTTCGAAAATCTCAAATTTATCTGAAAGCCCCTCTTTTACAAGCTTTACCTGTTCCATATACGCAGAGCCTACGCCTTGGCCTTTTACTGATGTGGCAATAGACTTCATATTTATAGTATATTTTTTCAAAGCGGCACTCCTTAATATTTTTTTCAGTTTACATTTTTCCTCATTATAACCCACAAGGGCGCCGTTGTCAAGGAATGAGGCATATATAAACAAAAACTGCGCTTAAATTTGTAGAATTTTACTAATTCGTTTCCTATTGCTTTTTTGTGATTTATAATGTATAATACTAGGTACATTGACCGAATTTCGCAAGAAATAAAAAAAGAGCCAACGGACAGCTGGTCAGATGCCGGATTGGCAACATTGTTGCCTTATTGATTGAGCAAATTGCTCGTTTTTTATCCAATGGAGGGTGTCCCCTTCTGCTTGAGTGTAAAATATCAATAAGAGTAGTAAAAGTATTTCTTGCTATATAGACTCTGACTGGGAGGAGATTGTTCTCTTGCCCCTAAAAAGTGATAGTTATGCTCAAAGCTTGTCTTTGGGCATTTATTTTTTATAAGAAAAGAGAGAAAAGATGGAGAACAAACTTAAACTTTACGGCTTTAATAACCTGACAAAATCGCTCAGCTTCAATATCTATGATGTCTGCTATGCTAAGACTGAGCGTGAACAGCGTGATTATATTGCCTATATCGACGAGCAGTACAACAGCGAGCGTCTGACGTCGATTCTGATGACGCTTACCGAAATGATAGGCGCCAAGGTGCTCAATATATCAAAGCAGGACTACGATCCACAGGGCGCTTCGGTTACCTGCCTTATCGCTGAGGAGTCAAAGGTAGGAAACAGAGTCGGGGAAACAGAAACTGTCGTTGCTCATCTTGATAAGAGCCACGTCACCGTTCACACCTATCCCGAATATCACCCCGAAACCTCTATCGCTACCTTCAGAGTTGATATAGACGTTGCAACCTGCGGCGAAATTACTCCGCTTTCAACTCTTGATTACCTTATCGGAAGCTTTGATTCCGATATTATCACGATGGATTACCGTGTAAGAGGCTTTACGAGAGATATTGCGGGTAAAAAGGTCTTCACCGACCATAAAATCACGTCAATTCAGGACTATATCGACGATTCCATCATAAAGAGATACGACGCTGCGGACGTGAACGTTTATCAGTCCAATATCTTCCACACGAAAATGCTCATCAAGGAGCTTGATTTACAGAATTATCTCTTTAACACTGACGTTTATGAGTTGCCGCCGAAAATGCGTCTTGAGATTACAAATAACCTCAGACGTGAAATGATTGAGATTTTCAGCGGAAGTAATATTTATTGAGCGAGGAAAACGAATTGTCAAAGCTTGACCAGACCAGAGTTCCGATAAAAACGGCGCTGACTGAATTTGAAAAACAGCGTGTGGTTCCCTTTGATGTCCCCGGACATAAGAGAGGAAAGGGAAACCCGGAGCTGACGGATTTTCTTGGGGCAAAGTGTATGTCTCTTGACGTAAACTCGATGAGACCTCTTGATAACCTGTGTCATCCCGTGTCGGTTATCCGTGAGGCAGAGGAGCTTGCCGCTGACGCTTTCGGGGCAAATTACGCCTTTTTTATGGTAGGAGGCACAACCTCAGCCGTTCAGGCGATGGTGCTTACTACGGCAAAAAGAGGGGAGAAGATTATTCTTCCCAGAAACGTCCACAGAAGCGTAATCAACGCTATGATTCTTAACGGGGCAGTTCCCGTCTACGTTAACCCCGCACTCGACAGACGCCTTGGAATAAGCCTTGGAATGAGCGTTTCTGACGTTGAAAGGGCAATTAAGGAAAACCCCGACGCAAAGGCGGTTTTTGTCAACAATCCGACCTATTACGGAATTTGCAGTGATATAAGAACAATCGCACGACTTGCCCACGAAAACGGAATGCTGCTTCTTGCGGACGAGGCTCACGGAACTCACTTCTATTTTGGCGAGGGGCTTCCTGTGAGTGCAATGGAAGCGGGCGCGGATATGGCGTCGGTAAGTATGCATAAAAGCGGCGGAAGTCTGACGCAGAGTAGCTTTTTACTCACAGGGAAGAACATGAACGAGAATTACGTCAGACAGATAATAAATCTCACTCAGACAACCTCAGGCTCGTATCTTCTTCTTTCAAGCCTTGATATAAGCAGACAGAATCTCGCCTGCAACGGCAAGGAAATCTTCAACAGGGTGAAATATCTTACCGATTACGCCAGAAGCGAAATAAATTCAATTGGTGATTATTACGCATATTCGTCGGAAATTATAAATCACGACAGTATCTTTGATTTTGACACCACGAAGCTTTCGATAAATACTCTTGATGTGGGGCTTGCGGGGATTGAGGTTTATGATATTCTTCGTGACGATTATGATATTCAGGCTGAGTTCGGGGATATGGGAAATCTTCTCGCCTATGTTTCAGTCGGCGACAGAGAACGCGATATAGAAAGACTCTGTGGGGCGTTATCAGAAATAAGGCGAAGATATAAGCGTGATAAAAGCGGTCTTCTTACCCGTGAATATATAAATCCGACCGTAGTAAAATCGCCTCAGGAGGCTTTTTACGCAAAGAAGAAGTCCTTACCCATTGAAGATACAGCGGGACTTGTTGCGGGAGAATTTGTAATGTGTTACCCTCCGGGAATCCCTATTCTTGCGCCGGGTGAAAGGATAACAAGCGAAATTCTTGAGTATATTTCCTACGCTAAGGAAAAGAACTGCTTCCTCACGGGAGCTGAGGATATGGCAATAGACAGACTTAACGTAATTGCCGAATAGAAAGGAAAAAAGATGGACTTATGGTTCAGCGAGTTTCACACGAAAAACGTGAAGCTCTCAATAAAAGTTAACAGTCAGCTTTGCTCAAGGAAAAGTGAAATGCAGCAGATTGACGTTTTCGAATCGGACGAGTTCGGGCGTTTTCTGACGCTTGACGGCTATATGATGCTGACGGAAAAGGACGAATTTATCTATCACGAGATGATAGTTCATACGCCGATGGCAGTAAATCCCGATATAAAGAAGGTTTTAGTCATCGGGGCAGGCGACGGCGGCGTTGCCCGTGAGCTTTCACGCTATAAGGGCATTGAAGCAATCGACCTCGTTGAAATCGACGAGGAGGTAATTGAAGTCTGTAAGGAATTTTTACCGAAAACTGCCTGTGGCTTTGACGATGAGCGTGTTCATATTCACATTCAGGACGGCTTGAAGTTCGTCAGACATTGCGAGAACGAATACGACCTCATAATCGTTGACAGCACAGACCCCTTTGGACCGGGCGAGGGACTTTTCACGAAGGAGTTTTACGGAAACTGCTTTAAGGCGCTCACCAAGGACGGCATAATGGTAAATCAGCACGAAAGTCCGTTTTATGCCGAGGACGCTGTTGCAATGCAAAGAGCGCACAAGAGAATCGTCGAGAGCTTCCCGATAAGTAAGGTTTATCAGGCTCATATCCCAACCTATCCGTCGGGGCATTGGCTTTTTGGCTTTGCAAGTAAGTCGCTTCACCCGATAAAGAATTACGATGAAAAGCGCTGGGCTGAGCTTGGAATAAGCACGAGGTATTATAATCCTGAGCTTCATATCGGCTCGTTTGCTCTGCCAAACTACGTTGAGGAGCTTCTTGAAAACGTCGAAAATATCGACTGAGAAAACAGGACAGAAACCGAAAGGAACATTCATATAGATGAAGAATATGAACATTGAAACCTTTATCGCCTGTGATAAGGAATATGACGAGGCTGACGTTGTTATTTTCGGCGCAGGCTTTGACGGGACGACCTCATATCGCCCCGGAACACGCTTTGCGGGGGCGGCAATCCGTCACGAAAGCTACGGAATCGAGACGTACAGCCCTTATCAGGACAGGGATCTGCTTGATATAAGCGTTTTTGACGGCGGCGAGCTTGAGCTTCCGTTTGGAAATACCGAAAAAGTCCTTGATATGATAAAAGATTACACAGAGGATATATTATCCGACAATAAACTCCCTGTAATGATAGGAGGCGAGCACCTCGTCACCCTTGGAGCAGTAAGGGCAGTTGCAAAAAAATATCCCGACCTTCACATCATTCATTTTGACGCACATTCTGATATGCGTGAGGATTATCTTGGCGAAAAGCTCAGCCACGCTTGCGTTATGAGAAGATGCTGGGAGATAGTCGGAGACGGAAAAATCTTTCAATTCGGAATCCGTTCGGGCGACCGAGAGGAATTTGCCTTTGCAAAGGATCACGTTTATACCCACAAATTCGACTTCAGAACGCTTGACGATATAGTGTCTGAGCTTAGAGGAAAGCCTGTTTACTTTACGATTGACCTTGACGTGCTTGATCCGTCGGTTTTTCCTGCAACAGGTACTCCCGAAGCAGGAGGAGTCACTTATAAGGAGCTTTTGGACGCTATTTTTACCGTCGGGGAGCTTAATATCGTCGGCGCTGATATAAACGAGCTTTCGCCGCCCTACGACAGCACGGGGGTTTCTACTGCCTGCGCTTGTAAGGCGCTTCGTGAGCTTTTACTTTCGATTACAAAATGACAAGGAGGAAAATATAATGGGAAAATGTATGATTATAGGCTGTGGCGGCGTTGCAGGTGTTGCAATTCATAAGTGCTGTCAGAACGACGAGGTTTTCGAGGGCATTATGATTGCCAGCAGAACCAAGTCAAAGTGCGATAAAATAAAGGCTGAAATCGAAGCAATGGGAAAAACAAAGACCGTTATCGAAACGGCTCAGGTTGACGCTGATAACGTAGATGAGCTTATTGCACTTATCAATAGCTATAAGCCCGACGTTGTGCTTAACCTTGCGCTTCCTTATCAGGATCTGACGATTATGGACGCTTGTCTTGCAACAAAGACGCATTATGTGGATACTGCAAACTACGAGCCGCTTGATACGGCGAAGTTTGAGTATAAGTGGCAGTGGGCTTACCGTGAAAAATTCAAGGAGGCAGGAATCACAGCGCTCCTCGGAAGCGGCTTTGACCCCGGTGTAACAGGCGTTTTCTGTGCTTACGCTATGAAGCATTATTTTGATGAAATCAACTATATTGATATTCTCGACTGCAACGGCGGCGATCACGGTTATCCCTTTGCAACCAACTTTAACCCCGAAATCAATATCCGTGAGGTAAGCGCAAAGGGCAGCTACTGGGAAAACGGCGAGTGGGTAGAGACCGAGCCTATGGAAATCAAGCGCGTTTATGACTTTAAGGGCGTTGGCGAAAAGGATATGTATCTTCTTCACCATGAGGAGCTTGAGAGCCTTGGAATAAACATCAAGGGAATCAAGAGAATCCGCTTCTTTATGACCTTCGGTCAGAGCTATCTTACTCATCTCAAGTGTCTTGAAAACGTCGGAATGACGAGCATTGAGCCTATCGAATTTGAAGGCAAGCAGATTGTTCCGCTTCAGTTCCTCAAGGCTGTTCTTCCCGATCCTGCTTCTCTTGGTCCGAGAACTAAGGGCAAGACGAATATCGGCTGCATTATGCAGGGTAAAAAGGACGGCAAGGACGTAAAATATTACGTTTATAATATCTGCGACCATCAGGAATGCTATAAGGAGGTAGGCTCTCAGGCTATTTCCTATACAACGGGCGTTCCTGCGATGATTGGTGCGATGATGCTTATGACTAAGACGTGGTCCGGCGCAGGCGTTTATAATATCGAGGAATTTGATCCCGATCCCTTTATGGAGGCTCTCAATAAGTGGGGACTTCCTTGGGAGGAGGACTTCAACCCGACTCTTGTGGACTGAGTCTGATTTTTGCTCAAAACAATATCTCAAAGCCCGATTTTCGTCGGGCTTTTTGAAAAGGGAAAAATCCCGAAAAATACGGCTTCCTTGCCCAAAAGGGCAGTAAGGAGATAAAAATGCTTGAAAACGTAAAAACCCCGTGCTATGTGATTGACGAGGGGAAGCTTATAAAAAATCTTGAAATTCTCAAAGAGGTTGAGCAAAGAAGCGGTTGCCATATACTTCTTGCTCAAAAGTGCTATTCGGCGTATAAGACGTATCCGCTGATTGCTCAGTATATCAGCGGTTGCACAGCAAGCGGAATCTTTGAAGCAAGGCTCGGCTTCGAGGAAATGGGCAAGGAGAATCACGTTTTTTCGCCCGCTTATTCAGCGGAGGATTTCAGCGAGCTTGTGAAAATCTGCGACCATATAAGCTTCAACAGCTTCTCTCAGTGGGAAAAGCACAAAAAGACTGCTCTTGAAGCGGGTGTGAGCTGTGGAATAAGAATAAACCCCGAATGTTCAACCCAAGAAGGTCACGAGATTTATGATCCTTGTTCGTTTGGCTCAAGGCTCGGCGTTACGCTTGAAAATTTCCGTGAGGATTTACTTGACGGAATCGAGGGGCTTCATTTCCATACGCTTTGCGAGCAAAACGCAGACGCTCTTGTGACGACGCTTGAAGCGGTAGAAGAAAAGTTCGGGAAATACCTTTACAGTATGAAGTGGCTCAATATGGGCGGCGGTCATCATATTACCCGTGAGGACTACGATATTGAGCTTTTGGTTTCTACAATTTGTAGAATAAAGTCGAAATATAACTTAGAGATATATCTTGAGCCGGGAGAGGCGGTTGCTCTTAACGCAGGTTATCTTGTCGCAACCGTCCTTGAAACTCAGAAAAACGGCATTGACATCGCTATTCTTGACGCTTCGGCGGCGTGCCACATGCCTGACGTTCTTGAGATGCCCTATCGCCCGTTCATAATCGGAAGCGGCAATGAACGTGAAAAGAAATATACCTATCGTCTTGGCGGAAACACCTGTCTTGCAGGAGACGTTATCGGGGATTACAGCTTCGACGAGCCGCTGAAGTCGGGTGACAGACTGATTTTTACCGATATGGCGATTTACTCTATGGTCAAGAACAACACCTTTAACGGTATGCCCTTGCCGTCGATTTATCTTCTGAAAAAGGACGGCTCGACAGAGCTTATCAACGAGTTTGGCTACGACGATTTCAAGGGCAGACTATAACCACAGGCGCTGAGCGTGATTTGCTCGGCGCTTTTTGCTGCCCTAAGGCGACGGGAGCAGCCCGCCGCCTTAGGCGGCGACGGCAATCGGC
>JAZNST010000025.1:0-3778 GCA_045591405.1 Ruminiclostridium sp.
CAAAAGTTTTCTCTTATTTTTATATCCGTCCCGAAATCGAGTCGCCTCGCTCTTGGCACCCACTCAGCCTCACGGCTCGCCGTCGCCCCGCGCCGCCTCGCCGCTTAGCTTCGGGGTACGCCGAGCTTGGCGATGCTTGGGCGCCTTGCACTCTTAATGCCCCTTCGCTTATCACAGGCACAGGGCGCAGCCCTCGCCCTCGCCTTCGGCTCAGGCGCAGCCGTGCGGCTTCGCCGCCCGTCTCCTGAGCTTTGCCCAAGGCAAAGCCCAGGGGGCTGCGCCCCCCTCAAAGACTGTCTCTTCTCTTAAAAGCACAGGCGCCTCAAATTTGCATTGAATTGCACAAGTGCGTCGTGCTATACTCTAAAATGGAAAATGTTAGAGGGGCAATAGCCCTTCTTTTTCCGGAAGCTTGCATTGAATTGCACGAAGGAGCTGTGCTATACTCTAAAATGGAGAAGGGAGTAAAGGGTAGAAAATGCAAACACAGATACAAAATTTTATAGCGCAAAGCCGCAACGAGTTTCTTGAATTCGGGCGGCTTTTTTTGGAGCAGCTTTGTAACGGCGAGCTTATAGCGAGCATAGCTCATAAGGACGTTGAAAAGCTGGCAAAGGTATTCAGGCTTCTGCTTGAGATATACGAGAGCGAGCAGGAGGAGAAAAAGCCTGAGGCGCTTACGGCTATTCTTGAAGCGTTCGGGCAATCGGGGGATGAAAATGACGAAAACGAATAAGACAGTGCTGTCGGAAAAACAGCTTGAGGTGCTTGAGACGATGCGCTCAGGCAAGCTTAGGCGCATAAATATCCTTGAGGGAAGCGTAAGGTCGGGTAAGACTTACGTTTCCCTTATTTTATGGGGCTTCTGGGTTTCGCTCAGAAAAGACGGCTGTACCTTTCTTATGACGGCAAAGACAATGGGAACGCTCAGACGAAACGTTCTTTTGCCGCTTCAGGATATTTTCGGGGAGGAAAATTTCAGCTTCTCCGTTTCAAAGAAGGAAGCGTTTCTTTTTGGAAAGAGAATTTATCTTGAAAGCGCAAACGACTCTCGAAGCGAATCAAAGATTCGCGGTATGACTCTTGACGGGGCATATTGCGACGAGCTGACGCTCTTTGACGAAAACTTTTTCACTATGCTTTTGTCAAGGCTCTCGCGAAAGGGCGCTAAGCTTATTGCAACAACAAACCCCGACCATCCTCGCCACTGGCTCAAACGAAAGTATATCGACAACAAGGAAATCGACCTTCTTGACTTTCACTTTTCTATCGACGACAACCCCTATCTTGACAAGGGCTACGTCAGGGAGCTAAAGAAGGAATACAAAGGTATGTATTACGACAGATTCATTCTTGGGAAATGGGTGTGCGCTGAGGGAAGGATTTATGAGGAATTCGGGAAGAAAAACGTCCTTGACGACAAGCAGCTTCAGAAGCGCCTTGATGAAAATCCGATTTCGTTTGAGGTCGTGGGCGTAGACTTTGGCGGCAACAAGTCCGCAAGCGTTTATAATCTCGTCGCATTCGACAAGGGCTATAAAAACGTCTACGTCCTTGACGAATATTACGACAAGGAAAACAAAAGCGCAGAGCATCTCATAAACAGCTTCATAGACTGCACTCAACGCTGGAGCAAGGACAAGAAGCTCCTTTGCGCCTACTGCGACAGCGCTGAACAGCTCTTGATAAAGAGTCTCAGAAACGCAGTCAGGGTTGACGTGAGGAACGCTCTCAAACGGCCTGTCAACAGCAGAATCAATATGCTTTGCAGGCTCATTTCCGCAGGTCGCTTCTTCATAAGCGACAAATGCGTTCATCTGATAGAGGCTCTTGAAACTGCCGTCTGGGACAGCTCGAAGCTCAACTGTGACCGGCGGCTTGACGACGGAACTACAAATATCGACTCTCTTGACGCACTCGAATATGCAATTGAGCGATATGAATCTCATCTCTTTAAGGTCTGAGCGATTGTCTCAGACGGAAAGGAAGCTTATGGAAATTATTGACAGGCTTTTCGGAAGGCTCGGCTTTTCGGGCAAGCCGCCCGTTGAGGCAGGAGAAGAGGTAAAGCGTTATTTCTCCGATTGCCTTGAAAAATGGGTGCAGATTTATAACGGCGGCGGAAGCTGGCGTTACGTTAAAAAAAGCGGTATGTGCGACGGTTACAGGCGGTTGGCTTCGCTTGGCTGTGCAAAGGCTCTTTGTATGGAGCTTGCGGCGCTTTGTTTTTCTCAGCAGACGGATATCCGCTATAAAAGCCTCAGAACTCAGGAGCTTGTGTGTAAGGTTCTTCAGGACAACGAATTCTGGAGCTGTTTTCCGCTTTTTCTTGAAAAGGTGTTCGCTCTTGGCGCAGGGGTAATTAAGGTCTATATCGAAAACGGAAAGGTTCGGCTCGACTATCTGAGCGCTGATTGCTTTATTCCGACGCAGTACGACGAAAAGGGCGTTTATGGCGGCGTTGCAATAAGCTCAAGCCGCTGTGGAGACGTTCAGTATCTGCTCCTTGAAAGACACGAGAAAAAGCCCGACGGCTACGAAATCACCAACCGCCTTTTCAAAAAGCGTGACAGAGAATCCCAGTTCAGACAGACGGAGCTTTCTGAGCTTTATCCCTCGCTTGAACAGACAATCTTTGTCCGAGGTCTTGAAAAGCCGCTTTTTATCTATTTCCGCACAGCGTCGGCTTCAATGGACGGAATACCTCTTGGCGCTTCCGTTTTTGCCAATGCAACAGACACGCTCGAAGCTCTCGACGTCGTTTTCGACAGCCTCAAGCGAGAATTTATCCTCGGAAAGAAGCGAATTATCGTCCCCGTTTCCGCCCTGAGAAGCGTTTACGACTCAAACGGCAACGAGCGCAGATACTTTAACACCCAAGACGAGGTGTACGAGGCGTTTACCCCCGACGACAAGGAGGAGCTTAAAATCTACGACAACAGCGCACAGCTCAGGGTTACTGAGCATATCGACGCTCTTGAACAGCTCCTCGACCTTCTTTGTATGCAAACGGGGCTGTCGGCGGGAAGCCTCTCTTACCACACGAATACGGCGAAAACCGCTACCGAGGTCGTAAGCAGAAACGACAAGACCTTCCGCACAAAAACCTCCCATCAACAGCTTATAAGAGAGGGGCTGATTGCCTTGACGCACAACGTCGCCCTTTTACTCGCAAAGCTCGGCGAGCTTTCGCCTGAGGCTCTTGAGGAAGAAGCGACGGTCGTTTTCAGCGACAGCGTTTCCCGTGACAACACGGTAAAAATCGACACAACGCTGAGGCTTTTTGAGGCGGGACTTATTGACAAAAAGGACGCTGCGGCGGCAATCTTCGGGATTGACGAGCAGGAAGTCGTAGAAAGGGGTGAATAAAATGGAAGAAGCTTCTGCACAGGAAGTCGTACAGGAAAATATCGACTTCAGCGAAAGAGTCGGTCAGCTCGAAGCGACGGTCAAGGCTCTCACTGAAGAAAACGAGAGGCTTTCACGAAGGCTTGAGGAAATCAACAGCCTGCCTGTTTTCTCTGTGCCAACGACGAGGACCGACGGCTTTAGCGCCATCAGAGACATTTTCAGAAGAAGATAGGAGAGAAACGGCGAGCAAGAGGCGGAGCGGGCGCCGAGGCTGAGACGGAGCGAAACGAAGTGGAGCGAGGGCGCAGACGAGGGGTGAGCGGAGCCTGCGCAAAAACAAGCCTCCCCCTGAGCGTTGGGTTTCAGGGGTGCTGTGGAGACGAGGCGGCGAAGCGAACGGGGGAGAGCGAAGGCTTTTGCAGGGGGC
>JAZNST010000026.1:0-26150 GCA_045591405.1 Ruminiclostridium sp.
TTTTTACAAAAGGGTTTCCCTCAGCAAACGCGTGATGCTTCTATCTGAGCGTTCTCGCTAAATCGGCGTCCTTTATTCTTACTCAGCGATATAGATTTTTACGGTTTCGATTACGATTTTCTGAACGGGCGAGCTTAATTCTCCGCCGCCGTTATCGACAACCTCAACTGCGCTTATTTTATCAATTACGTCAAAGCCGTCAACGGTCTGACCGAATACTGTATAGCCGCCGTCAAGAACGCCTGAACCGCCCTGAGCCTCATACTTTGCCTTTGCCGTATCGCTCAATTCAAGGAAAGCGGAAAGCTGTTTCTTATAAGTGCTTGCGATGCTTGAAACCTGTGCGATAACGCTTTCGTAATAAGCCTTTTCGTTAGGGTCCGTCGCTTTATCAAGAAGCGCCTGTGCCTGAGCTGCCATAGATTCGTAATAAGAAATCGTGCCGTTATACTGTTCTTCGGTAAGAGGCTCATATTTTCTTGAGTTTACAACGTAAAACTGTGTGCTGTTCATTCCGCCTGCGTTAGCGTAGCAAAGAGCGCCGAAGAAATGACGCATATTGGTGTTATACTCAACGCCGAACTGATATTCATCGGCAGAGCTCATTCCGTCGCCGTTCTTTGAGCCACCCTGGAGCATAAAGTCGCTTACCACACGGTGAATAATCTTTCCGTCGTAGTAGCCCTCATGTGCAAGCTTTACGAAATTTTCTACGCCCTCAGGTGCAATGTCATGGTAGAGCTTTGCGGTAATATCGCCATAGCCCTCAACGCTTATTACTGCGTAAAGGTCGCCTTTATTAAGCTTTACCTCTCCGATATTGCCCTCTTGAGTTGAAGGAAGAGAATTAAAATCAATAGCGCCTGCCTGAGTACCTGCGCTCTGAGCTGATGAACCGTTACCGCAGCCCGAAACGAGCATAATTCCGCCCATAACAAGCGCCGCAATAGATAACTTTTGTTTTAACATAAAAATCTGCCTTTCTTAAATTCAATATATTGATTTTACCACCTGTTACGCTCAATGTCAATCCTTTTATTCTTTTTGAAAAGCAATTGCAATTCTCAGTAGAATATGATATAATGTGTAAGATGTAGCATCAAGGAGTAGATTATGAAAATAGGGATTATTTTTGAAGGCGGTGCAAGCCGCACATATTTTTCCTGCGGTGTAATTGACGCATTGCTGGACGAAAAAATATACGCTGATTACGTTATCGGGGTTTCGGCGGGTATTTCCTTTGGGGTTTCATACTGCTCAAGGCAAAAGGAAAGAAATCTCCGTATCCTTGAACAATACGAGGAAAAAGGAATATATCAGGGCTTTCACCACATGTTCAGAAAGAGCAACAAAAGCTACTATAACCTCGACTTCGTCTTTGGCGAGGTTCCCAATAAGCTTGTGCCGTTTGATTTTGAGGCGTTCAAAAACCACGAGGGCGATTGCCTTGCGGTTGTCACGAATATAGACACGGGGCTTCCCGAATATATTCCCGTAATTCCTGACGATAAGTGCTTTACTGCGCTGAGGGCAACCTGTGCTCTTCCTATTCTGTTCCAGCCTGTCGAAATCAACGGAAAATACTATCTCGACGGAGGGCTGAGCGACTCGATACCCTTTGATAAAGCGTTCGAAGACGGCTGCGATAAGGTAATCGCCGTTCTCACAAGACCAAGAGGCTATCGTAAAAGTAAGGAATCCACTACCTCTATAATAAACCTCAAGTATAAGAAATATCCAAAGCTTATGGAAAGCTTCAAAAACCGCCCCGAATCCTACAACAAGCAGATAGAGCGACTTGAAGCGCTTGAAAAGGAAGGAAAGGCTCTGCTTCTTGCGCCTGAGGAAACCTTCGGAATAGGTCGTTTTGAAAAAAGAAAGGCTAAGCTTATCCCCTTTTACCGCTACGGCTATGATTACGCAATGAGAAATATGGAAAAAATCAAGGAATTTATAAAAGGATAAAAATAAACCTCCACAGGAAAAAGCTCCTGTGGAGATTTTTTGTATTATTTTTCAGACGGATCAATGACGAAGCTCTCGCCTCCCCATACGGGCATATTGCTGATATACGCTCCCTTAACGGCCGGAACGTAAAATGCGCCGTAGGTTTTCATTCCGTCATTTTTCTCAACCTGTGGAAGCTCAACATAAAAACGGTAATAGGGCATAAAATATTCCTCATAAACGCCCAAGCGGTAAATAAGCTCTGTCTTTTTTATATATTCTTCGCCCATAAGCTCATACATAACGTCGCTGATATAATTTCCGTTGAGTAAAAGCTCCTTTGCCTCCTGAACGGAAATCAGCGGATAATCCCCCGCCTTTGCGGTCAAATCGGGGCGGTAGAGCCTTGCTATAAAGAGCTTTCCGTCGTCATCACAGTGAAACTCAATCCTGTTGAAGTTATAGTTGATGATTTTTTCGGTTTCGTCTGCGCTTGCGTCAAAAAAGCCTATCGAAAACATCTGCTGACCGTAAATATTATAGTCGCCGCCGTAAATATTCACCTGTGGGTTTTCAAAACCAATCAGATCCTTATATTGCGTTTTCAGATACTCAGCGACAGTCGCCTTTTCCTCATACGACGCGAAGTGTGTAAAATTATGCTCAGGTAAAAGCGATACCGACGGCTCAAATAAAACTGTTGCAGTCATCGTCATATCGACCTCAATTTCTATTCCGTCCGTTTTCACGATAACTCTCGTCGGGGCAAAATAACCTTGGGGGACCGTCTGCCCCCAGCTTTCGAATTTTTCCGTGACCTTTTTCTTATAATCTTCGTCGGGCGAATCGTCGGTTATAACGAGATTCGCTTTATCAAGTCCGAGCCTTTGTGCGACCTCAAGCGCAAGCTCTTTCATTTCATCAAAATTGCCGCCTGTCATATTATGATTTTCGTCAAAGCTCACTTGATTTTTATAAACGGGAAGCGTTGAAACCGAAAAGCTTTCGTTCCAAGGGTTGCTGTTGACAAGCTCAGAGACATCATACGCCATATACCCCTCAAAGCCGCTTGCGGACATATTTTCTGAGATTGAGAGCATCGGAAGCTCAGCGTTTATCTGCTCCTGTCCCTTGGGCAAGAGAAGTGTCGTTCCCACAACCGCCGCCGCAATACACGCCGCAGCGCCTGCCCATTTCACCCAGCTCAGCTTACTTTTTTTCGGGCGAGCCTCTGCCGCTTCGATATATTCGGGAGCAATAAGCTCCATTTTATCCAATAAATCTTTTCCCCTCATAATGTGTAGCCCTCCTTCTGAAGATACTCCCGAAGCCTGTTGCGGCAACGGTAGAGAGTGGTTTTTACCTTGCTTTCGGATAAACCGTAGCGTACGCTTATAGCTGAAACGGAATCAAGGAACCAATATCTTCTGACGAAAATATTTCTTTTTTCAGCGTCAAGTCCGCCAAGAAAGCTGTTGATTATTTTGCTCAGCGCCATATCGTCAAAACAGCAAAGCGTGTCGTCGGGCGATGGGATACATTGCTCCATCTCCAAGGTAAGCTCGCTTATAAAAGCGCTCCGCTTGAGCCGTCCCCTGTCACGACAGCAGTTGAGCGAAACGTGGCGTATAATCCTTCCGAGAAAGGCGTATAAATAGCCCCTTGGCTCGTGGGGAGGAATTGAGTTCCACGCCTTCATATAAGCGTCGTTTTCACATTCCTCGGCTGTCTGTTGATCGTTTACGATTCCGTACGACAGCGAACGCAGACGCTTACCGTATTTTTCGGCGGTTCGCGCGATTGCCGCTTCGTCACGACTAAGATATAACTCAACGATTTTGTCGTCATCCATTGCTTTTTCTCCTTTTTCCGTATTGAAAACGCCTTCACCCTAATAAGCACCGTCTTGACCGCCAAGGTTACACTTTTTTGAAATTTTTCCTCTAAAAAACAAAGGCACAGACCTCCTGTGCCTTTTACATACGATTATCAATTTATCATCACGAATTCATATAGGCGATGAGTCTGCTGATACAGTTATCTTCTACCTCAAGAACAACAAACCTCACGTTTTTATAATCAACGATCTGAGGCTTTCCCGAAATTTCGGGAATACAGCCGAGAATATCGGTTATAAAGCCTGATATTGTATCATAGCCGTGTTCGTCGGGCAACTCGTAGCCAAAAAGCTCAAGCACCTCCTCAGGATCGCAGTCGCCCTGAATCTCGTACTTGCATTTTCCGATTTCTTTAATCTTCTGGGACTCGTCGTCGTATTCGTCCTGAATACTTCCGAGAATCGACTCGATAAGGTCTTCGACCGTAACTATACCCGCCGTTCCGCCGTATTCGTCAAGAACGACAGCAAGCCCCGATTTTCCCGTTGTAAGCTGCTTGAATGCGTCAGCGCACGAGCACGCTTCGGGAATAAACGAAACCTCGCGCAAAAAATCGCTTATAGCGAAGCTCTTTACGTTTTCCTTTCCAATCAGGCAAAGCAAATCCTTTACAATCACAATACCGATAATATTGTCAATATCCTCACGGTAAACAGGGATTCTCGAAAATCCCTCCTCAAGCGCAAGATAAACAACGTCCTCAAGCGGAGAGTTTTCTTCTACCGCAACGATATTAACACGGTGAGTCATTACGTCGCTGGCGCAAATATCGTCAAATTCAAACACGTTATTTATAATCTCAGCCGAGGAATTTTCAATCTCTCCGCTTTCGCTTCCTGCGTCAACCATCGAAAGAATATCGTCCTCCGTCACGCCCTTAAAGCTATCTCCGAGAATCTTCCCAAGCATTGCCGTCAGACCTCTCTGAAGAAGAATAAGCGGATATAACAAATAATAGCCTACGCCTTTTTTACGCTTTCGCCCATCTGCGTCCATATTTATGTCCTTTCAAAATCAGAAAAAAATTTCAGGTCCAAGGCTGAACCTGAAATCATTATACCATATTTAATTTCAATCCGCAATACCAAACAGCTTTTTTGCGTTGGCATTACATATTCTTATGACATCTTCAACCGTAATCCCCTTTATTTCGGCAATTTTTTCAGCGGTATGAAGTATCATTGAGCTATCGCAGCGCTCGCCCCTGTGAGGCACGGGCGCCATATAAGGACAGTCAGTTTCAAGCATAAGTCTTTCGATAGGAACAGCCGCACAGCTTGCAACCGCCTTTTTCGCATTCTTAAAGGTAAGCACACCCGTAAAGCTTATGTTCATTCCCAAGTCAAGGATTTTCTTTGCCGTTTCTACGCTCCCCGAAAAGCAATGAACTACTCCTCTGGGACGGTATTTTCTCAGTACCTCAAGACAATCGTGCGTAGCGTCACGACTGTGGACGATTATGGGCTTGTCTATTTCCTGTGCAAGCTCAATAAGCTCGCAGAAAACTTCAATCTGCTTTTCCCTGTTATAGCCCTCATAGTGGTAATCAAGACCGATTTCGCCTATTGCAACAACCTTCGGAGCCTTTGAAAGCTCTCTTAGCGTATTGATGTAGTCGCTCGGTAAATTTTCACAGTATTCGGGGTGAACGCCTACCGCACAGTAAAGCTGTTCGTATTGCTCAGTCATTTTTACGGCACGCTTTGCCTCCTCAACCGAACAACCGATTTCAACGATTTTTTCGACGCTCGTTTCAAAAAGCCTCGTCAAAAGCTCGTGTCTGTCAGCGTCAAATGCGTCGTCGTCATAGTGTGCGTGGCTATCGATAAGCTTTATCATTCGTTTATCACCTTCACGCTGTCACGCTCGACAAGCTTTCCCGTAACAAGAACTCGTCCGCAACGGTAGTTATTGTCACGGATTTTCTTTATGATGATTTCAACCGCCTCAGACGACATACGATAGCTGTTTACGTCCATTGTGGTAATTCTCGGCGTTGAAATCGTTGAATAAATGTGGTTATCATAGCCTACGATAGAAATATCCTCAGGCACACGGTAACCCATCGTTTTAAGCTGATTTATAAAGCCGTAGGCAACCTCGTCGCAGTTGCACACAAAGGCGGTAGGAAGCTCGTCGGGAAGCTCAAGAGAAGCGTAGGTAAGACCGTCTGCGCCTCTGTCGCAGATTGTCCACTTTTCTTCAAGCGCAAGTCCGTGCTCAAGAAGCGACTTATAGTAACCCAGATAACGGTCCTGAATACTTGAAGTTGAGCAGATATTTCCGATAAAGCCGATTTTTTTGTGACCTGCTTCAATCAGATGGTTTGTAATCGTATATGCGCCGAAGAAGTTATCGGAAAGAACAGTTTCAATATCGGTACGGCTACTGTAAAAATCAAGGAAAACGGTAGGAACGTGCATATCAATAAGCTTCTGAACATAGCTGTCCGCAAACTGCCCCAGCACAATCACGCCGTCAACTTTTTTGTCTGCGATTGAATTGGGAACCTCGTTCTGCTGCTCGTCCCTTTCGGTGACTACCTCAAGGATTCCGTAATAGCTCTGCTTCTGAAGAAGCTCAACGATATAGCGGTAAACAACCCAATAAAATGCGCTTGCGTCGTGAATAAAATGCTTAGCGACAACAACGCTTATATTATAGGTCAGGCTGTCTCTGTTGGTTTTTGAGGCAAAGCTGAAACGATAGCCCATTTCATTCGCCTTTTGCTTTATGCGCTGACGAAGCTCGTCGCTCACGCCGTCCTTATCACCAAGAGCCTTTGAAACTGTAACTGTGCTTACTCCAAGCTCGTTAGCAATATCGCTCATCGTAACGGTCTTTTTAATCATAGCTGTCCCTTTCCGTAAAAAACTGGTGTTGTGAGTTTCCCTCAAGTTATATTTTAAGTAATTTTCGTCTTTTTGTAAAGTAAAATAATGCACAAAATTTTTAAGCCCGACTTGTAAAAAAAGCCAACTCGAAAAATCTCTCGTAAGGCTTGTGCCGCCGTTTGGCTCTTTTGAAGTATTCAGTCCCGCCGTTTTTTAGCTGTGTTAGGTTCTTAACCGCTTTATTAAGTAATCCGCAGTACCTCTTGCCCGTAACAAACCGTATGTCAATAATTGCTATTTTCACTTACTTTTTTTGTCTAAAAAGTGCATTGAAACGATTACATTTGCGTGATATAATTTTAACAGTATGTTAATTCAGGAGGGTGTTTTTGTATGAGCATTACAATAAAAGATGTCGCAAAGGCAGCCAACGTTTCCGTTGCTACGGTTTCACGAGTTCTCAATAAAAAGTCAAACGTCTCACAGGAGGCTATCGACGCTGTAAACGAGGTAGTCGAAAGACTGGGATATAGCCCCAATTACCTCGGTCGTGACCTCAGAAAGAGCGAGACAAGGCGTATCCTTGCTATCATAGCTTCAACTGAGCAGAGCTTTTACTCCGACGTTTTAAGCGGAATGGAGCAGGCGGCTTATTCTCAAGGCTACGACGTGCTTATTGCAACCACGCACGACAGCACGGAGCACGAAATGCACCTTCTTAACCTCCTTTTCTCCCACTCGGTAGACGGGGCGGTGCTTTTGGGACCTAAGCTTGACGCTCAGACGATTTCAAGACTCGGTGAAAATCACAATATCGCTCTTTGCCTTGAAAGACTCGATAACTGTAACGTGCTTACCGTTACGATAGATAACGTAAAGGCAGGACGTGACGCTGTAAATTATCTTATCCGAAAAGGTCACAAAAGAATAGGACTTATTACAACCGAAACAAGAAGCCAGTCGTCTATTGACCGTGAAATAGGATATAAGCAGGCGCTTGAAGAAAATTCAATCCCCTACAACGACGAGCTTGTATTTTTCGGAACCTATGATTCTGAATCAGGCACTACGGCTTGTAAGTATTTTATGGAGCTACCCGAACCGCCAACGGCTATTTTCGCCGTTTCTGATATGATTGCAATAGGCGCAATGAATTACGCAATCTCAAAGGATATAAAAATAGGCAAGGAGCTTTCCGTCTTCGGCTTTGACAATATCTCATATTCACACATCTTCGTGCCTCATCTTTCAACGGTAGAACAGCCCTGCTTCTTACAGGGAAAGCTTGTCGTTGAAAAGCTTATTGAAAATATGAAGTCAGAAAAGCCTGACAAGAACACGTATATGCTCCCTCACAGCCTTGTGCTCAGAGAATCGACGGGCGACTAAAAAATAATCCGCAAAAGCCTCAGCGCTTCTGCGGATTTTCTTTTTCTTTTTTTCTGAGCAAAAGCTCCCTCACAGCAAAATATATAAGCGCTGAGATTGCCGCCCCCGAAAAGTTAAGGATAATATCGTTCGTGTCGAAGGTACGGTTGATGATCGGCTGAAACAGTTCTATTGCAAGCACAAAAACCACCGCCCAAACAAGCGTACGCAATAAGCCCACACGATGAGACAGCGCAAACAGAATCCCAAACGGCAAAAGCATTATGAAGTTTGCAAGCATTTCAGCGTCTATTCCCTTGAATTCGGGGAAAATCCGAAAGTCGCCGCAAAAAAACATAATGTCATAGCCGCCGTTATTCTCTACCAATCTGAACCACAGCATATCAACAACGTCGCAAATTCCCACAAGCCACAAAACGCCCGAAATATAGGCTGCAAAAGCAGCTTCGGTCAATGCCCGTGAAGCAGGCTTTTTTACAGCGATTTTTATGAAAAAGCTTATCGCTCCGACGATCGCCGCAACAGCCAACGCCCGAAGAAAAATCTGTAAGTAATAATCCATTGTTCTTTCCCTTTACCAGAGCTTTTTCTCGCTCGGACACCGATTGTCTCTTACCGCCGCCCTCATTTCAACGTAACAGCCACATTTGCCGCACATTCCGTTTCTGAGACTGTCGCATCGGGAGCAAATCAGAAGCCTTGTTTTATAAAGGTCGTCGTTTGCCTTTATTTCGTCTGAAAGTGAAGCGATATATTCAGAAACGCTTTTTGCAAGCTCCTCCTCCCCTGCCTCTTTAAGCAGGCATCTGCAAAAGGTCACGAGAGAGTAATTGCCACGACGCTACACGCAGGGAGCGTGAGCTTTATTCCGCCGTGGATTTTTTCAACGCCGACAAATTCCTTTACACAAACGCTTTCGGGGTTATCAAAGGTGTTGTGCTGACGGGCTTTACCTGTGAGAATTTTAGCGTCGATAGATTCAAAATCAAAGTCATAAACACCGCACTCAAGCTCAATCGGAGCGTCAAGGCTTGCGTTTGAGAGCGTGAGAAGAAGCTTTCCGTCCTTTATTGAGGCAGAATGAGAAAGAGTATTTATATCCTCCTGCATTACCTTCTGAGCGTGGGAATAGATAAGCTGTGCGTCCTGATGGTCTTTATAAAGGTCAAATACGTGGTAGGTCGGAGTTTTCACCATTCTTTCGCCCTCGGTCAGAATAACCGCCTGAAGCACGTTTACAGCCTGTGCCACGTTTGCCATAATAACTCTGTCGCTGTTCTCGTTGAACATATTGAGATTTATTGAAGCGATGATTGCGTCACGCATCGTGTTCTGCTGATAAAGGAAGCCGGGGTTTGTTCCCTTTTCAACGTCATACCACGCACCCCACTCGTCAACGATGAGTCCGACCTTATTTTCGGGGTCGTACTCGCTCATAATCGCTTTATGACGGGCAAGAAGCTCCTCCATCTTATAGGTTGACTTTATAGTTTGGTAGTATTCGCCGTCAGAAAACTCGGTAGCGCTTCCCTTTTTCGACCAGTCGCCCGTAGGCACGGTATAGTAATGGAGACTTATCGCCTTCGTGTGCCAAGGGCCGATATTCTGCATTATCACTCTCGTCCAGTTATAGTCGTCGGCGTTAGGACCGCAGGCAACCTTGAAAAGCTCGTTTGCGCTGTAATTTCTGCAATACGTTGCGTATCTTCTGTAAAGGTCGCTGTAATATTCGGGGCGCATATTTCCGCCACAGCCCCAGCTCTCGTTTCCGATTCCGAGATATTTGAGCTTCCAGGGCTTTTCTCTGCCGTTTTTGCGGCGAAGCTCAGCCATCGGGGAAACTCCGTCAAAAGTCATATATTCAATCCACTCAGAAAGCTCCTGAACGGTTCCTGAGCCTAAATTCCCCGCAATATACGGCTCGCAGTCAAGAAGCTCGCAAAGCTCCATAAACTCGTGAGTTCCAAAGCTGTTGTCCTCGACAAGACCGCCCCAATGGGTATTTATCATCTTTTTGCGTGAGGCTTTTTCCCCGATTCCGTCCTTCCAGTGATATTCATCGGCAAAGCAACCGCCCGGCCAACGAAGAACAGGGATTCTGATATTTCTGAGCGCATCAAGAACGTCGTTTCTGATTCCCTTCGTGTTGGGGATTTCAGAGCCTTCGCCCACATAAATCCCTTCATAGATACATCTTCCGAGATGCTCTGAAAAATGACCGTAGATTTCCTTGTTGATTTTTGATTTTTTATCGTTTGCATTGACAGTAAGCTTAACCATAATATCACCTTTCCTGCGGCAAATCCGCCTGTTTTAAGGTAATTATACAGGCACGGTCAAAATATTGCAATAGCTAATGCAAAAAATATTAAAATATTGTCTCAAAATGTTTACAAACGGGAGATACTATGTTATAATATAACCTAGTTATGATGTAAAGCACCATAGAAATTTTTATACATAGAAAGGTTAATGATTATGGAACTCAAAATCACAAAAACAACAACACCAAAAGCAAAGCCCGACCAGACTAAGCTGGGCTTTGGAAACTACTTTACCGACCACATGTTCATTATGAATTATGACGAAGGTCAGGGCTGGCACGACGCAAGAATCGTCCCCTACGCTCCGTTTGAGCTTGACCCTGCGGCTATGGTTTTCCACTATGCACAGGAATGCTTTGAAGGTCTCAAGGCTTACAGAACCGACGACGGCTCAATTCAGCTTTTCCGTCCCGACAAGAATATGGCTCGTATGAACCTCTCTTGCGAAAGACTCTGTATCCCTACCTTTGACGAAGAATTTGTAATTGAGGCAATCAAAACTCTCGTTAAGACAGACGAGGACTGGATTCCTACCGCTGAGGGAACCTCGCTTTATATCCGTCCGTTCGTTTTTGCTATTGATTCTCACGTTGGCGTTCACCCCGCAAAGCACCTCATCTTCTCCGTTATCCTCTCCCCTGTTGGCGCTTATTACCCCAACGGACTTGCTCCCGTAAAGATTTACGTTGAAGAAAAGTACGTTCGTGCCGTTATCGGCGGAACAGGCTACACTAAGGCAGGCGCTAACTACGCTATTTCTCTTAAAGGTCAGGAGGAAGCTGCAAAGCAGGGATATATCCAGACTCTCTGGCTTGACGGCGTAGAAAGAAAATACGTTGAAGAAGTCGGCGCAATGAACGTATTCTTCATTCTTGGCGACGAGGTAATTACACCTGCGCTTGTAGGCTCAATCCTCGGCGGCGTTACAAGAATGTCAATTATCGAGCTTCTTAAATCAAAGGGATATAAGGTTTCTGAAAGACGCCTTTCCATTGACGAAATCGTTGAAGCTTATAAGGCAGGAAAGCTTGTTGAAGCGTTCGGTACAGGTACTGCGGCGGGTATTTCTCCTATTGGAGAGCTTAAATACGGCGATCTCGTAATGCCTATCAATAACGGCGAAATCGGTAAGACATCACAGATGCTCTACGATACACTTACAGGAATCCAGTGGGGCAGAATCAAGGACGATTTCGGCTGGACACAGAAGATAAACTAACCTGAAAGGAACAAGAGGAAATGAACAACGCAGAAAAAACAATGGAAAAAGTCGTTGCGCTTTGTAAAGGCAGAGGCTTTATATATGCAGGAAGCGAAATCTACGGCGGTCTTGCAAACACTTGGGACTACGGCCCGCTTGGAACACGCCTTAAAAACACGGTAAAGGATATTTGGAGAAAAAAGTTTATCCAAGAACGCAGAAACAGCTACGAGCTTGACGCTGATATTCTTATGCATCCGAGAGTTTGGGAGGCTTCGGGACACGTTGCAAGCTTCTCTGACCCGCTTCTTGACTGTAAGGAATGTAAGATGCGTCACCGTGCCGATAATCTTATCGAGGGCTTTAACCCCGACGCTCACGCCGACGCAATGACAAAGGAAGAAATGTTCGAATATATCACTGAGCATAAGATTCCCTGTCCTAAGTGCGGAAAGTCAAACTATACGGGAATCCGTGAATTTAACCTTATGTTCCAGACCTTCAGAGGCGTTACGGCAGACAGCAAGAGCATCATTTATCTTCGTCCCGAAAACGCTCAGGGTGAATACGTAAACTTCCTGAACGTTCAGCGTACAATGAGAGCTAAGCTCCCCTTCTCAATCGGTCAGATCGGTAAGGCGTTCAGAAACGAAATTACCCCCGGTAACTTCACCTTCAGAACTATCGAATTTGAGCAGATGGAATTCCAGACCTTCTGTAAGGAAGGCTCTGATAACGACCTTTACGATTACTTCAAGGAATTCGGTAAGGAATTTTATATGAGTCTTGGTATCAAGGAAGAAAATCTCCGTTACCACGACCACGAAAAGCTCGCTCACTACGCTAAGGCAGCGTGTGATATCGAATTCCTGTTCCCATTTGGCTGGGGCGAGGTTAACGGAACTCATAACCGTACTGACTTTGACCTCACAAGACACCAGGAATACAGCGGTCAGAAGATTGAATATCTTGACCCTGAGACAAACGAAAAATTCGTTCCTTATATTATTGAGTCAACCTACGGTCTTGACAGAACCGTGCTTGCGCTTATCTGTGAGGCTTATGACGAGGAAGTAATCGACGCTGAAAAGAACGACACCAGAGTTGTTCTTCGCTTCAAGCCCGCAGTTGCTCCTATAAAGGCGGCTGTTCTTCCTCTTTCAAAGAAGCTTGGCGATAAGGCAATTGAGCTTTACGACGAGCTTTCAAAGCACTTTATGACTGACTATGACGAATCCGGCTCAATCGGTAAGCGTTACCGCCGCGAAGACGAAATCGGAACTCCCTTCTGCATCACTTACGACTTTGACAGTGAGACCGACGGCTGTGTAACGATTCGTGAGCGTGACTCAATGAAGCAGGAAAGAATCCCCATTTCAGAAGTTGTAAATTATATAGAAGAAAGAATTAAGCTCTGACAAAAGAAATGTGAAGCCAAAAGCTTCCGGAGGAATTAAGGTGGACAGAAAAGGTTTTTATACTGACGTTGAAAAGCGCTGGATGAAATTCCATATCGGCGCTATAACCATAGCGACTTGTTTTCAGCTGACAGCTGAGCTTGTTATGATGTTTTTGCTTGAGCAAAACGGAATCAGCGGTCGTTCGGTTGCGTCTTACGTGTCAACTTACGTCGCTTTACCGTCGGGAATCAACATCCTCTCAATTCTTGCGAATCTTCTCGTGGTTTATA
Source organism: Ruminiclostridium sp. (assembly GCA_045591405.1). GTDB lineage: Bacteria > Bacillota > Clostridia > Oscillospirales > Ruminococcaceae > Ruminiclostridium_E. The sequence goes on from JAZNST010000026.1 coordinate 13,284, forward strand.
AGACGAGGCTGCCGCATAGGGCAAAATGCCTTATACTGTCAATGTCGTTCTTCTTCTGCATATTTATCGTGACAAGCGTACATAACATCTTCTCGTCAATCTATCTTATCTTCACTCTCCCCCTTATTCTCACAACCGCTTATCACTCTCAGATAATTACCGGCTCAGGTGCTTTGGTCGGACTTGCCCTTATGTTTATGTCAAAGCTTTTCTTCGCTGACGCAAATCCCGATAACTCCGCACAGTCAATGTATACGCTGAACTTTATGATGGATATTATCGTCTTTATCGTCGTTTACATTATCTGTATCTTTATTATTATCCATCAGCACCGTGAGCAAAATTACGCTCTGCTGGTTCATACCGAGATGGGAATACTCAAGGACAAGAACACGAGCGACTCGCTTACGGGGCTTAAAAACCAGGCTTCGTTCAAGGCGAGAATCTCAAAGATTACCTCTGAAGAAGAAGGACATTATATCTTAGCGGTAATGGATATATGCAATCTTCACCTTATAAACGACAAATTCGGTCACATGGTCGGCGATGAGCTTATCGAGCAATTCGCACGTCTTCTTCAGACAACCTGCGGTTCCGAAGACATTTATCGCTACGGCGGAGATATGTTCTGCGTCATATTTAACTCAAACGAGCCTCAGACCATTATCTATACGCTCAACCGACTGAGAGCCGTTTTCCTTAACTTTGCAAGGAAAAATTATACCGATTTCGAGCTTGACCTTAACGTAGGGCTTGCTTCAAGCTACGGTCTGCTTTCGGGCAGAGAGGTCTTTGAGAATGCGGATAAGGCTCTTGTTCAGGCGAAAAATTCAACTGCGGATAACGTAGTATTCTTCAAAAAATAGGCTTGACAAAAAGAAAAAGTCGTGTTATCATTATTTTAATATCTCAATAAAAACTGTGATGAAGACAGTAAGCGTCCCAACGCGTTACAGAGAGTCGGAAAAGGTGAAAGCCGATACGATTAGGGAATTGCCGAAAATCACTTCTGAGTTGCAGGCTGAAAAAAGTAAGCCGAGCCGGTTTTCGCCGTTATCGAAAAGCGTTTGATTGAACGTGTAATTGGGTGGTTTCAAGGTAATTGTGCTCTTGTCCCGATTGGGACAGGAGCTTTTTATTTTAGCCAGAAAATACTTATATGGAAAGGAAAAGGCTATGTACGAAAAGGTAAGCACGCTCTCTCCCGTTGAGCGTGAAAAGCAAATGGAAAAGTTCTGGAGAGAAAACGAGGTCTTTGAAAAAAGTATGGAAATCCATAAGGACGACCGTTCTTACGTTTTTTATGACGGACCTCCTACTGCAAACGGAAAACCTCACATCGGTCACGTTGAAACCCGTGCGTTCAAGGATATGATTCCTCGCTTCCACGCAATGAAGGGAGCGTTCGTTCCGAGAAAAGCGGGTTGGGATACTCACGGTCTTCCTGTTGAGCTTGAGGTTGAAAAAAAGCTCGGTCTCGACGGAAAGGAACAGATTGAGCAGTACGGACTTGAACCGTTTATTCAGGAATGTAAGGAAAGCGTTTGGAAATATAAGGGAATGTGGGAGGATTTCTCTCAGACAGTCGGCTTCTGGGCTGATATGGAAAACCCTTACGTAACTTATCATAACGACTTTATTGAGTCTGAGTGGTGGGCGCTTAAAACAATCTGGGAAAAGGGCTTGCTTTATAAGGGCTTCAAAATCGTTCCCTACTGCCCACGCTGCGGTACTCCGCTTTCGTCTCACGAGGTTGCACAGGGCTATAAGGACGTTAAGGAAAAGTCTGCTATTGCACGCTTTAAGGCAAAGGGCGAGGACGCTTATTTCCTCGCTTGGACAACTACCCCCTGGACGCTTCCTTCTAACGTTGCGCTCTGCGTAAACCCCAACGAGTGCTATGTAAAGGTAAAAAGCGGCGACTTCACCTACTATATGGCTGAGGCGCTCGTTTCCGCCGTTCTTGACGAGGGCTATGAAATCCTTGAAAAATACGTTGGTAAGGACCTTGAATATAAGGAATACGAGCCGCTTTTCGACTTCGTTTCTCCTAAGGAAAAATGCTGGTTTGTAACCTGCGACACCTACGTTACTCTCACAGACGGTACAGGTATCGTTCATATCGCTCCTGCGTTCGGTGAAGACGACGCAAATGTAGGAAGAAACTATAACCTTCCCTTTGTTCAGCTTGTTGACTCAAAGGGCGAAATGACAAAGGAAACCCTCTGGCCGGGAATGTTCTGTAAGGACGCAGACAAGGAAGTGCTCAAAAACCTCAAGGAAAGAAATCTTCTTTTCAGCGCTCCTAACTTCGAGCATAGCTACCCATTCTGCTGGAGATGTGATACTCCGCTTATCTATTACGCTCGCGACAGCTGGTTTGTAAAAATGTCAGACGTCCGTGAAAATATGATAAAGAATAACGAGACGGTAAACTGGTTCCCCGAAACAGTCGGTAAAAACCGCTTCGGCGACTGGATTGCAAATGCTCAGGACTGGGCAATCAGCCGTAACAGATATTGGGGTACTCCGCTTAACATCTGGGAATGTGAATGTGGTCACCGTCACTCAATCGGCTCTATTGAAGAGCTTAAATCAATGAGCGACAACTGCCCCGACGATGTAGAGCTTCACCGCCCGTTCATCGACGCTGTTACAATCAAGTGTCCTGAATGCGCAAAGCAGATGAAGCGTGTGCCCGAAGTAATCGACTGTTGGTTTGACAGCGGCTCGATGCCTTTCGCTCAGCACCACTATCCTTTTGAAAATAAGGAGCTTTTTGAAAGCCAGTTCCCCGCTGACTTATTTCGGAAGCAGTTGACCAGACAAGAGGCTGGTTCTACTCTTTGCTTGCAATTTCTACCCTTATCTTTGATAAGGCGCCTTATAAGAACGTACTCGTGCTCGGTCTTGTTCAGGACGAAAACGGTCAGAAAATGTCTAAATCAAAGGGCAATGCTGTCGATCCGTTTGACGCTCTTGCTACCTACGGCTCGGACGCAATCCGTTGGTATTTCTATACAAACAGCGCTCCCTGGCTTCCTAACAGATTCCACGCTAAGGCGGTAATGGAAGGTCAAAGAAAGTATATTTCAACTCTCTGGAACACCTACGCCTTCTACGTTCTTTACGCAAATATCGACAATTTCGACGCTACAAAATATACTCTTGAGCTTGATAAGCTGTCAGTAATGGACAAGTGGCTTCTTTCTCGCCTCAATACTCTCGTTAAGGAGGTTGACGAAAACCTCTCCGCTTATAGAATTCCCGAAGCTGCAAAGTGCCTCCAGAATTTTGTTGACGAAATGTCCAACTGGTACGTACGCAGAAGCCGTGAGCGCTTCTGGCAAAAGGGTATGAGTCAGGACAAGATACACGCTTATATGACTCTTTATACAGCGCTTGTAACTGTTGCTAAGGTAACAGCTCCGATGACTCCGTTTGTGGCAGATGAAATTTACAGAAATCTCGTGTGCAGTCTTGATAAGAACGCTCCGATAAGCGTTCACCTTTGCTCGTTCCCCGAAGCTGACAGCGCTCTTATCGACGCTAAGCTTGAGGACGAAATGCAGACGGTTCTCAGAATCGTAACGCTTGGCCGTGCGGCAAGAAACAACTCTGCTATCAAGAACAGACAGCCTCTTGCAAAAATTCTCGTTGAAGCTCCGACCGAGCTTGAGGGAATGTATGCGGATATTGTAAAGGAAGAGCTTAATATCAAGGAAATTGAATTTATTAACGACACCTCCTCCTTTACCGTTTATAGCTTCAAGCCACAGCTTAAAATCCTCGGCGCAAAATACGGTAAGCAAATCGGTGAAATCAGAACTGCTCTTGCTGAAATTGACGGCGCCAAGGCAATGGCTGAGCTTAAAAATCTCGGCGTAATGACGCTCAAGCTTTCTGACGCTGAAATAAAGCTCACTGAAGAGGAGCTTCTCATCGACGTTTCTCAGAAGGAGGGCTTTGCGGTTGCAAACGAGCGCGATATTACAGTTGTGCTTGATACAACGCTTACAGACGAGCTTATCGAAGAAGGCTTCGTAAGAGAAATTGTAAGTAAGATTCAGTCAATGCGTAAGGATTCGGGCTTTGAGGTTCTTGATCATATCAGAATTTATGCTGTCGGTAACGATAAAATCAAGGATATTATCACTGCCAATAAGGACGAAATCGCAACGGATACTCTCTGTGACGAATTTGAGTTCACAAACGCAAACGCAGCAGCTACTGAATGGGACATCAACGGCGAAAAGGTTACTCTCGGCGTTGAAAAGCTTTAATTAAATAACAAAGGTCTCCCTAAGGCGAGCCGCCTTTGGCAGTTCCGCCGCACAATAAACAAATGCCATTTAACACTTTGTCTGTGCGGCGGTTTCAAAACTGCTTTATGACGCCCTCGCTAAAAAGGGGGACCTTTTCTTTATTTAGCTGTAAAGTCTCAGTTCTTGACGCCCCAGACGCAAAGCGGAACCTCTTCGTTCGGTACAATCAGCTTTTTACTCTTGATAAGCTCCTCAAGTAAAAACGCCGCAACATCAAGACGATGATGTATTTTCGCAACGTCGCCGCACTGATCCTTGACAGAAGCGGGAACGTGTTCGATAAGCACCTTTTCCGCCCTGTCCGAGATTTCAATCATACAGTCTGCAACTTGCTCAATAATATCTGAAAGAACAGAAACAACCTGCTCAAAAACGGAGCTTTCAAAAACGGGAAAATTTGCTGAAAGCTGACCGTTCTTGCAATCAATAAACCTATGTTCAATCAGCCACGAAAGAGAAGGATTATCTCTGTCTGCGGCGTTTTTGAGAATTGCGTCACACATAGCCTCTGCTTTATTGGAAAAATCTGAGTGGTCGTAATTCTGCGCCTTTTCGATTATTCTGTAATTTTCTGCAGAAAGCCACGCCGTCCCGCTTTTATTCCGCGTTTCCATTGTGATACCGTAAAAATGGTGATTTATATAGTCGTTGTCGTACCCGAATATCCAACCGTGACATCCAAGCGGAAGCTCCTTCGGGCTTGAATAAGGAGATTTTTCCATTGCCATGAGGAAGCCCTTGACAAACGCCAGATTCAAAAGACCAAACATCAGACGGTTATCGTCGTAGTCGTTACCGTGAAAGTCAAGCTTACGAATCTTCGGTAAAAGCGCCGTTGTTTTTTCAAATAAGGACTGTGCAACTGCCCCATATACGTCACGGGTGTTTTTCACAAACTCCCTTTCATACGCATCTGTAATAATAACAATGTTCGCCTGATATTTTTCGCCTGTCTTTTTCAGTACCCCTGCCGCTTCAAGAATCTCGATTTCTTCTTCAAGATAGGGCATTGAAACCCCAAGCTCAACCGAAAGTGCCTGGGCTGTCATTGGCTCATAATATGTAGCAAGCATAATAGAGCCGGGGAGCTTTCTTCTGAAAAGCCCGTCATACTTATTTTGATCTCCCCAGAAATCAAGTCCGAACGTTCCGGGGTTATAGCTTTTTTCTCCAAGTGTTCTCGTCATACCGATACCCTCCTTCAACAATTTGCGTGTCTTGAATAAATGGTATTTTACCATCTCCACGCTGATGTTCTGCTCTTTTGCAATCTGAGAACAACTTTTATTATCGACGTAATAAGCAAGGCACACCTCTCTTTGAATTTTCTTCAAGAGAGAAAGCTCACGACGAAGCAAGAAAAGCTCTTCGCTCTGCGTTTGCTTTTTTATAAACTCCTGCTCAGGCGACAGCCCGTATGCGCCTACGTTTTCTTCTGTCAGCTCGACGGTTTGAGAAGCAAGCTCGGTTCTTCTGATAAAACGGCGGAAGGTGTTTTCCGCAATCTTCCACGCAAAGCCCCAGAAGGCTTCGTCGTTTTTAAGGTTTGGGGCTGAAACGATTATTTCATACACGATTTCCGAAGCAAGCTCGTCTACCTTATCCTTATCATAAAGTCTTGAAAACGCATAGCCGTATATCGCCGTAAGATTTTCAGATAACAGCTCTGATGCTCTTTTGTCTGTCATAGTCATTCTCCTGTTGTGTTTTGAAAGCTTTCACTTACATAGTGTCAGCGAAGGAGCATCGGTTAATCGGATTTGAAAAAATTTTTTCAGCTCAATAAAAGAGCTTTTGTTATTGCGAGCCATTCTCTCACCCAGCTCACCGAAAAGTCCGTCCAAGGCACAGGCGCCGCTATTACCTCAGCGTTTTTCCCCTGCCTTTTTGAAAGCTCACAGGCTCTGAATATATGGAAGCTGTTGGTTACGAGAACAACCCTTTTTCCAAGGCGTTTCTCATCTATTATCCGATAGGAGTTGATAAGATTTTCTTCCGTGCTCGTTGAGCTTTCTTCAAGAAAAATCCTCTGCTCGTTAATTCCGAGCGCAACAAGCTCCCTACAAATTACGAAAGCTTCAGAGAAAGGCTCGTCGGCGCCCTTTGCCCCCGAAGCAACGCAAACAGCGTCGGGGTTTTCGCTCAGATAACCGTAAGCGGCGGAAATTCTTGACTCAAGAGCCGCTGACGGCTTTCCGTCGGGCTTGACGTTGCAACCAAGAACTATCACCACGTCGGCTCCGCTTTGAGCCTTAGCGCCGCAAGCCGCACCTATCATAAGCCCAGAAAGAATGGCGCCGTAAATTACGCAAAGGGACAAAAAAGAGCTTATAAAGGCTACGAGCACTTTTCCCCATCGCTTTTTCATAAGGAGCTTTATTTTCTCCCAAAAGAGCGCACAAGCAAAAAGGAAGGCGAAAAAGCCGATTCCCACGACTCCGCCGATTCCAAACGCCCCCACGAAAAGCGACGGCAAAAATAGCGTCACCCCTAAAGCAAAAACTGCCATAAGAACAGCTCTTACGGCAGAAAATTTTGCATTTTTCATCGCTTATCAATCGAGATATAATCTCGCTCCTTAGAAACGCTCATATAAGCAGGACGGATTATCTTTCCTGCGTTAATAAGCTCTTCCATTCTGTGAGCTGACCAGCCGCTTATTCTTGCAATAGCAAACAGCGGAGTATAAAGCTCAGCGGGAAGTCCAAGCATACTGTAAGCAAAGCCGCTGTAAAAGTCAACGTTGGGGCTTACGCCCTTATAAATACGCTTCTTTTCGGCGATAATCTTCGGTGCAAGTTCAGCAACCTTAGCGTAAAGACCAAATTCCTTTTCAAAGCCCTTTTCTTTAGAAAGCGTTTCAACGTAGCCTCTGAAGATATTTGCACGAGGATCGGAAATTGAATATACAGCGTGGCCCATTCCGTAGATAAGCCCTGCCTTATCAAATCTTTTCTTATCAACAAGGTCGGCAAGGTATGCTCCTACCTCCTCGTCGTCTGTCCAGTCGGAAATATTCTCCTTCATATCCTCAAACATCTTCATAACCTTGAGGTTAGCGCCGCCGTGCTTAGGGCCCTTGAGCGAGCAAAGCGCAGCCGCAATCGCAGAATACGTGTCTGTTCCCGACGAGGTTACGACGTGGGTTGTAAACGACGAGTTATTACCGCCGCCGTGTTCAGCGTGAAGCACGAGAGCAAGGTCAAGAACATGAGCCTCAAGCTCGGTGTATTTGCAATCGGGACGAAGCATATAAAGTATATTTTCGGCAGTTGACAGCTCAGGCTGAGGAAGGTGAATAAAGAAGCTCTGCTTTCCGATATAGAAATTGAACGCCTGATAGCTATAAACCGACAGCAACGGGAACACGGAAATAAGTCTTATACACTGTCTTAAAACGTTGCTAAGCTCCGTGCTGTTGGCGTTATGGTCGTATGAATGTAAGGTCAGAACCGAACGGGCAAGCGAATTCATCATATCCTCGCTCGGTCCCTTCATTATTACGTCTCTGATAAAGTTTGTGGGGAGCTTTCTCAAGTCAACAAGAAGCTGACGGAAATCGTCGTACTGCTGTTTTGTAGGAAGCTCGCCGAAAAGCAGAAGGTAAGTTACCTCCTCAAAGCCACAGCGTTTTTCCTTAACAAAGCCGTTGATTATCTCTTCGACGTTTATTCCTCGATAAAAAAGCTTTCCCTCGCACGGAACAAGCTCTCCGTTTATTTCTTCCTTGGAACGTATTTCGGAAATTTCAGTAAGTCCCGTGAGAACGCCCTTTCCGTTTATATCTCTCAGACCTCTTTTTACGTCGTATTTTTCGTAAAGGTCGGGATTTATACGGCTGTTATTCACTGCAATTTCAGTCAGAGCCGAAATCTGCGGCATAATGTCCTCGTGTCGTCTTTTTTCCATTATAAATCTCCTTTAAGATTCTGGTGTATCAATGCTTTAACAAAGCGAATCATACAAGTCAATTATAGCATAAAATTTCGCATTTGTAAAACAAAATCCGCCGAAACAAGAAAAATTTCAGCGGATTATCATTTTCACTTGTAAACCCTGTTGCCAAGCGTCAGCGTTTTATCAAGGGGGTTAAAGTCGTACCTCGCGCCGCCTGCTTCTATGTAATAATAATCGATCAGAGTTATTTTTCCCGTTGCTTCATCGGTTTTTGGAATATCCTTCCAGATTTTAAGCTCGCACTTTACCGACTCTGCGCCGTTTACGCTCAAAAATCCGTCTTTTGTAATCAAAATTTCCTCTGAGCCGTCAGAAAGAGCGTAAGCGCCCTCTATGCTTATTTCCCTTTCAGGCGGAATACTGTTATCAACAATCCCTGTCGTTCCCGATTCTGCCGCCCCTACGCAAAGCGTAACACTCGCTGCAAGCATAACACAGCCTACTGCCATAATAAAAATTCCCAACGCTTTTCTTTTCATAATAAACTCCATTCTCAAATGAAAAGATTAAATCTATTTAGTTCCTTACTTATATTATATCGTCACAAACAGAGAAAAGTCAATTACAAAGCGGTTACAAATAGTTACAAATTGGTGACAAAAAAGCCCCCGCTTTAGTGTGGGCGCCATAAGGCAGTTTTGAAACCGCCGCACAGACAAAGCGTTAAATGGCATTTGTTTATTGTGCGGCGGAACTGCCAAAGGCGGCTCGCCTTATCGGGAGCTTTCGCTCTTTTTTGAGTTTGTTATTTCTTCCACTTCATTGAAATATCAAAGGCGCTTACGCTGTGAGTGAGCGCACCGAGGCTGATAATATCAACGCCCGTCTGTGCTATCGCTTTAATCGTCTGAGCAGTCACGTTTCCGCTTGCTTCGAACTTTGCTCTGCCCTTTCCCATTTCAACCGCCTGCTTCATCGTTTCACAGCTCATATTGTCAAGCATAATGACGTTTGCGCCAACCTCAAGCGCTTCTTTTACCTCGTCGAGATTTCTTGTTTCTACTTCAATCTGAAGCATGTGTCCCGCCTTTTTTCTGAGGGCATTGACAGCCTCGGTTATTCCGCCGTAAGCGTCGATATGGTTATCCTTTAGCATTGCGGCGTCAGTAAGATTATAGCGATGATTTCGTCCGCCTCCTGCAACAACGGCATATTTTTGAATCGCACGAAGTCCCGGTAGCGTCTTTCTCGTGTCTGCAATGGTTGCGTTCGTTCCTTCAACAAGCTTGACGCATTCTCTTGTATAGCTTGCTATTCCACTCATGTGCTGAAGAAGATTGAGCGCAGTTCTTTCAGCCTTGAGCATAGCGCAGGTGTTACCCTCAAACTCAGCGATAACGTCGCCCTTTTTTATCTCGTCTGCGTCGCAAAAGTGTTTCTTGATTACGATTTTTGGGTCAAGAAGCTCAAAAACCCTAAGCGCTATATCAAGACCCGCAAGAACGCCGTCTGCCTTTGAAACGAAATAGGCGCCGCTTTTGTCGTTTTCGTCAATAAGCAGATCCGTCGTGCTGTCTATATAGTTAATATCCTCTGAAAGTGCTGTTTTTATTAAATCGTCAATATAAAACTGTGGTAATTTCATCTTTTTCTCCTTTACTTTTTGTCCTGTCTTGAGGCAACCTCTGAAAGAATTATATACGCTACGGTTGCGATTGACTTTGCTTCAACGTAATCAGGGGTAAGGGCAAATTCCGTTTTATCAAGCATAGCCTTTATCTCCCTTATTCTTTCAAGTCCCTTACGAACCTCGTCCATATTCGGAACGACAAAATACGCCTTTTGCATTATATGGCGTATTTCAGTTCTGATTCCCTTTGGAAGCGGCTTATCGCCACGCTCTGTAAAGCTACATTCCACAGGACTGTAATCAGCGCTTACTGCTGTGGTGAGGTTAATCTGCTCGGCGATAAGTCTACTGAAAACGAGCGCTTCAAGAAGCGAATTTGAAGCGAGTCTGTTGAGTCCGTGTACGCCCGTGTGAGCACATTCGCCCGCCGCATAGAGATTTTTTACGGTTGTGGCGCCGTTTCCGTCAACGGCTATACCGCCCATAAGATAGTGCTGGCAAGGGTAAATGGGGATAGGCTCCTTTGTCATATCATAGCCCTTTTCAAGCACCTTACTGTAAATCATCGGGAAGTGAGCCTTTATAAAATCAGCGTCCTTGTAGGAAATGTCAAGATAAAAATCACTTTTTCCGAGCTTTTGCTGCTCTTTCATAATGCACCTTGAAACAACGTCTCTGGGCGCAAGCTCCTTTCTTTCAGGCTCATAATTATGCATAAAGCGTTCCTTATTAGCGTTAAGAAGGTAAGCGCCCTCGCCTCTTACTGCCTCAGAAACAAGGAAGCACTCCCTGTTCTCTTTATCGGCAAAGGCTGTGGGATGGAACTGAACGTAGCTTAAATTCTTTATTTCAGCGCCGAGATTATAGGCGAACTGAATACCGTCGCCTGTCGCAATAGCGGAATTTGTAGTATAATCATAAACCCGACCGATTCCACCTGTTGCAAGAACGACCGACTTTGTGATATAATATGTATGATTGTTATGGTCAAGCACGTCGAGCATAAAGCCGTCGTCTGATTTTTCAAGCGCAAGAAGATGTGAATTTTCAACAACAGTCACGTTTTTAAGCTTTATAACCTGGTCAATAAGAGCAGTTACAATTTCAAAGCCCGTGCTATCCTTATGGTGAGCGATTCGCCTTCTGCTGTGGCCCCCTTCAAGCGTGAGGTGAATTGAGCCGTCCTCTTTTCTGTCAAAGTCAACGCCGTACTTTATCAGATTTTTAACGTCAGTCGGCCCTTGCTCGACGAGGATTTTGAGATTATTCATATCATTCTTATAGCCGCCTGCAATAAGCGTGTCCTTGATATGAAGGGAAAAATCGTCATCCTTTGGGTTCATAACCGCCGCAACGCCCCCCTGTGCAAGCGCAGAGTTGCAAAGCGTAAGCTCTTTTTTTGAAAGCATAAGAACCTTGAGCGAGCGATTGAGATTCAAAGCACAGTAAAGTCCCGCAACTCCCGAACCTACAATTATGACGTCGAATTTTTCACATTGCATAACAATCATCTCCAGATAAGTTTTAGGCAATTTGCCGCATGAGAAAGGAAAAAGCAAAATGAGAATCAGAACTGACCACTGACCATTTTACGATAAAGGAGGGGATATAAATGATTTCTTTTTTGAAAGTGACAACAAGCTGACTTACAACTAAAAACGAAAGGAAAAATTTATATGCCGATTATAGAAAATACATTAAATAAAGATACAGTCCGTGCAAGAGCTATTCTTGCCGCTTGCGACGACGGAAGCTTTAACGTGGAGTCATCGCTTGACGAGCTTTCCGAGCTTGCCGACACGGCAGGAGCCGAGGTAGTCGCAAGAGTAACCCAAAAGCGCCCTGCCCCCGAATCAGCAACAGTTCTTGGCGAGGGAAAGATTGAGGAAATTGCCGAGCTTTCACAAAAGCTTGAGGCAAATCTTCTTATATTTGACTGTGAGCTTACTGCAAGCCAGATAAGAAACATCGAAAACGACACCAACATAAGAGTTATTGACCGAACGATGCTTATTCTTGATATTTTTGCCGGCCGAGCAGTCACAAACGAGGGTAAGCTTCAGGTTGAGCTTGCACAGCTTCGTTACCGTCTCCCAAGGCTTTCGGGAATAGGTACATCGCTTTCAAGACTCGGAGGCGGTATCGGTACGAGAGGTCCGGGTGAAACCCAGCTTGAAACCGACAAGCGCCATATACACAGGCGCATTGATAAGCTAAGAGAGGAGCTTGACGAGCTTTCTCGCCGCCGAAGCTTCTCACGCTCACGAAGAAAAAAGGATAACGTCATCACTGCCGCAATCGTCGGCTATACAAACGCAGGAAAATCAACGCTTCTGAATAATATTGCAGGAGCAGACGTTCTTGCTGAAGATAAGCTTTTCGCTACGCTCGACCTTACCTCCCGCGCAGTTGAGCTTCCCGACGGAAGAAGCGTTCTTCTTGTTGACACGGTAGGGCTTATCCGCCGATTACCGCATCATCTCGTCGAAGCCTTTAAGTCAACTCTTGAAGAAGCCGCAAGCGCAGATATAATCTTACACGTGAGCGACGTTTCTGACCCCGAAGCCTCTGACAAGGTAAGGACAACTCAGGAAATTCTCGCTGAGCTTGGCTGTGGCGAAATCCCCGTTATCAACGTGCTTAATAAGTGTGACCTTTTGGAGAACGAAATCCCCGAAGACGACACAACGGTAAAAATAAGCGCAAAATCGGGAGAGGGCTTTGACCGTCTGCTTCTTGCGATTGCAAAGAATTTACCCGAAAGCTCAAAGAGAATGACGCTCCTTATCCCGTATGACAAGGGAAATCTCAGCGCAAAAATCCGTATAAACGGAAAGATTTTTTCCGAGGAATACCTCGAAAACGGTATTAAAACCGACGCTCTTGTTGATAAGCTTCTCATAAGCGAAATGGAGCAGTATAAAATCTAAATAACGAAGGCGCCGCCGATTTTCAGCGGCGCCTTTTCTTTTGAAGCACACAGCGGCTTTTAACACCCTCCCTGCGCTTCGCTTG
>JAZNST010000027.1:0-8573 GCA_045591405.1 Ruminiclostridium sp.
CCGTCGGCGCGGCTTTTTTGCTCCGAAGGAGCAAAAAAGCGGGCTGCGCCCCGTGTGCGTTGAATTATGTGCGCCTTTATAACAAGAAAAGACAGGAGAAGTCTCCTGCCTTTTTGCTATGAATTTTTTGTTTTGATAAGCCTGTTCGTCACCTCAAGCATAAGAAGCATAAGCGCTGTGAATACGAAAACCCAGATCGGAAGAAGCCCCGGAGAAATGTGAGTTGAAAGAATACCGTAAAGAGGAGGCATAAAGGTAGAGCCGATATATGCGCTTGCCATCTGAATACCGATAATTACGTCAGCGTTTTCCTTTCCAAAGCTTGATGGCGTCGAGTGGATAATCGAGGGGTAAATCGGAGCACAGCCAACCCCCGCTACCACAAGGCCCGCAAGAGCAATAACGTCATTGCCAAACGGAGAGATTATCATAACTCCGCCAAGAGTGAGAACCCCGATCCCAAGTCGTATAAGGAGCCTGTCGCCGAGCTTTTCCGAGAAAAATCCGCAAACAAAGCGCCCTGCGGTGATTCCGAGGTAAAAAAGAGAAGCAAAGGTTGCCGCCGTTTCTTCTGAAATCCCCTTGGCTTTAACGAGATACGTGCTTGCCCAAAGACCAAGTGTAGTTTCAATAGCGCAATACGCAAAAAACGCAATCAACACAAGTACGACGCCTTTTATTTTGAGTGCCGCGAAAAGACCTACCCTTTTTTCTTGCGGAGCGTCCTCTGTTTTCATAGCCGCCTTATGCTTTTTCCAAATAGGAATACTTAAAAAAATAATCGCCGAAAGAACGACCTGAACGACAGAAATAACGGTATAGCCGCCACGCCAGCCAAGCCCTCCTGTAAGACACGCCCCCATTATATAAGGGCTGATTGAAGCACCCACACCCCAGAAGCAGTGAAGCCAGCTCATATGTCTTGACGAAAAGTGTGCGGCAACGTAGCTGTTAAGCGAAGCGTCAACCGCACCCGCCCCAAGCCCATAGGGAACAGCGATAATGCAAGTTACGATCAGAGAGTTACTCAGCGAGAAGCCAAAAAGAGCCGCCGCCGTCAGCGCAACGCTGAAAGCGGTTGTAAGCCCTGTTCCTATCTTTCGTGAGGCAACGCCTGAAAAGAAGGTTGAAACAATCGTAGAGCCGGCGATAATCATTGAGATGATTCCCATATAAGAAACGGGAACGCCGAAATCAACGTGAATCAGCGGCCACGCCGAGCCAAGAACCGAGTCGGGAAGCCCAAGACTTATGAAAGAAAGATAAATTATTGCAAGAAGAAGTGATACCATTAAAGCTCTTTCCTTTTTTTGATTTCGTTTGAGTCGAGGACAACCTGAGCGTATATCGCCGCAATCACCTGATAAAGCTCAGGCGGAATATGCTCGCCTGCGTTGAGCATAACCAGAAGCGCCGCCGCACTGTCGTCACGGTAAATAGGAACGCCGTTGTCGTCGGCTATGCTTACGATTTTTTTGGCAATTTCGCCCATTCCCGCCGCAACGACTATGGGAGCGTAGTTCGAGTCGGGATTATATTTGAGAGCCGCTGCTGCCGATTTGCCGTAAGGCTTACGCTTTGACATTGAAGGTCCTCCTGTTATCGTTTATTCTTGGGAATACCTCTGTGAGAGTGTGCGGCTTTATAAGCACGCCGGTCTTAAATTCTTTTGTGTTATAGCCCAGTCCCGCCGCTATCTGAGTTATTTTTTTCGTAAGCGGCTGTACCTTTTCTTCATAGCTTTGAGGATAAAGCACGGAAAGACTCAGCGTCGAATCGCTCTGATAAGCGTTGACTTCAAATCTGCCTATTGCCTCAACGTCAAAGGTAAGGAACAGATGATGCTGTTTTGCGCCGCCGCTTTCTGAGCTTCCCTCAGCGTCGCTGTCAACCCAGACCTCGCCAAAGGCTCTTGTGTCTTCAATCTGAAGCGGAACCACGAAATGCGCCAACGGAGTAAACACACCCGGAGCATTAAGCATACTCTGAAGAAGGTTTGAAGCGTTGAAGTTATCGACGCCCTTTATTGCAGGATGGTCAATATTTTTTTCGATAAACGAGGTGAGCGCCTCCATAGTCGTTTTCGGGGCTGTTTCGTTTGTAATTTGCTCTTGCTCGTAAAGAGGTTTTTCAAGAGGAAGCTCGTCGTTCTGAGCCATCTGGGTAATAATTTCCTGTATCGTTTCAAAGAATTTTCCACGCTGAGAAACGTCGGGCATTTTTGAAAGAATGCCGTTTACAAGCTCAACCGCTTCCTTTATGCTTGCAAGCTCGTCAATCTGCTGTGTTGCCGACGAAACAAGCTCAAACGCTTCCTCGGCTTCCTGCATTCCGAACAGCGAGCCGTTTGCGCCGTTCTCATACGAAGCGGCAAGCTCAGCCGTTTCCCTTGGGAAGAGCGCTATAATAAGCGTTTTGAGTGCGTCTGTGCCGCTTGTTTTTCCAAGAAGCACACTCGTGGCTGTCGCATCGAGGAGATTTTCGGAAAGATTTGTCGCAGAGAGGTAATTTTTATCGCTGAACTTATCGGCAAGATAAGAAATCAGGTTAAACTTTTTGATACTTTCACTAATTTTTGGATTTTGCTCTTGATTAATTTTGTCATTTATTGTATAATTAGTAAAAGCATTATCACCGTTTTCGGACAAATTGCTTACAATTTCTTCGAAGGCCGACTGAAGCTGTTCTCTCGCCGAGTTCGACGGAACCTGTGATAAAAGCGCTGTGAATGCGTCCTTTAGCATATAGCCGTTGGTGTTATAGCGTGAGAGGTTATGTACGATAAGAGGGATAAGCGTTGCTGTTCTCTCGTCGTTCTGAAGGCTTTCGGACGCTGTCTTCAAAAGTGCGGTCGTCTGATTTTTAAGCGCTTCAAAATTCTGCTTTGCGTCGGGACTTGCCCATAGCTCGGCAAGCTGAGAAAAGCTTTTGGCAAGCGTGGTGTTCTTCCCGTAATAGTTCGAGAGAAACCTCACGTTAGAGCCGATTGCCTTGATTATATCGTTTTGAGAGCTGAGATTGTTGATTGCCTTCAAAACGCTTGCAACAAGCTCCTTCGTCTCCTCGTTCCCCGATTTACAGAGGGCTCTGAGAATGTCGAAGAAACGGTTTCCCGAAAATGAAGTGCTGTCGCTTTCTTGCCTTATCATCTCGTCGGCAAGAGAGCCTGAGCTGAGATAAAGAGCTTTACTCAGGTCGTTTATTTCGCCCTCAAGCTCGGTATAGCCGTTGATTCTGGCTGTTTCGAGAATTTCTTGATTTATAACGTCACGGAGCGTTTCAACCGCCATTGCGGGGTCTTTGATTTTAGGGGCAATCGCCGCCCCCATATTTTCGCCCGCCGAAGCGGTACCTGACGACGAGTTTCCCGAAACCCCTGCGCCTGTTATCTGAGGCGTGGCTTCAACACCGTTCAGACTAAACGGCTCAGCGTTGTTCGGGTTACCCGAAACGGCTGTTCCAACGCTTTTTCCTCCGCCCTGAAGCGGGCCTGTGATCTGAGGAATAGACGGCACGAAAATCACTCCTTTTTAGAAAATTTCTATTACCATATTAACATATCTTTTAGTAAAATACAACCGAAAAAACATAAAAATCTTATGAAGGGATGGGCTAACGCTATGGCAAAGGTTGAACCGGGAATGGAAGGAATGGTAGATATGTACCTGTTTGAAACGGGTACTCTGCTTGACCAATTGGATGAAATACTGCTCAGAACCGAGCAGGCAAACGAATTTACAGACGATGATATTAACGAGATTTTCCGTATAATGCATACTGTCAAGGGTTCGTCTGCAATGATGGGCTTTGAGAATCTTCAGAAGCTCGCACATAAGGGCGAGGATATGTTCTTTATTATCCGCGAAGACCCTGCGAAGATGAAGGATATCGGCTTCGTTTATGACATAGTTTTCCAGATGTCCGACCTCTTTAAGGCTGAAATCGAGGAAATCAGAAGCAACGATGACTACGATCCTACCGATTTCTCAGAAATGATTGAAAAGCTTGAAAAGGGCGCTCTTGTGCTCAAGGGCGAGCTTGATTCCGCTGAATCGGACGACGCTTCGGCAGAGGACGCAGTTGCAGAGGATATTCCTGTTGATACAACTCCCGAAGGCTTCCTTGATATTCCCGACGGATGCGTTACAATCAGAGTTTTCTTCGAACAGGACTGCAAGATGGAAAACCTCCGTGCGTTCCTGCTTATTAACAGAATAAGAGAGGAATACGAAGTTAAGAGCTTCGTTCCCGACGACGTAGAAACAAACAGCGGTTGCTGTCAGCAGTTACAGGAGGAGGGCTTCCTCATTACTGTTGACGCTGAGCTTGAAGGCGCTGTTACAAAGCTTATCGAAGAATCCGTAAACCTTGATTCCTACGAGGTTATGAGAGGAATGAGCAAGAAGGCTGAGCCTGTTAAGGAAGCTGCGGCACAGGCTGAGGCGGCTCCACAGAAGGCTGAGGAGGTAAAGGAAGAAGCTCCCGCTGCAGCTAAGCCTGCGGCTGCGAAGGCGCCTGCTGCTCCTGCTTCTGCTACACCTTCAGCACAGGCTTCAACGGGAAAACAGAGCCTTATCAGCGTAAACCTTGCAAAGCTTGACCAGCTTCACGATATTGTCGGCGAAATTATCACGACTGAGTCTATGGTAATTTCAAACCCTGAGCTTGAAGGGCTCAACCTTGAAAGCTTCTCAAAGGCCGCCCGTGAGCTCAGAAAGCTTACCGACGAGCTTCAGGATACTGTAATGTCAATCAGAATGGTGCCTCTTACAGGCTCGTTCCAGAAGATGAACAGAATCGTCCGTGATATGAGAATAAAGCTCAATAAGGACGTTGACCTTGTAATCGAGGGCGATCAAACAGAGGTTGATAAGTCAATCGTAGATAACCTCAACGATCCTCTTATGCACCTTGTAAGAAACTGCATGGATCACGGCATCGAAAAGAACGTCGAGGACCGTGTTGCCGCAGGAAAGCCCGAAAAGGGCACTATCACCCTTTCAGCTATGAACGCTTCGGGTGAGATTATAATTACTATTGCCGACGACGGCGCAGGTATCAACACAGAAAAGGTACTCGCAAAGGCTGAAGCACAGGGACTTCTCACAAAGCCCGCAAGCGAATACTCCGACCGTGAAATAAATTCGATGATTCTTCTCCCCGGTTTCTCCACAAACTCTGAGGTAACAGAGTTCAGCGGCAGAGGCGTAGGAATGGACGTTGTAAAGAAAAATATCGAAAAGTCGGGCGGAAGTCTTAGCCTTGAAAGCGTAAGGGGCAAGGGAACAACCTTTATCATCAAGATTCCTCTTACTCTTGCAATTATCGACGGTATGGAAATCAAGGTCGGCGATACAATCTTCACCGTTCCCATTTCAACTATCAAGCAGTCGATGAAGGTAACCCAGGAACAGATTCTTACCGATACAAACGGAAACGAGATGATTATGCTCAGAGGAACCTGCTACCCGATTATCCGTATGCGTGAAAAGTTTGAAATGTCAACAGGCGAAACTGACATTGAAAAGGGTATCCTTATGCTCGTTGAATCCGACGGAAAGAGCGTATGTCTTTTTGCAGACAGACTTATCGGCGAGCAGCAGATTGTCGTTAAGCCTTTCCCACAGTATGTTGCACAGTATGACCTCAAGTCAAGAGGACTTTCCGGCTGCTCTATTATGGGCGACGGCACAATCAGCTTGATTGTCGATGTCAACAACGTCATCAAAAAGCAGTAAGCGTCCTAAATAACGGAAAGGATTATTGATATGAACGAAATCGAAAAAGCAATGGAAGAACAGCAGGTAATCAATGACAGAATAAAAGCCGCTACTGCCGAAAACGAAAGAGAGTTTACAAAGGTTCTTACCTTCCGTGTCGGCGAAAAGGTTTATGGAATTGAAATTGACTGCGTAATAGAAATCCTCGGCGTTCCCCGTGTAACTGCGGTTCCCGGAACTCCATACTACCTCAAGGGTGTTACAAACGTCAGAAGTAAGATTGTGCCTGTTGTAAATATCAGGTCACGCTTTGGGGTAGAGGAAATTGAGTTTGACGAGCGCACATGTACTATCATTATTGAGCACAACGGCGTGTCCGTTGGCGTAATCGTAGACGAGGTGCTTGACGTGCTTCCTGTTCAGAGAAAGCAGCAGGCTGATATTCCCGCACTCGAACAGGTCAACATCAACCGCTTTATTCAGTACATTCTTGAGATGCCCGATGGAATCAAGCTTGTCCTTGATATTCAGAAGCTTCTCTTTGATTCTGATTTTACACAGATTATTGAGGAATAAGTTTGAGGTGATTTTAAGTGCTTAAGATAAAGATAACCGACGCTGAATTCAACAAACTTGTAGAGTTTATGCATAGGGAGTACGGAATTAATCTTTCACAAAAGCGTATTCTTATTGAAGGCCGACTCAATATGGAGCTTCAGAAGCGTGGCTGTAAGACTTACAGCGACTATCTTGAGACCGTATATAAGGACCGCACGGGAACAGAAATTGTTTACCTGCTTAATAAGCTTACGACAAACCACACCTACTTTATGCGTGAACCTGAGCACTATGACTTTATGGTTAAGGAGTTTTTACCTTACATAACCTCTCTCAAGCGCCCAAGAAAATATATAAATATGTGGAGTGCGGGCTGTTCAAGCGGAGAAGAGCCGTATACCAACCAGATGCAGATGCTTGAATTCCTCGGAGCTCAGGCTCCGCTGTGGGACACCACGATTTACGCTTCAGATATTTCTGATAAGGTTCTCACTAAGGCAAAGGAAGGTATCTACCACGAAAGCTCAATGAAGGCTCTGCCTGCAACGTGGAAGAGAAAATACTTTACCGACGTTGGTAACGAGTGCTTCCAGGTTAAGCCCGAAATCAGACGAAAGGTCAACTTCCGTGCCTTCAATCTGATGAAGCCAATTCCAAAACCCGCCGTGCCTTACGATATCATCTTCTGCAGAAACGTAATGATTTATTTTGATAACCCTACAAAAATCGACCTTGTAAGACGCTTTTACGACGTGCTTGCACCGGGCGGTTACCTGTTTATCGGTCACGCAGAGAGTATCCCACGCGAAACTACCAATTATGAGTATGTAAAGCCTGCAATTTACAGGAAACCACTCTAAAGGAGATAGAAATGCCAATCAAGGTTTTAATAGTTGACGACTCGTTGCTTTTCAGAGAACAGCTCGGTCGCCTGATGGCAAAGGATAAGACTATCGAAATTGTCGGAAAAGCAGTTGACGCTTTTGACGCAGAAAAAAAGATTGAAGAGCTTAATCCCGACGTAGTAACGCTCGACGTCGAAATGCCAAAGGTAAACGGAATTGAGTTTCTCAAAAAGATTATTCCAAAGAGAGCTATTCCCACAGTAGTTGTTACGGCAACACCGACAAGCGCCTTCGAAGCGCTTAACGCAGGTGCGGTTGACTTTGTAAATAAGCCGACAATCAAATCGCCTGCCGATATGGACGCATTTGCCGCCAAGCTTTGCAGTATGGTGAAGGTAGCGTCAGTAGCGAAGGTTAAAAAGCCGATTTCTGCTATTGCCGCCGCTAAAACCCTCTCAGGAAGCCGCATAAACCCAATCAAGGGAAAAAATACGGTTATTGCAATCGGAGCAAGCACAGGCGGAACAGAGGCGTTACAGACGGTGCTTCAGGAGCTTCCCGAAAACACACCGGGAATCGTTGTTGTTCAGCACATGCCGGCGGGATTCACAAAGATGTTCTCAGAGCGCCTTAACAGAAACTGTAAAATGTCCGTCAAGGAAGCGAAAAGCGGTGACCGCGTAAAGCAAGGTCAGGTGCTTATTGCGGCGGGCGGAGCGCACATGAGACTCAGAAAAGATTCCGAGGGCTATTACGTTAACTGCACACCCGGAGAAAAGGTGTCGGGACATTGCCCGTCGGTTGACGCACTTTTCGAGAGCGTCGCCGAACACGCAGGAAAAAACGCAATCGGCGTTATCCTTACGGGTATGGGAAGTGACGGCGCTGAAAAGCTCAAGATGATGAGAGCCGCCGGCGCACAGACTATCGGTCAGGATAAGGAATCGAGCGTAGTTTACGGTATGCCGATGGTTGCGTATAATATCGGCGCAGTTCAGACTCAGGCGCCGCTTTCAAAGATTGCCTCAATCATAGTTGAAAAATGTGAATAATTTAATCCCGACGGAGACTTTGCTTCGTCGGGATTTCCTTTTGTAATGCGTTTATCTGATTTTTTCACATCTCTTTTTTCTGTCCGTTTTATTTCCCTTAACCCGTGCTATAATAAGCTTGTAAGAGAAAGGACGGCGTAAAAAGGAGGTAAGTATGGAAATTATATTTTTATTTGCTTTTATCGGCTCAATCGGCGTTGTAGGGATTTATGACAAGCTTTCAAGAATGTGCGACGAAAAGAAAAAGACGGCTACTCAGACCAAGAAGGTCGTTGCCGCACAGGAGCCGAAGATTCTCAAAAAATCTGCCTGAAGGCTCCTTTGCCCGCAACGCAGCTCGGACATAGGCACCGTCAGGTGTGAAAGCTCCGTCCCCTCTGCCGCTTTAGCGGCACAGG
>JAZNST010000028.1:0-5507 GCA_045591405.1 Ruminiclostridium sp.
CAAAAGTTTTCTCTTATTTTTATATCCGTCCCGAAATCGAGTCGCCTCGCTCTTGGCACCCACTCAGCCTCACGGCTCGCCGTCGCCCCGCGCCGCCTCGCCGCTTAGCTTCGGGGTACGCCGAGCTTGGCGATGCTTGGGGGCCTTCCGCTCTGAGCGCCCCTTCGCTTATCACAGGCACAGGGCGCAGCCCTCGCCCTCGCCTTCGGCTCAGGCTCAGCCGTGCGGCTTCGCCGCCCGTCTCCTGAGCTTTGCCTTGGGCAAAGCTCAGGGGGCTGCGCCCCAACAAAAAAGGAGCAGTCCCCTGCTCCGATTTAATTTATCCGTTTACGCCAAGAAAAACCTCACAGCAAAGCCGCTGAGAATCCAGCCCGTAAGATCGCCCACAAGTGCGGCGGCAACGGCGTATCGGATTTTTTTAACCTTAGTGGCGGCAAAGTACACGGCGATTGTGTAAAAAGTTGTCTCACTGCTTCCGAGAATAACCGCCGCAACCCGTCCCGCAAAGCTGTCAGCGCCGTTTTCTCCCACTATCCTCTCAAAAATTGCAATTGAGCCGCTTCCTGAGAACGGGCGCAAAATCACAAGCGGAGTACATTCGGGAGGAAAGCCGAAAAAATCGGTCACAGGGCGCACAAGCTGAGAGATAAGCTCAGCACCTCCGCACGCTGAGAACATTCCTACCGAAACGACGAGCGCAAAAAGCGAGGGGAAAATATCACGGACAGTTCTGAGGCCGTCCCTTGCCCCCTCGGTAAATTCAGCGAAAACGTCTATTTTCTTTATAAGCCCGAAAACGCAGACAAAGGCGAAAATAACGGGAACTGCAAGGCTACCTATATTCATTTTCTTTTTACCCTCGCTAAAATTTTGGCGGCAGTTACCGTCAGCACAACACAAATAACCGAGACTACCCACACGCAGGGAAGAATTTCCATCGGGTCAGCAGAGCCGTTTTTGAGTCTTATGGCGGCAACGGTCGTAGGGATAAGCTGAAGGCTCGCTGTGTTGAGTACCACGAGCAAAATCATATTATCGCTTGCCGTCTCGCTTTCGCCGTCGAGCTTTTCAAGCTCTTTCATAGCGGCAATTCCAAGCGGCGTCGAAGCGTTACCGAGCCCAAGGAGGTTTGCGGTAAGGTTAAGGGAAATATATTCGAGCGCAAGGCTCCCCTTTGCAACACCCTTAAAGAGCTTTCTCAGAAGCGGCGACATTATTTTTGAGAGGGCGGCTGAAAGGCCCGATTTCTGTGCAACACGCATAATAGCACTCCAAAGGCAGATAGCACCCGAAAGGGTAATCGTCAGGCTCACCGCCTGAGCGCAGGAGCTGAGCGCGGCGTCTGAGACGCTCTGAGCGTCGCCTCGTGCTATGGCAAAGACAACCGACAGCAAAATAAGGCCGCTGAAAATCCACTTCATCATAAAAACCGCCTCCTACGAAAACACTATTCGTCGGGGGCGTTTCTTATGACAAGAGGGGAGGTTTCGGGTAGATTCCAAAAAATAAGACGACGTTATTTTTTGCGACGGGTTGTGGCGAAAAAAATAAGATGACGTCAATTTTTTAGAAATTGTGGAAAAAAACGGCAAAAAATAGGACGACGCTCTTTTTTCACCTTAGTCTTTTTCGAGCAATCTCCCCAAACCACCATAAACAGCGCATCTGCTGATTTTGAAAAGGGCCTTGGATGTTGAAAACAAATAAGGCGACGCTCTTTTTCATCGGGTTTTGAGCGTTTTTTCACGATTTTTTTGGCAATTTCGAGCCTTTTTCTCAAAATCTGACCTGTGAAAAAATAAGATGACGTTATTTTTTCAAATTGGGGCGAAACCGTCCGATTTTGGCTCCAAAAAATTCAAACCGCCCTCTTTTTGATTAAAAATCCAAACTGTAAAAAATTTGCAACCTGCGGTTGCGGGGTAAGAAAACGGACTGAAACAAGTTAAGGAGATAAAGTGAAATAAAACTAGAAAACAGTTATTTAGGTAAACTAGTAAACTTCCCCGAAAAACCGCCGATTCAGACGAAAAAGCCCCTCTTTTTTTGGACAGGCGACAACGGTCGGAAAAAGGGACTATATTTCGTAAAAAGTCGTAAAAGTGCATTAAATCGCCGTCTGTGCGTTTTCCTCCAAGGCGAAACAAAAGACAAGATTACAGTTTGTATAAAATCGGGTGACGAAAAACAGGGCGAAAATAATCGCTTGAGCGTGTATTATGTCGCAAGGAAAAATCAGGTGAAAAGCCGCCGAGTGCTCGGAAAAAATCACGCCAAAAACCCACAAATCCGCATAAACAAAGCTTTTGGTTATCTTCGTGAGGGTAAAAAAATAACGTCATCACGGGAAAAATCACGCCAATTTTTATTCGTGTCGCAAAAGCGAAAAATCAAACGAAAAATCCCGAAATCCGTAAAGCCGCTTCTGAAGCCTATTTAAGACAAATCGCCCTTTCGTACATCTGTTCGGCAAAGTCCCAGTTTATGAGCTTGAGCCACGACCTGAGATAGCTCAGACGGTCAGCGCCGAACTGAATATAGTAGGCGTGCTCCCACACGTCAACAAGCAAAATCGGACAGTAATTTTTGAGATAATCCGTCGATTGATTTTCAAACGACGTTATTTTAAGTCTGCCTCGCCTGTCTGAGACAAGAGCGCCGTACCCCGAACCCACGACCGCCGCCGAGCAATCAAAAATAAGCTGACCGCATTTTTCGAGCGACCCGAAGGTTCGTTCGATTTTATGAAAAAGACGATGAGATATTTTTTCCGTGCTCGCAGCGACGCCCGAAAAATAAATTTCGTGATTGAATACTCCTCCTGCGTTGAGAAGAACGCTCCGCCTTATATCAGCAGGAACGTTCCCCGAATCAAGCAGAAGCCTTGTCAAAGAAAAGTGACAAATTTCAGGATGCTTTTTAAGCTCGGCGTTGAGCTTATTAATATAGTTAACGTAATGCTCACGGTAATGAGTCTCAAGCTGAACCCCCGAAATTATCGGCTCAAGCTCAAAAAAACCGTACGAAAGCTCAACAGGCTTAAACGGAAAGCAACGCCCCATCATAAAACCCTCCCTGCCTCACAAAAAATGTATGGACAAAACGCTGATAAAGTGGTAAAATGTTAAATGAAAACGATATCCCATTATATTCCAATTAATCTGAAAATATTTCCCAAAGGAGAAAATTTTATGGCAATGACAGAAAAAGAAGCCCGCGAGGCGATTTGCGAGGTTGGTCATAACCTGTGGCAGCTTGGCTTCGTTGCGGCTAACGACGGCAACATCAGCGTAAAAATTGACGAGGATTTATACCTTGCTACGCCAACAGGAACAAGCAAGCGTATCTTAAAGCCCGAAATGCTCATACTTATGAACGGAAAAAACGAGGTTATCCATTGCCCCGAAGGCTATAAGCCCTCATCTGAGTTTAAGCTTCACCTTCGCTGCTATGAAGAACGCCCCGATATAAGAGCCGTTGTTCACGCTCACCCGCCTACTGCAACAGGCTTTGCTATTGCACATATTCCCCTTGACGAATACACAATGCCCGAAGCTATTATCTTCCTCGGAAGCGTTCCGATTGCACCGTATGACACCCCAGGCTCACAGGGCGTTGCGGACAGTATAATCCCCTTCCTTAAAGACCACGACACAATTCTTATGGAAAATCACGGCGCTGTTACTGTCGGCGTTGATATTACACAGGCTTATTACCGTATGGAAACGCTTGAGCATTTTGCAAAGGTCAGCCTCGTCGCAAGACAGCTCGGCGGAGCAAAGGAGCTTTCAAGAGAAAAGATTGACGAATGTTGCGAAATAGCAAAGGCATTCCCCATCAAGCATCCGGGATACAAGAAATATTAAGCTGAACGGAGTAGATTATGACAAAGGTTCTGGTATTTGATTTCGGCGCTTCGTCGGGCAGAGCAATCCTCTGTTCATATAACGCCGATAAGCTTTTTAATTCAGTTGAAATACATCGCTTCAAAAATGCCCCTATAAATGATAACGGAACTCTGTGCTGGGACATTGACGAAATCTTTAAGGAAGTTTCAAGGGCAATGGAAAAGGCGCATAAATACGGTTACGACGCCGTTTCCATAGACACCTGGGGAGTTGACTTTGCCCTTGTTGACTCAAAGGGAGACTTCGTTCAGAAGCCTGTGTGCTACCGTGACGAGCGCACAAAGGGAATGGAGGCTGAGGTTTTCGGAATTATCTCCGAAAAAGAGCTTTATTCCCGCACAGGTATAAAGAGCGCAGAAATCAACACGATTTATCAGCTCTATTCAATTAAGAAGAATAAGCCCGAATTGCTCAAAAAGGCAAAGAAGATGCTTATGATGCCTGACCTCATCAGCTATTATCTGACAGGCGAGATGAAAACCGAATATACCGAGGCAACCACAACAGGTCTTATTAACCCCAAAACAAAGAACTGGGACCTTGAGCTTATCGGAAGGCTGGGATTACCTGACGGAATCTTCTGCCCGATAATTCATCCGGGCGAAATCTACGGCTACCTCAAGGGCGACTTCTCAACCGCAAAGGTTCCCGTTATCGCCGCCCCGTCGCACGATACGGCGTCAGCGCTTGTTGCCGTTCCGACAGCGGAGGAGGATTTCGCTTTCATAAGCCTTGGAACGTGGGCGCTTTTTGGAACGGAAAGAGGCGAATGTCTTTCTGACGAAGCGGCAATGAAGGCGGGAATTACCAACGAGGGCGCTTACGGCGCAAGGACGATGTTCCTTAAAAACATTATGGGAACGTGGCTGATTCAGGAATTTCAGCGCTATTATCAGACAAAGGGCGAGATGTTCACCTTTGCCGACCTTGAAGCGTTCGCAAAAAGCGGTCAGAAATTCACCGCCCACATAAACCCCAACGACGACCTTTTCTTCCGCCCCGGCGAAATGCCCGAAAAAATTGCGGCGTATTGCAGACAGACAGGTCAGACCGTACCCAAGACAATTTCCTCTATGCTGAGAATTATTTATGAGAGTCTTGCTCATGAGTTCGCAAGAACGCTCAGAGAAATAGAAAAGCTCACGGGAAAAACCTACCCGACCATCTATATTATAGGTGGCGGCTCAAAGGACAGCCTTATTTGTCAGCTTACCGCTGACGCTACGGGACGAGAGGTCAACGCCGGCCCCGCAGAAGCTACTGCAATCGGAAACGCTATGTCCTCGTTTATAGCCCTTGGCGCAGAGGAAAGCATAGAAAAGGCGAGAAAATCCATTCAGGAAAACAAGATGATAAGAGAATTCCGCCCCAAGAACCACGAGGCTTGGCTCTTGTGGGAGGAAAAGCTTTCAGAGCACCAAAACGCATAAAAAGTACAGAAAAACCTTTGTCAGCACAAAAAGCGTGGCAAAGGTTTTTTAGCGACACAAGAACCGTTTTCGTCTGAGGAAAACGGCATATACAAGTGAAACCGGGCGCAGCCCCCGCCGCCTGCCGCGGGAGGGGAGGGGGGGGGGCACGCCGCCCCCCGCGCCATAG
>JAZNST010000029.1:0-3624 GCA_045591405.1 Ruminiclostridium sp.
GGCTGCGCCCTGTGCGTGCGGAGAAAAAAGGCGGACGCACGATTTAAGAAAGCGACTGCAAAAAGAAACGCCGCTTTGTGCTAGTATCCTCGGAAAGAAGTCGGAGGCCAAGCGGTCTTAGGAAGACAATTGATAGATTCAACTCCTTGGCCCACAGAACGACATGGCTACGATCCGACTTGGCTGCGCCCTGTGCGTGCGGAGAAAAAAGGCGGACGCACGATTTAAGAAAGCGACTGCAAAAAGAAACGCCGCTTTGAGCTAGTATCCTCGGAAAGTGTTGCAAATATGCGAAAAATAGGTTATAATTATCTGTGAAAAGCAAAAAAGAACGGAGGGACGCTGTGAGCCTTAAATATAAAAAGCTCGACGACGAGCTTGTTCAAAAAATTGAGCAGGACAGAAAAGACGGGGTAAAAAATCCCTACGCCTTTAAGAACGAAAACGCCGTGCGGCGAGTAAATCACAGCGACAGAAGCACGCTGTGGAGACCGTCCTTCGTGCGTGATATTGAAAAGATTATGCACCTGCCGCTTTATAACCGCTACGCCGATAAAACTCAGGTTTTTTCCTTTTATAATAACGACGACCTTTCAAGGCGCTCCCTTCACGTTCAGCTCGTGTCAAGAATTGCAAGAAATATAGGCTCGGTGCTTGGGCTTAATAACGACCTGATTGAAGCGATCGCCCTTGGGCACGATATAGGTCACACTCCTTTGGGCCACGCAGGAGAGCGCTATCTGAATGAAATTCTCTGTGAAAAGGCGGGACTTTTCTTTAACCATAACGTCCAGAGCGCAAGAGTCATTGACCGTGTTTTCAGAAGAAACGTAAGCCTTCAGACGCTCGACGGAATCCTTTGCCATAACGGAGAGTTTGAGATGAAGGAGTATCGTCCGTGTGAGTTGGATAGCTTTGAGGAATTTGACCGAAAGCTTGGTGAATGTTATACCGATAAAAGCGCAATCGAAAGACTCATTCCCTGTACGCTTGAGGGCTGTGTTGTGAGAATCTGCGATATGATAGCCTATCTCGGAAAGGACCGACAGGACGCAAGAACCGCCCGTATGCTCCCTGACGACGTGAGCTTTAGCGCAGCGGAGATCGGCACGGAAAACGCCGCAATTATAAATAATCTCACCGTTGACATAATCGAAAACAGCTATGGAAAGGACTATATTCTTCTGAGCGAGAACGCCTTTTGCGAGCTTAAAACGGCAAAGAAGGAAAATTACAGCTATATTTATAAAAACCCTCAGACCGTAAAGGTGTTTGACGAAACGATAAGACCGATGTTCTTTGAGCTTTATGACGAGCTTTTGAGTCAGCTCGAAAGAGCAGACAAGAACAGCGTTATTTATAAGCATCATATTGATTTTGTGAAAAAGCAGACGCAATATTACGGCGCAACCGATTATGAGGACGAAAATAAGCACCTTATCGTCAGCGATTTTATCGCAAGTATGACCGACGACTACTTTGTTGAGCTTCACAAGGAGCTTTTCCCCAAAAGCAAGCACACCATAAATTATAAGGGATATTTTGAGGATTTATTATGACAAATAACGAGTGGAGAAGCCTTGATAATTCAGCAAGAGCCTTTCCTGCAACCGTCAAAAAATCAGACACAAGAGTTTTCAGATTCACCTGTACTCTTAAAGAGGACGTAAAGCCCGCCGAGCTTCAGCTTGCCGTTGACGACGCAATAAACGACTACCCTGCGTTCAGATGTGTTATGAGAAGAGGCTTTTTCTGGTATTATCTTGAGCAGTGCGATTTGCGACCGATAGTAAAAAAGGAATATAAATCCGTCTGCGACGTGCTCTATCTGACTAACAGGCGTGAGCTTCTCTTTGAAGTGACCTATAACAAGAACAGGATTCATCTTGAGGTTTTCCACGCTCTTTCCGACGGAACGGGCGCTCTCTCGTTCTTGCGGCAGATTGTCTATAATTACCTTATGCTCGTGCACGAGGGCGAATTTGAGCAAACGCCGTATCTTGAAGATATTTCCTCTACTCACGAGAAAGGCTCCGACGCCTTCAGCGTTTATTACAGTAAGGGAAAGCCCGCAAAGAAAGAAAAGCTTAGCGCTGATACCGTTAAAAAAGCGTATAATATAAAGGGTGCTATTATCGAAAACGACGCAATGCAGGTTCTTGACGCCACGATGCCGCTTGAAAAAATAAAGGCGCTCGCCAAAAGTCACAACACAACTATAACAAACCTTGTGATTGCCACGTTCATAAAGTCAATCGGAAACACGATGACTCTTGAGCAAAAAAAGCTACCTCTTGCAATCGGCGTACCCGTAAACCTGAGAAAATTTTTCCCGTCTGAAACCTCAAGAAACTTCTTCGGGGTTGCAAACGTGGTCTATAATTTTTCAGAGGGAACGGGCGAGCTTGACGATATAATCGCCTGTGCGAAAAGCCAGCTCGAACAGCAGCTCACGCAGGAAAATCTCCACACGGTTATTCAGGGCTACGCTTTTTTTGAAAAGAATTTTGCAATAAGAATCGCTCCTCTTGTGCTAAAGGATTTCGTCATCAGAGTATCAAGAGTGGGAATGGACAAAAAAGCAACCTCGAACGTCTCAAATATGGGACAGGTAGTGCTTCCCAAGGAAATGGAAAAATATATAAGCTCCTTCCACTTCTTTGTAAGCACTCTGACGCTTCAGCTTACTATGTGTTCGTTTGCCGATACGCTTCAGGTCGGCTTTACCTCGTGCTTCAAATCCCCCGAAATTCAGAAGGAATTTTTCAGAGCCTTTTCTGAAATGGGAGTTGATATTACCCTTTCGGCAAATCAGATAATCGAAGGCAGGGATAACAGAAATGTTGTATTGTAGAAAATGCAAGGTGAATATAAAGGGCGACAGATGCTTCTGTCCGCTTTGCGGAGGAGGGCTTACGGGAGAACCCGAAGAAGAAGCATATCCTCCTATTGCCCCTATGGGAGTAAACAGAGGCCGCCTTATTCAGACTATAAGCTTTTGTGCGATCTGTACGATTGTAATAGGGTTTATCTGCTACCTTATCTTCCGCTTCTCGTTCTGGTGGTTTCTTTTCGGGGCGGCGGCAATCGGCGGACTTTGGGTTACGGTGCTATTTGCTGTTCTTTTCAGAAGCCATATTTTTAAGGCTGTTACGATTGAGTTTTTTCTCATCTCAGGCTTTCTTGTGCTTGCCGACCTTGCAACAGGCTGGTACCGTTGGTCGCTTGACTACGCAATTCCTTGCGCCTGTCTTGCCTCGATGTTTTCGATGATGCTGATTGCGAAGTTCCTCAAAATCCCCGCAAGCGAGCATCTGACCTACTTTGCCTTAGACGCAATCTACGGAATCGTGCCGATAGTCTTTATTTTTACAGGTGTGCTGAACTTCATCATTCCGTCTGCCATCTGCGTTGGAGTAAGTCTGATTTCCATTGCGGCGCTTCTTCTTTTTGAAGGAAAAAATATGAAATACGAGCTTAAAAAGAGGCTTCATTTCTGAAAAGCCACGACAAAAAATTTGTCCACGTCTGCATAAGCGGACGTGGTTTTTTTGTGGGGTGTAAGGAAGAGGCGAGAGGCGGAGCGAGCGCCGAGGCTGAGACGGAGCGGAACGAAGTGGAGCG
>JAZNST010000030.1:0-12248 GCA_045591405.1 Ruminiclostridium sp.
TCAAAGCCTCTCCCAAAGCGCAAGGCGCCAGGACATCGCCTCGCTCGGCGTACCCCGAAGCCGTAAGGCTGAGTGGGTGCCAAGAGCGAGGCGACTTGATTTCAGAGCTGATATAAAAAGGAGAAAACGACGCCGAAAAGCAAAAGCACAGCACGCTTACGAAGAGCGTTCTCCCCAAGCCACACTATAAAAAAGAAGACTC
The DNA here is from genome assembly GCA_045591405.1 of Ruminiclostridium sp. Lineage (GTDB taxonomy): Bacteria > Bacillota > Clostridia > Oscillospirales > Ruminococcaceae > Ruminiclostridium_E. The sequence continues at coordinate 203 of JAZNST010000030.1, forward strand.
GGAATAAACCGAGCCTTCAATCTTTTTATCTTTTGGGAATTCTTACTTACCAAGCGCTTCCTTGGCTGTTTTAACGATATTGTCAGCGCAAAGTCCGAATTCCTTGAGAAGTGCGACAGCCGGGCCGCTGTGACCGAACTTGTCCTGAACGCCGATTTTGATAACGGGAACAGGAACCGTTTCTGTTACAACGTCAGCAACAGCGCTTCCGAGACCGCCGATTACGCTGTGCTCTTCAACTGTGATGATCTTGCCTGTTTGCTTCGCCGCTTCAATGATAATGTCACGGTCAATAGGCTTGATTGTGTGAATATTGATAATTCTTGCGTCAATTCCCTGTTCAGCAAGAGCCTTTCCTGCTTCGATTGCTTCTGCAACCATAAGACCTGTTGCAATAATTGTGATGTCCTTACCGTCTCTGAGCTTTATACCCTTTCCAAGCTCGAACTTATAAGTAGCCGCGTCGTTGAACACAGGAACTGCAAGTCTGCCAAAGCGCATATAGGTCGGGCCTACGTAGTCAGCCATTGCAAGAACAGCCGCCTTAGCCTCAACGTCGTCGGCGGGGTTGATAACCGTCATATTCGGGATAGCTCTCATAAGGGCTATGTCCTCGTTGCACTGGTGAGAAGCGCCGTCCTCGCCTACTGAGATACCTGCGTGTGTTGCGCCGATTTTTACGTTGAGGTTAGGGTAACCGATACTGTTTCTTACTACCTCAAAGGCACGACCTGCCGCAAACATAGCGAACGTGCTTGCGAAAACGAGCTTTCCTGTTGAGGCAAGTCCTGCCGCAACGCCCATCATATTTGCTTCCTGGATACCGCAGTCGAAAAATCTGTCGGGATACGCCTTCTTGAATATTCCTGTCTTTGTTGCAGCCGCAAGGTCAGCGTCAAGTACAACAAGGTCAGGTCTTTTTTCAGCGAGCATTACGAGTGCTTCGCCGTAGCTTTCACGGGTTGCTTTCTTTTCCATATCTGTTGTTTCCTTTCCGCTTACTTTGTCAGCTCGTCAAGCTGTGCCTTAAGCTCTGCCATTGCAATATTGTACTGTTCTTCGTTAGGAGCTGCGCCGTGCCACGAAACCTGGTTTTCCATATAGCTTACGCCCTTGCCCTTAACGCTCTTCTGAATGATTGCAACAGGCTGATTGGCAATCGTTTCAGCCTCGTCGAACGCCTTATTGATTTCATCGAAGTTATGACCGTCAATCACAATAACGTGCCAACCGAATGCTCTGAATTTTTCGTCAATCGGATACGGGCTCATTACGTCCTTGATTTTACCGTCAATCTGAAGTCCGTTGTTATCAATTACAGCAACGAGATTATCAAGCTGATAGTGAGCTGCGAACATTGCCGCCTCCCACACCTGACCTTCTTCGATTTCGCCGTCGCCAAGGATAGTGTAAACCTTATATGTGTCGTTTGAAATCTTTGCTGAAAGAGCCATACCGCAAGCGGCGGAAATTCCCTGACCGAGCGAGCCTGTACTCATATCAACGCCCGGAATTTTATTCATTACAGGGTGTCCCTGAAGATAGCTGTCGATGTGACGAAGAGTCTTTAAGTCGTCAAGGGGGAAGAAGCCCTTATTTGCAAGAACAGAATAAAGAGCCGGGGCGGTATGTCCCTTTGAAAGAACGAGTCTGTCTCTGTCTGCCATAGCGGGGTTCTTAGGGTCAACGTTCATCTTCATCTCATAAATATAAGTCAATGTGTCAGCAATTGAAAGAGAGCCGCCCGGATGACCGCACTTTGCGTTGTAAACGCCCTCGATAATGCCCATTCTGACTTTGCACGCCTTGATTTCAAGGTCTTTTTTAAGTGTACTGTCCATTTTTACCTCCTGTGCGTTGTTCTTATTTAATAATACCTAATATTGAGTAAAATTTCAAGTGGTTTGTGAAATTATTTGAGCTGAGCGTAGATGTAATAGTGTCTGCTGTTCTGGATTCTTTCGTGAGCGTAGCAGTTGTCGATATGACGGATTGAGTTAATCGTGAAATCCTCGCCAAAATATTTTATAACGTCGTCAAGGTCAACGTAAAAATGCGGCACATCCTTTTCGGGACCGTCGTTGTCCTTTATCACCGTGTTTTCGTCAAGCTTGGGGAACCCCGCTTCACAAAAGCTCCAGGTGTCCTTTGCACAAAGGGTAAGAAAAACGGAGCCGCCGGGACTCAGAACACGCTTTATTTCAGAAAGAACCTTTCTGAAGCCCTCTGTGTCCGTATGAGAAATCACGAGGAACGAAAACAAAGCGTCAAAGGAATTATCAGCGTAAGGAAGCTCAAGCATATCGCACTGAGTCGTCTTTATATCAAAGCCCAAGGTCTTCGCCTCCTTTGCCGTCTGTTCAACCGCAACCTCAGATATATCGCACGCACTTACCTCAAAGCCGTATTTTGCAAACAGAAGCGAATGTCTCCCAAGCCCACAGCCCAGATCAAGAACCGTCCTTCTTCCCTCACGCTTCCAGCGCTCGGCAAAAAAGTAGCTCTCCTCGCAAGGCTCGTGCCAGATTCCATCGTTCTGGGCATTCCAATCCCAACCCTTTGACTGCACCATAATTTTTCTCCTTAAAGCTTTTCAAGATACGAAACAACCTCGCTCAAAGCTCCGCTGTCGTTATCGCACACCACAAGATCAGCCGCCTTTTTCACCTCGTCAATAGCAGAGCCAACCGCCACGCCGAGATCCGCCGCCTTTATCATCTCGTAATCATTCATAAAGTCGCCCATTGCAACCGTAAAGGTTTTTTCAAGCCCCGTCGCCTCAAGAAGCCTCTCAAAGCCGTACGCCTTACTTACCCCCACAGGCAGCATCTCATAATAATGAGGCTCAGAACGAACCCAATTCACGTTTTCTTTGCAATTTTCCTGTGTAAACTCAACAAGAGCCTCCATCTTTTCAGGCTCGTATGCAATCAGCACCTTCAGCCAGTCGCCTCTTGGGATTTCGTCCACAGTACAGCGGATAGGAGTTACGTTCTCATAGGCAAGATGACGACGCTCAACGTCGTTGATTGCAGGAACGTAAACCTCCTTCTGACGAAGAACCTCGATTGCAACGTCAGGAAAGCGGCTCATCAGAAGCTTTATGTAATCAGCCGAGCCGCCGAAAACACGGGAGGTCCAGAGAAAGTCGTCCTTTTGAAAGTCATAGACAGCCGCCCCGTTAAAGATAACGGCAGGCATATCAAGCTTTATTTTTTCAATTACAGGAGCCGCCATCGAATAGCCTCTGCCTGTTGCAACGGTAAATCTTCCGCCGCTTTTTCTGAGCCTTTCAATCGCCTCCATATCCTTTGGGTGAATCTGCTTCTGAGTTGTCAAAAGAGTTCCGTCAATGTCGGTTATAAGAGTTACTTTACTTAAATCCATAATTTCCTCATATTGAAATATTTTTTAGCATTTTCAAAAAATAGTCGGGAAGCGGACTTTCAAAATGAAGATACTCGTTTGTTATCGGGTGAACAAAGCCGATTTCCCTTGCGTGAAGGCATTGCCCCATAAGCCACGCAGGTTTTCCGTCGCTATAAACCCCGTCGCCCACGACAGGATGACCGATATATGCCATGTGGACTCTTATCTGATGAGTTCTTCCCGTTTCAAGCGTAAGGCGAAGATGAGAGTAGCGACCGTCGTTGGCAATCACCTCGTAATGCGTAACCGCCTCTCGCCCGTCCTCGCAGACGCACATCTTCTTTCGGTCGATTTTGTGACGACCGATAGGGGCGTTTACGGTTCCGTTTTCCCTTACTCCTCCGTGAACAACCGCCTCGTATCTTCTTGTAAAGCTGTGTTCCTTTATCTGAGAAGCAAGTCCGTTATGCGCCGCGTCAGTTTTCGCTACGATAAGAAGTCCGCTTGTGTCCTTATCTATTCTGTGGACAATTCCCGGACGGATTTCGCCGTTTATTCCCGAAAGACTGTCTGCACAGTGGTATAAAAGAGCGTTGACAAGCGTTCCCGAATAATGCCCCGGAGCAGGGTGAACAACCATTCCCTTTGGCTTATTCACAACGAGAAGATGACTATCCTCATAGACGATTTCAACGGGGATATTTTCGGGGAGAATCTCGGTCTGCTGAGCCTCAGGGATTTCAAACGCAACCTCGTCCCCTTTTTTCAGCTTATAGTTTTTTGCAACAGCCTTATCGTTCACAAGGCAGTTTTTTGCCTCAATATAATTTGCGGCGGCGTTTCGGGTTATCCCTGCGTTTTCTGCAAGGAATCTGTCGATACGCACGCCGTCGTTTTCCTCTTCAATTCTGAATCTGAGTTTATTATCCATTTTCAGCGCCTGTCTGTCCGTTATCCGTTGCCTCAGAAGCAACAGCCTTCGTTTTTTTCTTTTTTCTCCAGTCCTTGATTTCATCGTAAATCACGAACACAAAGAGGAGTATTCCTCCGCAAACCGCACAAATATCAGCGAAATTGAAAACGGCAAAGTTAATAATTCTCACGTCAACAAAGTCAATAACGTAGCCAAGGAAGATTCTGTCGATGAGATTTCCGAGCCCACCTGCAATCATAAGCGCAAAAGCCCAGATATAAGGCTTTCTTTTAACCTTTTTCATCACCATAACGACGATAAGCGCAATGATAATCAAGGAGGTGAGAATAATGAGGAAAAGCTGCTGTCCTTCAAGGATACTGAAGGCAGCACCCGTATTTTCCTGATAAGTCAGATTGAGCCATTCCTTGTCTGCGATTTTGAGTAAAGGAATTGAGCCCTGAGGTTGAATATAGGTCACAGCCACCCATTTAAGAAGCTGGTCTATGCCTACGAGCGCCGCCGCAACGGCAAGTGCGATATATACTACCATTCGGTAAACTGTCCTTTCGTAAAGGTCTTTTCAAAACAACAGGTCTGAAACGTTACATTTCAGACTTGTCGTAAAAAATATGATATTACTTTTTGCCGAACTCTATCTTGTCATATTTGGAACGGCGGTTTTTATTGAAGAAGGGAGACTCGTTTTCGTCAGAATCAAGCTCTCTTGTTTCAAAAACGTCAGCGTCGCTTTCTGCAGGCGCTTCTTCAAAAATAGGACGGAAAGGGATAGGCTGAGTCTGAGACTTAGGCTCCTCCTGTGCGGGAGCTTCTTCTACGTAAGTCTGCTCTGCCTTTTCTTCAACCTCAGCTTCCTCAGCAACAGCTTCTTCAACGGGAGCTTCTACGGCTTCGGCTTTTTCCTTTTCTACCTTTTCAACAGTTTCCTTTACAAACTCTGTTTCATATTCGTCGGGAATCTTCTTGAGAAGCTCGATATGTTCCTTATAAGCGGCAAGAAGCTTATCCATAAACGCTGCGCTTTCAGCTCGTGTATTTGCAAGAATTGCTTCTTCCTTCTTGATTTCAGCGTCCATTCTTGCTGTAATTTCAGCAAGCTTTGCTTCGCTTTCGGCTTTAAGACGAGCCATTTCAGCCTCGCCTTCTTCCTTGAGGCGCTTTGTTTCAGCCTCAGTTTCGGCGATAACTCTTTGCTTTTCAGCCTGCTTTTCGTCGATTTCAGCCTGAGCGTCGGCAATAAGCTTTTCAGCCTTTTCAGTTGCCTCCTTGACGATTTCTTCAGCCTTTGCCTTAGCGTCGGCAAGAACGTGAGCGCCCTGCTTCTGAGCGCCTAAGAGAGCGTCCTTGATTGCCTCCTCGTCCTCACGGTATTCTCTGATTTTATCAGCAAGCACCTCAAGCTTTTTCTCAAGGCTTTCATTCTGTGATGAAAGCTCGGAAATTTCAAGAGAAACCTCTCTGAGAAAATCGTCAACCTCTTCGGGATTGTAGCCTACCTTTGCACGCTCGAACTTTTTGTCCATTATTTCCTTTGCGTTCATAAAAATCCTCCGCTAAATATATTTTTTTATCTCAAGATGTATTTTTCCTTTTCTTGTCTGTCCGCAATTCTGCGAAACTATATACTTTCCATAGCCTCTGACTGAGAGCCTTGCGTTTTCGTTTATCTGAACCGCCCCGTCGGTAAGGCATCTTCCGTTACAGACTACAAGACTACTTTTTATAAGTCTGAGCGACTTTTCACGGCTGAGGTTGGTTATTGCCGCCACGATAGCGTCAAGCCTCATCGAAGCCACCACAACGCTCATAATTTCAAACTCGCGCTCAGGAATGGGGTGCGTTATCCCCTCGGTAAGCTTTACCCCTGTTCTTCCGACCTTTGAAAGCTCGCTAAGAACAAGCTCCTTTACGTTCTGCGCCGTGAAAAAGACGGCAAAGCCCTTTGAAACGATTATATCCCCGACAAGCTCACGCTTTATCCCAAGCCCCATAAGAGAGCCGAGAAAATCACGGTGAGAAAGCTCGTCGCATTCACGGAACGAAGCCGTAAACGCACAAAGCGGAAATTCACCGAAATCGCCTATACGAAGCATTTTTCGCTCAGCCTCGTCGTAGCCGCCGTAAAGCTCGCCTCTTATAACCGAAGACGCAACCGCTTGCTCGTGCTCGGTAAGAAACAAGGTGAAACGGGGAGAGCCTGTTCTCTCGCTCTGAGCGACTAGGTCGTTCAATCGGCGGACAAGCTCGCCGTCCTCCGTATTGTCCGAAAAATTATCCGCAAAGGACATTACATAATATTTGCGGCGCTGTTTCCGAGCTCTTCGATCATATCGCCCGAAATATCAACGTTATAAGGCACGAGAATATAGGATGTGTTTGCAATTCGCTTGAGGTCGCCGTCGGCAGCATAAGCTACGCCGCCAAGGAAGTCGATTATACGGTTTGCAACGTCCTTATTCGTATTGTCAAGGTTAATTACAACTGCTCTCTTGCTCTTGAAGTGGTCGGCAATTTCAGCAGAATCAGTAAACTTTTCAGCTCTTACTACGACAACGGAAAGTCTTGTTGTTGCAGGAATATTAAGCACCTTTCCGTTCGTTCTGGAAGAAGACGACGACGCACTTCTGATTCCGTAGTCATCATCAAAGCCTGAGCCTGAGGAATAAGAAGTTGTTTCTTCTGTTTCTTCATCCTCTGTCTCGTGTTCTTCATAACCCGTAATTCTCTTGAAAACGTCACCAAATCCCATTTTTAATTCCTCCGTTATTTTCTGTATCCAAACAATGCGCTTCCAATGCGCACTATTGTTGAACCGTATTCTACCGCCTTTTCAAAATCTCCCGACATCCCCATCGAAAGCGTATCGAACGAATCGTCGGACAGCCTGCTCCTTGTATCCTCAAAGAGACGCTGAACAATCGGAAACCAACGCACGCTGTCGTTTGCGGGCGGGATTGCCATAAGTCCGCGGAGGCGGATTCCGTCAAGCTCACGGCAAAACGAGGTAAGCTCGCTAAGCATTTCGGGGGCAATTCCGCCCTTTGTCTGCTCGTTTGCTACGTTCACCTCAATAAGTATATCCATAATCCGTCCCTTATCAAGCGCACGCTTTGATATTTCCTGTGCTAGCCGCACGGAATCGACCGACTGAATCATACTCACCTTATCAATTATATACTTTACTTTGTTATTTTGCAAGCCCCCGATGAAATGAATTTCACATTTTTTATCGTAAAGCTCGTTTTTTCCGAGAAATTCCTGAACTCTGTTTTCGCCAAGAAGGTCAATTCCAAGAGAAGCGGCGTAATTCACGCTTTCGGGCGGAACGGTTTTCGTAACCGCCATAAGCCTTACGCTGTCCCTTCTGCCCGATTTTGACATAGAAAGCTCGATTTTTTCACGGATTTTCTCGTATCGCTCCGAAATATCGGTAAAATCGCTATTCAGTAATGATTTTTCCGTCATAAAGGTCAGTTCCCTCAACAACCACCATATCGTAAAGTGAAAGATAACCATTCTGCTCAGAGGTATCCTCACAGATTGCATAATCGTCGCCGTAGGTTATGACGTTGATTTTTCTGAAAAGAATTTCAACGCCGTATTTGATATAAACGCCCTCGTTGCCCTCTTCGTCAAAACGAATGGCGGATTTTGGTATTCTTATTCCCTGATAGTCGTCACGGATTATCCTGAAACGCACCGTTCTTCCCGAAAGAAGCTCGGCGTTAAGATTATCAAAGCTAAGCACCATAACGACGTTTCCCGTCGCTTCGCTTCTTGTCATCGTTTCAACCGTAGCCTTGACCGTCGCCTGCTGTGAGCCGATTCTTATATCAAGCACAGCGCTCTCAAAGACTCCCTTTGCGTCCTCGCTCCTGATAACGCAGGCGAGCTTCCACTTATACCCTGCGACGATTTTTCCGATTGCACTTGAATCAGTATTAACCGAAGGGTTTTCGATAACGCTGTTGATGACGTCTTCCGTCACGTTCTGAGCCTCGCTTATCGTGAGCTTTCCCTCATAACCGTCAACCGTTCCCGCAAAGTAGCCTGAGCTATCAATCACGAGCATCTGAGGCTCAGCGGAGATTTGTCCTTTAAGAACTGTAATCTGTCCCTCAAGCTCTTTTATCTTTTCGCTGTAATCCGTCGCTGTTCCTTTTACAATCTGCTTTTTGCACGAGAGATTGAGATAGTTGTTTTTAAGCTCGGAAATATCAGCGACGCTTGCGCCTGAAACGGCGGTCAGTATACTGCTCTGATTTTCGTAAATCTGATTTGAGAAGGTTTCAAGCTGAGAGTTATCCGTTCCCACAAGGCTCTGAGCGTCGTTAAGTATCCTTATCTGCTCTTCAAGCTCGTCGATACGATGCTGAAGTGCAAGGTCGTTACTGTTTTTATAGATTCTTGCGATTTCTGAGTTTTTCGCAAGTCGTTCACCGTCGCCATAGACGTAGCTTACTACCCCTGAGCCGTTGTAGTTTATTACCGTTTCGTCACGGAAATAAACGCCCGTAAGCTCGGTAAAGGAGGTTGAGCTATAAAGCTCGGCGTTTTCGGTCACAAGAGGATTGTAAAAATGGATTACCATCTGGCTCACTATCATTGCAAGCATAAAAACCAGAACTATAACCCAGACAATTCTCGTTGTCAGCGCAGTCCTGCGAACCTTTGCCATTACTCTTCCTCCGCTTAGTCGGCAGTATGCTCATCCTTATCAAAGGCGTCAAGCAGCGAAATCGTTTTGAGAGGGGTAATTGTGCTGATTGCGTGCTTATAGATGAGGTTCTGCTTTCCGTCTGTGTCAAGAATAACCGTATAGTTATCAAAGCCCTTTACCATTCCCTTGAACTGAAAGCCGTTGGTAATATAGATTGTAACAGGTATTCTCTCTTTTCTTGCCTGGTTAAGAAACACGTCCTGAAGATTCAATTCTTTTCCCATATTTTTGTCCTTTCTGATTCTGCTGTCCGTCTGACGCAGATTTACTTTTTCTATTATAACACATATCAGATTATTTTTCTATATGTTTTCACCAATTTTTCAGCTTTTTTCAAAAGATTCTCATAGCTGCCGTCTTTTGTCATTTCAAGGCAATTTATGCGGCTGTCCCGACGAAACCAGGTGAGCTGTCTTTTTGCGTACCTTCTTGTCTGCATTTTCAGATGCTCCACACACTCGTCAAGGCTCTTTTCGCCGTCAAGATAAGGCTTCAGCTCCTTGCAACCGATTGCCTGAGAAGCAGTAACGTAATTACTGTGCTTAAAAAACTCCCTTGCTTCTTCAATAAGCCCCGCCTCAAGCATAAGGTCAACACGCTTATTGATTCGCCGGTAGAGCATTTCCCTGTCCTCATAGGTAATCTGAAGCATCAGCGGCTCGTAGGGAGATTCGAGAAGTCTGCTGTTTACCTTGGCGTCGGTAATAGTCCGTCCGCTTTTTTCGTAAATTTCTATTGCTCTTATAATTCGGTTTCTGTTATTCGGGTGAAGCTCGGCGGCGGCTTTTTCGTCAATTTTCTTCAATCTTTCCCAAAGAGCCTCGTTTCCGTTTTTTTCGGCAAATTCCGCAAGCTCCTCACGAAGTGAGCTGTCGCCCTCCGTGTCGTCAAAGATTATGTTGTCAATCAGCGAATTTATATAAAGCCCCGTCCCTCCGCAGATTATGGGGAGTCTTCCCCTTTTACTTATATCGGCGATTTTTTCTCTTGCAAGCTCAACGTAATCAGCAACCGAAAACGCCTCCGTGGGCTCAAGAAAATCAATAAGATGGTGAGGTACGCCGTCCATCTCCTTGACTGTGGGCTTTGCGCTTGCTATATCAAGCGTTTTATAAATCTGCATCGAATCCGCCGAAACAACCTCGCCGTCAAACAGCTTTGCAAGGTCAATAGCAAGTCTTGTCTTTCCCGAAGCCGTTGCGCCGCAGACTACGACCAAAAAAATCTTATCCATTAAACAATCCTCTTGAACGATTTTTCAAGCGTTGATTTACTGATTTCGGTTATTACGGGGCGACCGTGAGGGCAATAGCGAATCGCATTATCTTCCCACACGCGCTTTGCAAGCGCTTCAAGCTCATAAAACGAAGTGTTGTCGTGAGCCTTGATTGCGCTCTTACAGGCAAAGGTGTGTAAAATCTCGTCAAAGATTTCACCTGCGGCGTTTTTATTCCCCTTCATAAAAAGGGCGACAGCCCTTCCGAAAATATCCGAGGGAGAAGCCCCCTCAAGAATTGTAGGAACCGACATTATCTCAGCACGGAAGTCCTCGTGGAACACAACGTCCATTCCCATATCCGAAAGCTCGTCCGAAAAATCCTGTGCCGCTGTCCACTCCTCAGCCGAAAGAGTAACCGTTTCGGGAGCCTCAAGAAGCTGAGCGTGGCGTGTGAAGACCTTTTTTAAGTCCTCAAAGCGTATTCTTTCGTGTGCGGCGTGCTTATCAATAAGCACCATCTTATCCGCATTTTCGCACACGATATAGGTTTTGAAAAGCTCGCCGATTACTCTGAGTGAATCGTCCTGCTCCTTTTCTTCGATTATGGGCGCAGGCTCGCATCTGGGGCGCTGAGCGTTCTTGTTTTCAAAGCTGTCCTTATTGATATATTTATAAACGTCAAGCTCCTGAATGGACTTCTTTGGTTCTTCGAGTTTTTCTTGCTGATAAAGCACCTCAGGCGGCGTTGGCTTATATACGGGAACACTTGCGTGAAAGGTTTCTTTTTTTGAAAAAAGAGGCTGAGCTTCAATCGGAACAGAAGCCCCCTCAAACGCATTAACGGAAGGCTCTTTTTTAATTTCCTCGCTCTTTTTTTCCCCTTGCTCAAAAGTGCTCTCAAACGCCCTGACAAAAGTCTCCTTTTTAATTTCCTCGCCCTTTTCTTCCTTTTTCTGAGCCACAGACTCAAAGGTTTTTTCTTCAGCCCTCGACTTTATAGCGGGAAGCTCTATCTCACGCTCGTTTTCAGCGTTAAGAATTGCGTTTTTCGTTGCAAGATAAACCGCTTCAAAAATCGCTCTTTCGTTTGCGAATTTTACGTCGGTTTTTGAAGGACTTACGTTCACGTCAAGCTCTTGCGGCGGCATTTCGATATTAAGGACACAGGCGGGGAATTTTCCCGTCATAACGCAGTTGCGATACCCTTCTTCAAGCGCCGCCATACAGGTTGTGTTGCGAATTGAGCGTGAGTTTACGAAAAAATACTGCATTGCACGGTTTGCACGGCAAAAGTAGGGAGTCGAAACAAAGCCGCTGATTTTTATTGCCCCCATAGAAAAATCGACGGGAGTAAGACTTGCCGCAAACTGCTTTCCAAAGACGGAGTAAATTGCGCTGTAATATTTTCCGTCGCCCGTCGTAAGACGCACCTGTTTATTATCTCTTATAAATCTAAAGCTTATGTGAGGGTGTGCAAGCGCCAGCTTATCTACAACCGACTGAACGAAATTACCCTCAGAAACGTCCTTTTTCATAAACTTTAGGCGAGCCGGCGTATTGAAAAATAAGTCTCTTATTATTATCGTCGTTCCGTCGGGGCAACCGTTTTTCCCGTATTCGACCTCTTGTCCGCCCTCGATTTTATAGTGCGTTCCAAGCTCGTCTTCCTTTTGCTTAGTGAGAATTTCAACTCGTGACACTGCCGCAACGGAAGCGAGCGCCTCGCCTCTGAAGCCCATCGTTTCTATTTTTTCAAGGTCGTCTGCGTTGGAAAGCTTACTTGTTGCGTGGCGCAAAAACGCCG
>JAZNST010000031.1:0-10262 GCA_045591405.1 Ruminiclostridium sp.
ATTGTAACGTATGTCGCCTTATCGGGAGCCATTTCGGGAGATACGCCAAGTTCAAGGAAGCCGGGCTTGTTGTACTGGGGCTCGTTTGCAGGATCTTCAAGGTCAAGACCTTCGTGCGAAAGATGCCAGAGGTTCATATCCTTTGAGTAGTTTGTCTCTCTTGTGATCTTGATAGGAACGTTGTGAGCCTCTGCGTATTCAATTTCCTGTTCACGAGACTTGAGGTCCCAGATTCTCCAAGGAGCAATAATTTCAAGCTCAGGAGCAAGAGCCTTAATTGTAAGCTCGAAACGAACCTGGTCGTTACCCTTACCTGTGCAGCCATGACAAATAGCGTCAGCGCCTTCTCTCTTTGCAATTTCAACAAGACGCTTTGCAATCGGAGGACGAGCGAAGGATGTACCAAGGAGGTAGCCTTCGTACTTTGCGCCTGCCTTGAGTGTAGGGAAAATAAAGTCGTTTACAAATTCGTCCTGAATATCTTCTATATAAAGCTTTGTAGCGCCTGTCTTCTTTGCACGTTCTTCAAGACCGTCGATTTCAGCGTCCTGTCCTACGTTACCCGCTACGCAGATTACTTCAGATCCGGGATAATTTTCGTGAAGCCACGGAATGATGATAGAAGTATCAAGTCCGCCTGAATAAGCAAGAATAATTTTTTTGATTTCCTTAGCCATAATTTTTCTCCTTATGTATAAATGAATTTCTTTTTTTATTATTATACCGCAAATCCAGGATTTGTCAACAAGAAATATTCATTTTTCTGTATATTATACAGCATATTGCGGTTATTTTATGTATATTTTTGAAAAACTTGTAATTTTTTGCGTTTTTATATTGACTATTATTGCGTTCACATTTATAATATATATATGAACGCAGTGAGGTGACGTTATGGATTTTAAGGATAAAATTGAAATTATGATAAGGCGCAAGGGTTACAGTAAAACCGATTTCGCCGCAAAGCTCGGAATTACATACAGAGCCCTCGCCAACTATATTTCGGGAGCGAGAATGCCAAAGGAAGAAATAATGGCGAAAATGGAAAAAGAGCTTGATACAACAAGAAGCTTTCTGCTCGATAAGTCAAAAAGCCTTATCCTCAATAGCGAGGAGCGCTTTATCTTCAACGCCTCGTCAAAAAGCACGGGCGTGTGGGACGCGGTTGAGCTTATGAACGAAGCTAAGGCTCTTTTTAACGGTAAGACTCTATGTGAGAGAGATAAACAAGCGCTTTTCTCTTGTCTTGCCGAAATCTATTTTGACGGAAAAAGCAAGCAATGAATATGAAAAAGTCGTTATTATCGTTTATATTGACCGTTGCCGTTTCGCTATTCTTATGCTCGTGCAGTGAAGCGCCCGATACTGAGCTTGAAGATCTCCTTGATAGCCTTGAAACCTCCTATCTTCCCGGACAAGAACCTGTCACCCAGGCACCGCCCGAACCGTTCATAGAAACCCTGACGGGACAAATATCAGAAATCAACGAAACTGTATTCACAATAAAAACAGCGGATAAGAAAAGATATACCGTTGAGACTGCTGATGCCGTTTTTTATGGCTCAGAGGCAAAGGTCGGACTCACAGCCGTTGTAACCTATGTGAATTACGGCGATAAAATCAAAACTATAAACGCAACCTCTGTTCTTATCGAAGACGTTAACAATTATACAGAGGACGCAGACGTAACAACCGCTGTTACAGAAGCCGATGTTACGACTGAATCAACGACAGATGTTACGACTGAATCAACGACAGACGAGATAACCGAAGCCGTAGCTTCAGAAGCGCCCTCGGAGGAAACAACCGCAGCCCCTGAAGAAACCACAGACGAACAGTCGAAGGAAACGATCGAAGAATCCGTACAAGCCGAATAAAAAGATAAACGGCAATTACAAAAGAGAGGACAATTTTAATGGAACTCACTGCTTATCAGATTGACGTTATGCGAGAAATCGGGAATATCGGAATGGGTAATGCCGCCACCTCCCTTTCTGTTATGCTTAATAGCGCTATTTCCATGACAATTCCCACAGTTAAAATTCTTGATAAAGACGAAACCAAAAAAATGACCGACGAGCTTTACAAGGACAGCTATGCAATTTACCTCACGCTCACTGAAGGGCTTGGCGGATATATAGTTCATTTTATGAAGACGTCGTTTGCAGAAAAGATTATAAGCACCTTCTTCCCTACTACAATCACAACTCCCGAAGATATAGACGAAATGGGAAAATCTATTATTGCCGAAATGGGCAACATCACTTCAGCTTCATACGTTAACTCAATAGCTTCTTTTTCGGGAATAACCATTGATATTTCAACGCCAAACGAATGCGCCGACCTTATCAATGACACAAATATTTTCAGCGAAGACGGAAAGAAGCTGATATACGTTGATACCAGCTTCTTTATCGACCAGGATGAAATCAAAAGTATGCTTTTCTTCGCTCCCGACGAGGAATCAATCGAAAAGCTTATTTCAGCGCTAAAAATCTGATTTCACACCTTGATATGAATTACGCTGTGCTTGGAGGCGGTCTATCGCTCCGAGTACGGCTATTTTATTTTTGCTCCATTCGGGCGCAACGAGTAAGCTCTTGTCTGCGTCGCCCGTAAGTCTTTCTATGACGGTTTGCACAGGGATAAGCTCAAGCTGATTTACAACCGTTTCGACGTAAAAATCCTTACTTATCGGCTTATATTTGCCTTCAAGATACATTTTTTCAAGCTCAGTCCCCTTGACGATATGAAGCGAGTGTATTTTAAGAGCGTCAGGCTTCATTTTGCCAAGCACAGAAGCGGTTTCAAGCATCATTTCCTCCGTTTCGTCGGGAAGACCGTTGATAATATGAACACAGACTCTTATCCCGCTTTTTTTGAGAAGAAAATACGCTTTTTCAAATTCCGAAAAGCTGTGGCAACGGTTAATAAGCTTGGCTGTGGAGTCGTGAACGCTCTGAAGCCCAAGCTCAACCGTAAGCTTCGTTTTTTCTGCGAGATAGGAAAGATATTCGACTTTACTTTCATCAATACAATCAGCTCTTGTCGCAACAGAAATTCCAACGACAAACTCGTTATCAAAAACAGGCTCGAAAACGTCTCTTAAAACGCAAAGCGGAGCGTGAGTATTTGAAAACGACTGAAAATAGGCGATAGCTTTCGCTCCTTCGTGCTTTTCGTGTATTCTTTTTATCTGAAGCTCAAGCTGACGAGAAACAGACGGCGAACGCTCAACGGCAAAATAACCGCTTCCGCCGTTGCAGTAAATACAACCGCCACGACCTCTTGTTCCGTCTATATTCGGGCAAGAGAACCCTGCGTCAATAGGGGCTTTATATACCCTTTGACCAAACGTGTTCATATTGTAAAGAAAAAGCGTATGGTAACGCTTATTGTCGTAAAAAAATCTTTTATCCATTTCTATTCCTAATTTAATTTGATTTACGCAGACGAATGTGCTATAATATACTGAGATGATGAAAAGAGGCAAATTATGAAGCTTATTAAAAATTATGAATATAACCCAATAACACCTGAGCCGTTCGAAATCCCGTTCCCTGTCTATTTCGAGCTTTATTATAAGGATATTCAGCTTGCAACCTACCGCATAGCCGACGAGCTTTGGATTGATTATACCTTTGATAACACGTACGGAATCCCTATCATAACCCCTGAAAGAGAGCCTATTTCAATAGACGACATCTATTTTCTGCTTACTTGCCGTGTGTTCAGAAAAAATTATCCCGGAATCGTTCAGGAGCTTAAGCTCCTTGGTCTTAACGAATATAATCCATACTACATCGTTAAAAAGACGCACGGGCTTATGCAGAATGATATGTATTGGATAAAATTCCCCGGTGAAGACGACGTTGACAGTTATGAAAAGGCTGTTGAAAATTTCCAGAAGCTCCATATTATTGAAAGCGAGGCAAACGATGGTTTACAAGCCCTTTATGAGAAAAGTTTTTTATTATGAGACAGATAAAATGGCAGTCGTTCATCACTCAAATTATCTGAGATACCTTGAAGAAGCTCGTATAGACTTCCTTGAGCAATCGGGCTATCCTTATGATAAGATGGAAGAAAACGGAGTTCTTATCCCCGTGATGACAGCCTCGTGTCGCTACAAGCGCGCTCTCAGATACGGCGACGAAATGATGATAAAGATGAGAATTGAAGAATTTAACGGCTTCAAGTTCACCGTCTCTTATCAGATAATCAATACCGCTACCAACGAAGTAAACGCAACCGCTGAAACCTCTCACTTTTTTGTTGACGAAGAATTCAAGCCAATAAGAACCAAGAGCGTTCACCCTGAAATCTACCGTATTTTCAGCGAAATAATCCAAAAAGATATTTACTCAGAATAAGAATCACCGCCGATGAGCTTCATCGGCGGCTTTATTTTTAACTTATGCAACAGATACAGCGGGAGCGATAAACAAGTATGCAAGATAAGCCGCATAGCTTACAAGCAAAATGATACCGCCAACCCTTCCAAAGCTTCTTTTCTTGTTGCAAACAAGAACAAAGAGGAAAACAGAGGTTACAATGGCAACGATTGTGTCGATGATAAAGTTCTGCTCAAATGCAATCGCATTCGGAGAAATAACTGCGGCAAGTCCGACAACGAAAAGGATATTGAAGATATTGCTTCCGATGATGTTTCCTATTGCAATATCAGTTTTTCCCTTTTTAGCCGCCGTAATATTCGTAACAAGCTCAGGAAGCGAGGTTCCGAGCGCTACGATAGTAAGACCGATAATTCTGTCGCTCACACCGATAGTTTTTGCAATTTCAGTTGCTCCCGTTACCGTGAATGAGCTTCCAAGGACTATCATCACAAGCCCAAGAAGTATAAACACTATCATCTTTGGTATAGAAGCGTTTTCCTTGATTTCGGGTACGTCCTGCATTGCTTCGGGATCGTTTTTTGCAACCTTAAAAAGATAAACCATAAACGCAGCAAAAAGCACAAGTAAAATTATACCGTCAATATGATCAAGATTGTTTCCGATTATCCCAAGAACAAGAAGAACTGCTGTAATGAAAATTACGAACGGAATTTCAATTCTGAAGGTGTTTTTCTTTACGGGAATTCTGCAAATAAGCGCTGTAAATCCCAGTATAACAAGAATATTAAGAATATTGCTTCCAATTACGTTTCCTACTGCAATACCTGCGCTTCCCTGAACGGATGAAGAAATGCTTACCGCAGCCTCGGGAGCGCTCGTACCAAGCGCTACGATTGTAAGACCGATTACGATAAGCGGAACCTTGAGCTTAGCGGCAACCTGAGACGCGCTGTCAACAAATAGGTCAGCCCCCTTTATAAGCCCCACAAAGCCGATAACCAACATCAGAACCGAAGCGATTACTAATACTATCGTGTTGTTTCCTGTCTGAGTTCTTAAAAACTCAATGATAAAATCTGTCAAAGCCGGAACCTTCTTTCATTGCTTTTATTATTTTTTAACCGTTTTTTTGGCGGTTGATTTCTTTGACGTTCCCTTTTTCTCGGAGGAGTCAGCCTTTTTCTTAGTCGTGGATTTTGTTTTCTTTTTCGAAGCGGACGACGAGGATTTAGACTTTCCCGTTTTAGTTGAAGAACGCTTTTCTTTTGTACCTGAGCTTGACTTTTTCTCGCCCTTTTCCGCTTTTTGAGCAAGCTTCTTTTCCTTTGCCTCAGCCTGTTTTTGGGCGGCAACCGACTTCTTTTCAAGCTTTTCGGCTTCCTTTTCAGCCTTTACAGCAAGCTTCTTTTCCTTATTTTCCGCTTGCTTTTCAGCAGTAGCTGTCTTCTTTGCCGTTTTCTTTTCTTCTTTTTCAAGCTTGGCAAGGTCAGACTTGAGATTTTTTCTGTTTTCGCGATATTCTTTTTTGAGGTTATTTTCCTCAATAACCGCCTCATAAATCGAAAGAATGTGCTCAGCGAGGTTTTCAGAGCTTGCGGCAACAACCGCCTCTCTCGTTCTTCTTCTGAACTCTTCAAACTCGTCCTTAGGCATATCACGAAGCATCTTCATATAGTGATACATTTCTTCTGCGTCTCTATAAGTGTAGCCGCTGGTGCCTTCGATAATCTGGTCGGCGTTAAGCTCGTCAAGAAGCGTCAGAACAGGCATACCCATTGATTCGCCTTCGAGCATTGAAATAGAGTGACATTCCGAAAGCGACGCCGTAATATAAGCGTCACAAGCCCCGTAATAAGGAACGATATCAAGATGCTCTACTCTATCGGTGAATTTTACAATATCAGTTATTCCAAGGTCTTCGGTCTGTTTTTTGAAGTCATCGATTGACGGTCCGCCGCCGATAAGTAAAAGCTTAATTCTGTCGTCGGGCTTTATCGTCTGCGCCACGAAATCAAGAAGCACAGGGATATTCTTTTCCGTTCCCATTCTTCCGCAGAAGCAGAAAACGAAGTCGTCCTTTGAAAAACCGTATTTTTCTCTTATTGCGTCTATTTCTTCCTGAGAAACCTTACTTCTGTCGAAAATATCAACCTCAACCGAGTTTGGGATAACGCTTACTTCCTTTGAAACGCCGCAATTCTTGAAATATTCTTCAACCTTTCTTGAAGGTCCTGTTATTGCACTTGCGGCATTTCCTAAAATTTTAGCGTACTTATGAGTAGCGGAGGTCACAAATTTACAGAAATGTTTATTTGCAATATAATAAACATAATCGTCATACATTGTGTGAAGCGTGTAGACAAGCGGGATTTTAAGGAGCTTTGACATCATAAGACCTGAAAAGCCTATTCCAAATTCGTTGTGAATATGAATAATATCGGGGTTAAATTCCTTAACGAGCTTTACTCTGTCGATGCTTATAGGCGAAGCAACGTCGTAGTTGTAAATTTTCTTGAGCCTGATTGCAGGACAATACATAATATCGTTACTTGTCGTGTGCTTTTTTACGTTGGCGTCGGCTGTTACAACCAAAACCTGATGCCCAAGCGCTTCAAGCCCCTCCTTGAGCGTCTTTATATGCGTTACTACGCCGTTAACAAGCGGCAGATAGGTTTCAGTAAAAATAGCAACTCTCATAAATACCTCCGTTTTTATGTAAAATTAAATGATATTCTTTCTCAAAAGTAGCTCCTCAGCATTTTTAAGCGTTATTTCGCTTGCGCTGTCGCCTGAGATTATGCGTGCAATTTCACGCTTGCGTTCTTCAAAGCTCAACGGTTTTATACTTGTGTAAGTGCGCTTATCGTCGCTGTTTTTTTCAATCAGAAGATGATTGTCTGCAAGTGCCGCTATCTGCGCAAGGTGAGTTACGCAAAGCACCTGTCGCTTCTGAGCGATTTCTGAGAGCTTGATTCCCGTTTTTTGCGCAGCTTTTCCGCTTATTCCCGTGTCGATTTCGTCAAAAATCATCGTTGGAATATCGTCATTTGTAGCAAGAACGCTTTTTATTGCAAGCATAATTCTTGAAAGCTCGCCGCCCGACGCTACTTTATTGACGGGCTTTGGCTCCTCGCCCTTATTTACTGAAATCAGCATTTCAACGCTATCCATTCCGTTGAGTGTGATTTTATCCTGTCTGAAATCGTAAAAAAGCCTTACGTTAGGCATTTCGAGAAACGTAAGCTCAGCCGTGATTTTTTCTTCAAGATTTTGCGCGGCTGATTTTCTTATATTGCTTATTTCGGTTGCCTTCGCTTTCACAACGTCGGCAAGCGCTCTTTTTTCGGCCATAAGCTTTTCAATTATCTCGTCGCTGTTTTCGTATTCGTCAAGCTCCCTTTTCCATTCGGAAAGCTTGTCCAGTAAATCGTCAAGAGTCATCGAATATTTACGCTGAATACGAAGAATATCGCTCATTCTTTCTTCAAGCACAGCAAGCTCCTGAGGATTAAAGCTATCGGACATTTCCGATGAAACCTCGGTTTTTATATCGTCAAGCTCAATCAGAAGGCTTTCAAGTCTTGAAGCAAGCTCGCTCTGATTATCCCCGTCGTCAAGCGCTTTTTTTATTTCGTCTTTTGCAGCACGCAAAAGGTTTATCGCACCGTTTCCGTCGTCTGCTCCCGTGATGTTCATATAAGCAAGCCTAAGTGAACGCTGAATATGTTCGAAGCTTCTTGCTTTATTAAGCCGCTTTTCGACTTCATCCGCTTCTCCTTTTGAGAACTTATAGGCTTCGATTTCTTCCACTCGTTCCTTTAAGCTTTCGATATGAAAAGCACCCTCACGGCTTTGCTCCTGGAGCGTTTTTATTTTTTTTGAAATCGCTGAAAAGGCTCTGAAGCTCTCCTTATAATCAGAAAGTCTGTCGCCAAGCTCAGCGTAATTATCAAGTATTTCAAGCTGACGGTCTGTACTCATAAGAATACGGTTATCGTTCTGACCGTGAATATCAATAAGATCCGCCGCAACCTCTTTAAGCACGCTGACGGTTGCAGTTCGTCCCGATATTCTGGCCGTGCTCTTTCCGTCAGACGAAATTTCACGCTGAAGTAAAAGCTCGTCGTCGCATTGATAACCATTTTCTTTAAGCTTTTCTCTGACTGCCCTCGGAACGTCGTCAAAAAGCGCTGTAATTACCGCCTTGTCAGTTCCCGAACGAACGATATCCTTTGAAACTCTACCGCCGAGAATTGCGTTTATACCGCCTATCAGAATACTTTTTCCCGCACCTGTTTCGCCCGAAAAGATATTGAATTTTTCGCAAAAGGAAATAGTAGCTTTTTCAATTATTGCAAGATTTTCAATACTGATTTCTTTAAGCATATCTATTCCCTCCTTTTTCTTAAAGCATTTTTCTTAATCTATCGCAGAGGTTTTCTGCGTCCTTTTCAGTTCTTACGAGAATAAAAACCGTATCGTCACCCGCTATCGTTCCGACAACGTACGACAAATCCATTATATCAAATGTTGCACACGCTGCGTTTGCAAGCCCCGAATGGCACTTCAGACAAACTATGTTCTGAGCGTGGTCAATGCTTATAATAGATTGCTGGAAAATGTTCTCAAAACGACCTGTGTGAAGCCTTGTAACCTGTGAATAGCAATTAACACCGTCATCAGACACGCTTTTTATAAGCCCAAGCTCGTTTATATCCCTTGAAACTGTTGCCTGAGTGACGCTGTAACCCTTTTCAGAGAGCTTTTGAATCAGCATATCCTGATTTTCAATGCAATTTTCTTTTATTATTGCCAAAATTTCGGCTTGTCTTTTCTTTTTCATAAAATACCTTTTATTTCAACGGACAGAACAGCTTGTTGTGAACAGAATTAAAGAAACTGTTTTCATCGAGATCTATAAGCTCAAGATAAAGTCTTGATTTTGTAATCATAACCCTATCGCTGCTGTTGAGGTTTATCCCCTCAGCGCCGTCTATCGTAACGAAAACACTGCTGTTTTCATAGGCAGTATATTGAGCTGTGAGCTTTGATTTGGGAGTAAAAATCATAGGTCGGCTGAAAAGCGTATGTGAACAAAGCGATGTCAGCTCAAAGCATTCAAGCTGAGGATCTATTATAGGGCCGCCCGCTGATAAGGAATAAGCAGTCGAGCCTGTGGATGTACTGATAATCATTCCGTCTGCGCGGAGCCTTGAAACTTCAACCTCGTCCTTTGACACCACGAACTCAGGAAGCTTTGACGACGAGCCCTTAAAAAGCACAACGTCATTAAGAGCCAGAAAATCGCTTGTTTCATTCCCTTTTTGAATCTGAACCTTGAGCATCATACGCTTACTTGTCGTATATTTCTTTTCCGCAAGAAGCTTCAGCTTATCAAGCTCGTCACATTCGAGTGTAGCCATAAAGCCCAATCTGCCTGTGTTTATACCAAGAAGCGCCTTTCTTGCCTTTGCCGCCAGCTTTCCCCAACGGAGAATCGTACCGTCTCCGCCGATAGTGAGAAAAATATCGCAATGAAAGATACAATTTTTTACGGGGAGATACGTTGCGTTCTTGCACTTACAGAACGGCTTATTTCTCACGTCGATATAAACCTCAAAGCCAAACTCCTCAAGCTTTTTCATAACCTGAGGGAAAGCCTTTGCACTTTTTTCTTTTCTTGGATTAAAACAAACAAAAATCTTCATCTTAATACCTCAAGCAGATCAAAAATTCTTTGTTACCGTCGCCGCCGAGAATTGCCGACTCAACTACGCCGAGCACCTCGTAGCCAATCTGAGCTGAAAAGCTCTTTATATCTTCAACAACACCAAGCCTCATCTTTTCGTCCTTGACAACTCCGTTTTTTCCGAGCTTTTGCTTTCCGACCTCAAACTGAGGCTT
>JAZNST010000032.1:0-5304 GCA_045591405.1 Ruminiclostridium sp.
GAGGGATTGTAAAGGTTGAATTTTACACCAAAACAATCCCTCAGTCAGCTTCGCTGACAGCTCCCTTTACACAAGGGAGCCTCTGGCGGTATTCGCTCGTCTGTCGACTATTCCATTTATAAAAAATGTCCTTTAGAACCCGAAGCGAAAGCTGAGGGCTTTTTCTTGCTGAGTCGGGTTTTTCGGCTCGGCTTTTTTTGGCTGAGTTTTTCGGAAAATCGGCTTTTATTTCATTTTCTTATAATGATTTTTCACAGATAAAGGAACAAATTTTTGTTTTTATTGCCAAAAATGAAAGTTTCTTGTTGAAAAGTTTGTATAATTCATAGTATAATAATAGGGAGACTATTTTATGTATAGGGGGTGCGGTATGAAAAAGCCTTGGCTGCTCATTTGCGGTTACGATAAAAACTCTGTGACAGATTTTATCGCAACGGCAGAGAATTTCTACGAAATTATCATTGAAACGAGCGAAGACGGCGCTTATAATTGCCTTATGGAAGCGCTCACACCGCCTGCGGCATTGATTCTGCCGCTTAAAAACGCAAAAAACTTCCTGGTTCGTCTCAGAACAAGAGTAAAATTCAAAAAGCTTCCTGTTATCGCAGTAGGCGAGGGTGACGCAGAGCTTTCGGAAATGCCGCTTGTAAAAGTTGAGCGCGAGCTTGTTCATAAGGAGATTTCTGCTGCAATTTCGGTTCTTTGTGCGCAAAAGGACGAGCTGATTGAACGAGAGGCGGCAGAAAGCAAGGCTGAGCTTCGTTGGTTTGAATCGCTGGTTGATAACGTAAGTATAGGCATTATCGTATATAAGAAATTTAACGGTTCGCTCCGTCCGATTTATTTTAACTCGGCTGTTCATAAGTTTATGGGAATGACGAGGATAGAATATCAGCGCTCGATTAATGAGGGGACGGGCTTCTTTGCCGTTCACGACGACGATATGGACGCTCTGGAGGAGTTTATCGGCAAGGCGATAAACAGTGATGGCGAAATGGAGCATCTTTTCCGTTCGCGCTCGTCAAAAGAGGGCTACGTTTGGATAAGACTAAGACTCAGTAAGATGAAGCAGGAAAATTCTGAGACGCTCTACGTGGGAACGCTCTCTGACGTTACGGCAGAGATGCAGTCGCACCGTGAGCTTTCACGCCGTGCAGATATAGATCCGCTGACTTGTATTTATAATAAGGCGGCGTTTGCACGAAGCACTCAGAAAATGCTCCGTGAGGATATGGGCGGAAGCTATTATCTCATACGCATCAATATTGAAAACTTCAAGGTTGTCAACGACCTTTTCGGAATAAAAACGGGCGACTTTATCCTCAAAAGACTGGCAAAGGAGATAATGTGCTACGTTGACGGAAGGGGAACCTATGGCTACCTTGGAAACGATAATTTCGCTTTTTGTGTTCCTGTCGAGCGTTTTTCGATTGAAGAGCTTGAGGATAAATTCCTCAACGACGCAATCATTCACGAAAAATACGGCTTTAATATGAAAATAAGCGCAGGTATTTATGAAATAAGAAATCACGAGCTTTCAGTTACTCACATGTGCGACAGAGCCAAGCTTGCGCTTCAGTCGATAAAGGGTAACGCAAGAAAGAATTACGCTTATTATAACGACGAAATGCGTCAGAGCCTTATCCGTGAGCAGGAAATCACCTCTCAGATGAGGGCGGCGGTTGAAAATAAGGAATTCGTTGTTTTCCTCCAGCCTATTTACAGCACGACAAGGTTCGCTCCTGTATATGCTGAGGCTCTTGTGCGCTGGAAGCACCCCGAAAAGGGCCTCGTTTCCCCAGGAATTTTTATCCCTATCTTTGAAAAGAACGGCTTTATCGAAAAGCTTGACTTCTACGTTTGGGAGGAGGTTTGCCGTTATCACGCACGAAGAAGAAGCGAGGGCAAGCCCTTGTTCCCGATTTCTGTCAACGTGTCAAGAGCAAGCCTTTATAACCCCTATCTTGCTGAGCGTATAATCGACCTTATGAATAAGTATGACATTGAGGCGAAATATCTCAAGGTTGAAATCACCGAAAGCGCTTATAATAACTGTGAGGCACTTATTCAGAAAACAGCCGAAAAGCTCAGACAAAACGGACTCAATATCCTTATTGACGACTTTGGAAGCGGTTATTCTTCTCTCAATACCCTCAAGGATCTTACTGCTGATACGCTTAAAATTGATATGAAGTTTATGGGAGGCTTTGAAACCTCTCCTAAGGCGGGAAATATTCTCACCTCTGTTATCAGAATGGCAAAATGGCTCCAGCTTCCCGTTGTTGCCGAGGGCGTCGAAACGATAACTCAGGTTAAGTTTTTAAGAAGCATCGGCTGTGACTACATACAGGGCTATTATTTCTCAAAGCCCCTCCCTATCGAGGAGTTTGAGGAGGTCATTTCCCTTCAGTTCTGTCCTGAGGAATCGGACGACCTTGAATCAATCAGCAAGATTGACGTTGATATAAATAAGCTTCTTAACTCAGAAAGCGGCTTCTTTGATTTTATTAACGAAATGGGCTCAAGCGTGGGCGTTTATGAGTTGAACGACGGACGGCTTGAGGCAATCAGGGTAAACGATAAGTATTACGATATGTTCGGCTATACCCCCTCCTCGTTCAGCGAGCAGGCTCAGGATATTTGCTCGTGCCTTGCTTCTGAGGCGGATATAAAGGTTTTACACGACGCGTGCGACGAGGCAAAAAGCACAGGAAATATCGTAAGAGTTTCGCTCAAGCGTTATGCAACCGACGGAACGCTTATGTATATCGATACTGCCGTCAAATACTGCGGCGAGGCAGACGCAACCTCTATCTTTATGCTTACGCACAGTAATGCTACTGAAAGAAGAATGTCAGAAATCGCCAACACAGCAAAGTTCGATATTCTCAACAGCATCTCAAAGATGATTTCTCAGAAGGCAAACTATGAGGACAGCATCAGCTATGCGCTCAGAATGGTTGTAAACTATTTCTCCTCCGACAGAGCCTTTGTGGGACTTATTGACGAGGAAAATAATCAGATTGTAAGAACCTTTGAAGAACATGCAGACGGTACGGGCGGAAGAGTGTGCAAGTACGAAAAGGAAATCTTTAACCTCGTTAAGACAGGTTGGCTGCCCATACTCCTGAGAGGAGATTGCGTTTTCGTTGAAGACGTTTCGAGACTTCCTGCGGCAAGAACGGCGGAAAAAGAGTGGCTTCAGTCAAAGGGCTGTGAGGCTGCTCTGATATCCCCTATGAGCGTGGGCAATAAGCTCGTGGGCTACATAGGAGTTTCAAACCCAAGAACGAATACAGAAGATATTTCCTTCCTTATTACGGTAAGCAACTGCATTTCGGGAGAGTGGAACAGGAACGACATCGAAAAGACAGCGGCTCAGGGAAGACTTACCACAAAACAGATTATCAACGAAATCGCCGAGGGCGTTGCGACTTATATGATTGACAGCGACGCAAACGCTCAGTATATCCACTGCACAAAGCCGTGCAAAGAGTTTGTGGGAACGGGTGACGAGCCTGTTCTGCTTGCAGACATAAGAAAGCTTTTCACGCCTCAGGACGCAGAACGCTTTGATAAGGCGTTCTCTAACTTCATTCACAACCGTGAAAGAACTATGCTTGACGCACGCTGTGGCGATAAGTGGGTTATGCTGACTTTCGTTCCGATTGAGGACGAAAATGGAACGCTGTTCCTTATGCTGTTCTTGTTCGATATTACAAGAAAAAGAGAGGACGAGCGTGAGGAAGGATTCAATACTCTCTCAAAAACGATATTCGGAACCTATGACAAGGTTTATTTCCTTGACCCAAAAAAGAACACGGTGTGCTTACTCAGAACGAAAATGGGACCGTCAGATTTTGTTGGAGTTAACCGTCCGCTTGATAAAACGCTCCAGGAATGGTGCGCTTCGGCTACCAACGAAGCGGAAACGGCGTTCTTCAGAGACGCCGCTGACAGCATCGTGAACGGAAAAGAGATTTATGATAAGCCTATCGTTACTCACTCACGCTATGAAGATAAGCTTTATAAGCTTCGCTCAAGATTTGTGACAATCGGCGATATTATTCTTCTTTGCTGTGAGATTATTGACGAGACCAAGCAATCAGACGAACAGAAGAATGTCCAGACGCAGGAAATCGTCTACGGAGACATTGCTGTTTGCGAATGGACGCAAGACCGCTTCTATTCAAACGTCAGGTATAAAAAGTTCATAATCTCCGAGGAAGATCCCGACGAGGTACTTGAAAAGTACTTTGCGGACGTTCCTGAGGTGGTTTATGACGAAGAAAAGGGCTTCAGCGCACCAAGCGACAAGAAAATGCTTCTGAAAACCATTGATGGAGCTGAGCGCTGGTGCAGCGTCACAAAGTTTATTATCGAGCCTGAATCGCAGAAAAAACGAACCGTCGTTTCAATACGAGATATTGACGAGGTGAAAAGGGCTTACGACGAGAAAAATTCCGCCTTCAACCGACTTGCGCTTGTGCTTGAAAATATAAAAGCGGGCGTTTGCTCGTTCAACCTCGTCGGAGGCGAGCTCAGAGATTTTTATGCGAACAGACAGGTGCTTGAAATATTCGGAGCCACAGAAGATAAAAGCAGAATTTCTTGCATCGAAGACATCATTTCAATCACTTACGAGGAAGACCGTGAGATTTTAAGAGGCGCCTTTGCTTCTCTTTGCAACAACGAGGGCAATAATAGCTTTGATTGTCGCTTTATAAAGAGAAACGGCGCAATTTACGCCGCAAGAGTCAGAGTGATTCTCATGACGGAAAGCACGGACGAAAAGTCGGTTCTGCTTCTTTTGAGCGACGTATCGGGCGATTATCACGCAAGCCAGGAGCTTGAAAAGCTCAGGAGCATAGTTACTCTCCCGTTTGCAATACTCAGCCTTAACGGACACGGAAAATGCGACATTCGCTTTGTAAACGAGAAGATGTGTCAGATTCTTGGAATGGACACCGAGCAGATATCCGAAATGGCACGCAAGGATATATATGCGCTTGTTGCCCCGAAGGACCTTGAGAGAATCAAGACCGAGTTTATGAGGGCGGCGATAGAGAGAGGAACGGTTAGCGACAGGTTTACGCTTGCAACGGCAGACGGTGAAAAAGAGGTCTCGGTCGAAGCGCAGATAGTTCTCACCAAGGAAGGAAGCCTCATCTGTTACTTCTCGGTCAAGGAGTAAAAATAGGATTGCTTCCCCCAACCGCACAACAATAAAATTTCGCAGAGCTGAAAACGGCTCTGCGATTTTTTTGTGTCAAAGGAAGTCGGAGGCCAAGCGGTCTTAGGAAG
>JAZNST010000033.1:0-2868 GCA_045591405.1 Ruminiclostridium sp.
TATCTTGCTTGAAGGAATTCGTTTATTAGAGGTGTCGGAAGGTGTTTATTTATTAAATGCCGCACCACTGAATTTATCGGGCGTGGATGGTTCGCCGTGCAGAGCAATATTGATAGATGCCGACAGATAAATTCCAATTTACTCGAACAGTTAAAAATGCTATGAGGAAATTTCCCCATAGCATTTTTTATTCCCTTATAGGACCAATTTTAAGCGGTGTTTTGTTCCTTGTATGGAATTACACCACCCAACCGCTTAAAAGCGATTCTGGGCCAATTTAGAGCATTCCAAAGTGCTTAAAAGCATCTTCGATTGCTTTCTCCATGAGATAATAGTCATTACCATACATCTGCGCTTCTCCGACCACACCAAATCCTGCTTTAATGTATGTTTTATAGGCTGGGATGTTGGTTTTTACTACAGACAAATGGATAGCTTTACAACCATTCTTTCGCAGAATTGACGCAATGCTTTGTACCATTTCAAGGGATAGGCCATGACCTTGGTAGGCCTTGTCAATCACGACTCTGGCAATTTCTTTGCCGTCTTTGCATGACCAGCAATCGAAACCATCCAGCTCATTTTCGGGCACAACAGAAATGGCACCAGTTATGTTGCCGCCATCGGTCATCACATACAGGTTCTTTGTTTCTAAATCATGTTCAATTTCTGCAATAGAAGGATAGCTGTCGTTCCATACACAGAATGCACCGTTTTTGGCACTTTGGTAAAGGGAAAGTACATGTTCCACATCGCTCTGTTGGGCCATTCTGAAGTTCGGGTTTGGTCTGTTTGCTTCTTCCCTACTTAAACAAACAATACACTCGCAATGCTTTGTTCTTGAGAATAAATCGACTGCCTGAACTGTTTTTGTGAGGTAGCCCTTTTGGGCGAGGTACGAGCAATCGCGTGCGGCGGTTGCAGGGTTACAGCTTATCATAACGATTTTTTCCGCGCCAAAGGAAGCGATATTATCAAGCGCCTTCTTGTCACAGCCCTGCCTTGCAGGATCGACAACAACAACGTCGGGCTTTACGCCTCTTTGAAGAAGCTCTGTTGTTGCTTCGCCCGCGTCGGCGCAGATAAACTCAGCGTTTTTATAGCCGTTTCTTTCGGCGTTTTTACGAGCGTTTGCAACTGCACTTTCGACAATCTCAACGCCGATAACCTGTTTCGCCGTTTTCGCCATAGAAAGTCCGATTGTTCCTGCACCACAGTAAAGGTCAAGAATTATCTTACCCTCTGACTGTGCAAGGTCAGCCGCTATTTTATAAAGCTTTTGCGCCATCGGAGTATTGACCTGATAAAACGAGGAGGGGGAAATGCAGATTTCGTTTTCGCACATTGTATCAAAAATATGCGCCCTGTTATAAAGTACGTACTGACTTTCACCGAGAACGACGTTGGTTTTCTTCGGATTTACGCTCACAACAACGCTTTTTATATCAGAAAAGCGCTTTGAAAGATAAGACGGCAAAAGCTTCATCTCAGGGACTTTTTTTCTCACGACGACCGTCACGTTGATTTCGCCGCTGTAATGCCCCTTTCGTATGCAGACGTGTCTGAGAATGCCCTTGTGTTCAGCCTCATCGTAGGCTGAAATTTTATTTTCGGCGGCAAATTCCGTTACTGCAGTTGCAATCTCAGAAAAGATTTCGGGCTGAAGCTTACAGTCGTGGCAAGGGATTATTCTGTGGCTGTTTGCCGCAAAGAAGCCGTAGACCGTTTTTCCGTCTGCGTTTTTTGCAACGGGATACTGCGCTTTATTACGGTAGCGCTCTGTGTTCTCGTTTGGGACAATCGGGAGAAATTCGGGAGAAAGCCCTCCGATTCGTTCAAAGGCGTCCTTTACACTTTGCTCCTTCGCACGAAGCTCCGCCTCATAGGAAATATGTCTGTAAACACAGCCGCCGCATTTCCCAAACGCAGCGCAATCAACCTCTCTCCTGTCGGGCGAGGGCGTGATTATTCTTTCGATTTTCCCATAGCAACAGCTTTTTGTCACCTTGAGGATTTTCGCTTCGATTTTATCGCCTAAAGCAGTAAACGGCACGAAAATAACCATGCCGTTTAACCTTGAAACGCCTGAGCCTTCCGAGGTAAGCCCCGTAATTTCAAGCGTCACTATCTGATTTTTCTTTAATTCCATTACAGCTCTCCCAAGCTCTTTGCCTTGAGGTAAGCGTTTATGAAGCCGTCGATTTCGCCGTCCATAACCGCCTGAATATTACCTGTTTCAAAGCCTGTGCGGTTATCCTTTACAAGAGTATAGGGCATAAATACATAAGAACGGATCTGTGAGCCCCATTCGATTTTGAGCTGTTCGCCCTTGATGTCGGAAACCTTTTCGAGATGTTCTCTTTCCTTGATTTCAACAAGCTTCGACACGAGCATACGCATTGCATATTCTCTGTTCTGGAGCTGGCTTCTCTGAGTCTGGCAAGCGCAGACGATTCCCGTAGGCTTATGGATAAGTCTTACTGCAGAGGAGGTTTTATTTACCTTCTGACCGCCTGCTCCGCTTGCACGGTACACTTCCATTTCAATTTCCTCTGGTCTGATTTCAACCGAGGTATCAGCGTCGATTTCGGGCATAACTTCAATACTTGCAAAGCTTGTATGGCGGCGTCCCGACGAGTCGAACGGACTTACACGGACAAGACGGTGAACGCCGTTTTCTGACTTTAAGAAGCCGTAGCAGTTTTCACCCTTGATTAGGATAGAAGCGCTCTTTATTCCCGCTTCTTCGCCGTCAAGATAGTCAAGAAGCTCAACCTTGAAATGATGGCGCTCTGCCCAGAGGTTAAACATACCGTCATGCATTTCTACCCAGTCCTGAGCCTCTGTTCCGCCTGCTCCTGCGTGGAA
>JAZNST010000034.1:0-9821 GCA_045591405.1 Ruminiclostridium sp.
GCCAGAGGCTCCCTTGTGTAAAGGGAGCTGTCAGCGAAGCTGACTGAGGGATTGTTTTGGTGTAAAATTCAACCTTTACAATCCCTCCGTCACGGCTTATGCCGTGCCACCTCCCTTTACACAAGGGGGGCTTTTGTTTGCCTGCAAGTGCGCACTTACTCACCACCGAAAGCGGCGGTACAATAGAAAAGAGCCGATATGGAATTCAATCCATATCGACTTTTTTTCTGTCCTTTAGAACCCAAAACATTCGCCAAGGGCTTTTCAAAATTTCTATGCGCCAAGAGCTTCAAGGATTTTTTCTGCCTCTGAAGCACAGTCGGCAGGGCCTGCGAAGCGGTTCATATCGTCATAATAAACAACCGCCTCCTTAAGCGAGGAGCTAAACACCGCCCTGATTTCGTTTGATTCGCTTGAAAGCTTTATTTCAAAGGCGTCTCCCTTTTTCTGAGCCGCAACGGGAACGAAAATTTCCGTCTTTTCGTTTCTTGTTATTTCAAGCTCTCCCTCCGCTTCAAATCCTGAGACAACTCCGTTACTCGCAACCAGCCTGAAGTCAGCCGAAATCACCTCATCGTTGACTGACGCCAGATGCCACTCGCCTTTTATATCGGTTGTCTGAACGAAGAAAACGGCAAATGCAACAAACAGTCCAATAAAAAACAGGAGAACTCCTGTAAGCTCAATATACTTCCTCATATTTTTTCTCCGATTTGTTTTATTTGTCGTTATTATAACACGGCTTTATAAATTAATCAAGGCGATAAAAACAAAAGCGTGGGCATTGCGCTCACGCTCTCGTCCTGCTTTCAATCCAAACGCAGAGCCTCCGATTTTCAGCGGGCATTATTGCCCCAAGAAAAAGTCGCTCTGACCAAGCCCCCACTTCTCCACGTGCTCGTGATAGTCGATAAGCCCTGTGTAATACGCTTCAAGGTCAGTAAATTCTCTTGTTATATTATCCTTTTCCTGACTGTAATACATAATGCTGTTGCAGTCGTTGGCGTGAAGATAATCGACGTACTCCTGCGTGATGGTTTCGTTTTTGCAATAAAGGTCGGGAGCGCCGAAAAGATGCAGTATTTCGTGGGCGTAGGTGTTTGCTTTTGCAATACGGTTATGCTCTCTTGCATAAACAATTATATACTCCGTCGTATCGTTAACGGTTGCGTCTGCTGCGAAGGAGTTGGTTCCGTTATCAGCGTCGGTGTTTACTATGTAAAGATAAATTATGCTGTCAGCGTCAAACTTTGCGGCGAGGCTTGCGTTCTGAGCGTCAAAGAGATACTCCATACTGCGTTCATATTCAATATCTCTGATATTTTGCCTTAACGCCGAGTCAAGAGCCGTATATGCGGCTGAGCGCCGTGATTCATCGCTGACCTCATAGCTTCTGTCAAGCATATCAATATCAAGCTCGCTGTCAAACGACGAGATATATTTAAGCTCGCTGTGCTTTTTCCAATCCCAGATAAACTCAGCTTCAGCTCCGTATTCTGCCGCCGATTCCGTGAGCCATTCCGTTGCACAGCGAAAGCTTTCCCAGGTTTGCTCCGTCAGCTGTCTGTCAGCGGCTGAATCTGTCCACTTCGTTGTGGGGTCGTCGGCAACGGTTTCTTTTCGTTGCAAAGGTCTCCGGTATCGGTAAATTTCTCGCTGTCGATGCTGAGGCGATATTCTGTTGCGCCAAAAACACGCTCGATTTCAATACAAAGCTTTTTCCCGTCCCAATCAACCGCAGGCTCGCCTGTAAAGTCGCCGAGTAAGCTTTCGCCGTCGGGCTTTTCCGTTTCAGAAGGCGCCGTCGTGGTTGCCGTTACAGGCTTATCGAAATTGCCAAGACCGATAAGATAATCGACTATATCTGTGGTTGTTTCGACAGGGGCTGTTTCTTCGGGCGTTGTTGCAACAGCAGAAGTAGCCGTTGTTTCGCCCTCGGTTGTGGTCTGAGGTTCTTCTGTATTGCCGCTTTTTTCGCCTCCACAGCCTGTCGTGCCGAGCGCCATTGCCGCTATAAGCAACACGCTCACGATTCTTTTTATCATATTCGTCTCCGTTTCGGTTTAACTTCGGAGCCATTATATCACAGCACCGTGAATAAATCAAGGAAAACGGGGGCTTTTGCCCTGTTCCCCTGAGACCGAAGCGGACAAAAAGAACGCCCTGCTTTACGCAAGGCGCCCGAATTTATTTTGGTGGAACCGGCGAGAGTCGAACTCGCGTCCGAAAGCCTATCCACTCACCCTTCTACACGCTTAGTCTGTCTTTTTGATTTCCCTCGTGCCCCTCCGACAAACAGGATTGACAGTCAGTAGCCCTTTGATTCATTAACAGCTACAAGGCTCTTACTGATAACGTTCACTGCTAGATGACGCCCAAGCCGAAGCCGCAGTATTCTTCGGGTGGACGGAAGCCGCGATTAGGCAGCTACGAGTTCAGAACGATTGTCTGCGTTTAATTTTAAGTTTGCCCCTGATTAAAGAGCTTAGGCGGGCTCTGCGTGCTTAGCAAGGTTCAAAACCCCCGTCGAAACCTTTACGGTCCCTTCACTTAAAATATATCATATCTTTTGTCCGATGTCAAGGAAATTACTATTGCAAAAGCTGACAAAAAGCGGTATAATGTCGGTAACAACATCAACGGAGAAAACAGATGAAAATACTTGCTATTGAATCGTCCTGCGACGAGACGGCTTGCGCTGTCGTTGAGGACGGAAGAAAAATTATCTCAAGCGTTGTCGCAACGCAGATTGAAGAGCATAAGCTTTACGGCGGAGTTGTTCCTGAAATTGCTTCGAGAAGACACTGCGAAAATATAATCGGCGTGTGCAAGGAAGCTCTTGAAAAGGCTCAACTTACACTGAACGAGCTTGACGCTATCGGCGTAACCTACGCTCCGGGGCTTATCGGCGCACTTCTTGTGGGCGTAAACTTTGCGAAAGGGCTTGCGCTTGCGTCGCAAAAGCCGCTTATCCCCGTTCATCACATAAAGGGACATATTGCCGCGAACTATCTCGCCCACGCCGACCTTGAGCCGCCCTACCTTTGCCTTGTGGCAAGCGGCGGTCACAGTCATATCGTGAAGGTTAAAAGCTATACTGAGTTTGAGACTATCGGGCGTACCCTTGACGACGCGGCAGGAGAAGCCTTTGATAAGGCGGCTCGTTCGATGGGCTTTCCTTACCCCGGCGGCGTGCATATTGACAATGCCGCAAAAAAGGGCGACAGGACAAAGTACAAGCTCCCTGTGCCAAAGACCGAAAACCCCTACGACTTCAGCTTTTCGGGGCTTAAAACCGCTGTTATAAACCTCGTGCACAACACAGAACAAAAGGGCGGAGAAATCGACATAGACAGCCTCGCCGCTTCATTCCAGTACACCGTGAGCGACATTCTTTCAAGCCGCTTCATAAGAGCCGCCGAAGAAAACGGCTATAAGACGGTTGCTCTTGCAGGAGGCGTCGCCGCCAACAGCGGACTTCGTGAGCTTCTGACCGAGCGTGCCGAAAAAAAGGGAATGAAGCTTTATATTCCGCCGATTTCGCTTTGCGGTGACAACGCCGCCATGATAGGAAGTCAGGCTTATTACGAATATCTTTCGGGAAATACCGCCGACGCTTCTCTCAACGCAGTTGCAAGCCTCAAATTATAGCGCAAAACCGCCTCGTACAGGGGCGGTTTTTTCACGCCTTTTTCGAGCTTATCATCCGCGCAAAACCTCGTGGCACCCACTCAGCCTCAGCCTCGCCGCTAAAGCTCCGCTTCAGCGCCTCTCCCTCGGCTTCGGGGTACGCTGAGCTTTTGCGTTTGCCTGCGCTTTTGAAAGCGGCAGCAGCCTCAAAGGTGAGGCGCAGCCCCTGAGCTTTGCCTCCGGCAAAGCTCAGGGGACGGGCGGCGGAGCCGCCCGTCTGCGATTTCGCCAAAGGCGAAATCGCAGGGCTGCGCCCTGTGCCTGTGCGTTTATAGGCGGTTTCGGATTTCGGGGTGCCTTAAAAGCCTCCTCTGTGTAAGGCGGCTCCTCTTTTTCGTGCTGTTGACACCTTTGAATATTTGTTGTAAAATGAAAAAAACAATTAGAGGTGCGTATGTCGGTTTTTGATATATTTAAGAAGCTTGAAGCGGGGCGTAGTGAAAGCGCTCAGGGGGCGGTTGAGTTCATAATCGTGGGACTTGGAAATCCGGGGACGAAATATGAAGCAACCCGTCACAATACAGGCTTTATGGTTGTTGACGAGCTTGCAAGAGGGCTTGGCGTGGAGCTTAAAAAGCTCAGGTTCAAATCCCTTACGACGCAGGTTTCAATAGACGGAAAAAAGTGCCTTCTTATGAAGCCCACGACCTATATGAATTTAAGCGGTCAGGCGGTTTCTGAGGCAATGTCCTACTATAAGATTCCGCCGCAAAGCGTGCTTGTGATATATGACGATATTTCGCTTGACGTTGGACGTATGCGTATCAGGCAAAAAGGCTCGGCAGGCGGTCACAACGGGATAAAGAACATTATCCTCGAAACCAACAGCGACGAGTTTTTAAGAATCAAGGTCGGCTGCGGTCAGAAGCCTCACCCCGACTTTGACCTTGCCGAGTGGGTGACCTCGAACTTTACAAAGCAAGAGGGCGAAATCCTCGAAAAAACCTCTCTGCCAAACGCCGCAGCGGCGGCAAAGCTTATAGCTCAGGGGAAGATAAATGAAGCAATGAATAAGTATAATTCTTGAGGTAACGTTATGGGGCGTAAAAACTACGACTATATGTCAAATTCACAAAAACACGATAAAAAGCCGCTTCCTACTGCAAAAACTCCCGCAACAATAAGTGCGCAGATCGCAAAGCTCAAGGAAAGAGGCTGTATTATTGAGGACGAGGAGTTCGCAAGATATACTCTTGAGAACGTCAACTACTATCGACTCGCTTACTATTTCAGCGTGTTTCTTGTTGACAAGAATAACTATCGCGAGGGAACAACCTTCCGCCAGGTGCTCAGGGTTTATGACTTTGACCGAAAGCTCAGAACGCTGATTCTCGACGTTCTCGAAGAAATCGAAATCTCCATGCGTGCTCACGTTTCGAATTTCCACGCCGTAAAATACGGGGCAACAGGCTATCTCAACGCCGACACCTTCGACAGAAACCACAGGCACGAGGCGTTTTTATCAAAGCTTGACCGAATGATTGAGGCAAACGAGGACAGTATGGCGGTAAAACACCACGTGCAAAAGTATAACGGATATTTTCCGCTGTGGGTTCTTACCGAAATGTTCAGCTTTGGTATGCTCAACGTCTTTTATCAGGATATGAAATCGGCAGATAAGGACGAAATTGCAAAGAAATATTATAACATAAGCTCGTCTACTCTTGAGGACTGGCTGTGCAGACTCGCAGACCTCCGAAACGCCTGCGCTCATTATAACAGGCTTTACGGAAAAACCTTCGAAGCCGCACCAAAACAATCCTCTTGCCTTGACTTTCAGCTCAAGGACGACCTTTTCTCCCTTCTTGTCATAATCCGTCGTCTCTATTTCAGAAAGGGGCATTGGTATGAGGGCTTTATGCAACAGCTCGGCGCTCTTATCTACTGCCACATAACCGATATCGACCTCAACCTTATGGGCTTCCCGACAAACTGGGCGGAAATTCTCGCCGCTCCCACTAAGCGCTCAACCAAGTAATCGCTCTTGACAAAAGAGCGAAAATATGCTAGAATTCAAGCAATTGCAATAATCAAAGCGTTGACGGAAAGAAGTAACCGCTTTTAAGCTTACAGAGAGCCCTTGTTGGTGGAAAAGGGTAGTGGCGGCGGCGAAATACATTCCTGAGCGACTGTGTGAAGTTGAAGCAATGCGTAGCACAGAACGGGTAAGCCCGTTATAGCTTCCAAGGCGGCTCTTTTGCCGTAAACTGAGGTGGTACAGCGCTAATTCGCCCTCTTGCTTAGGCAGGAGGGCGTTTCTTTATAAAGCGTTTCTTGTTGCACAAAATAAGATAAAATAAAAGAGATAAAGGAGAATATTCATGACACTATTCGAAGAGCTTCAGCGCAGAGGACTTCTCGCACAGCTTACTGACGAGGAGGAAATCAAAGAGCTTATCAATAACGGTAAGGCTACCTTCTATATCGGCTTCGACCCTACCGCCGACAGCCTCCACGTTGGTCACTTTATGGCGCTTTGCCTTATGAAGCGTATGCAGATGGCGGGAAATAAGCCCATCGCGCTCGTAGGCGGCGGCACAGGTCTTATCGGCGACCCGTCGGGAAAATCCGATATGCGTAAAATGCTCACCAAGGAAGATATTGACCATAACTGCGAATGCTTCAAAAAGCAGATGAGCCGCTTTATCGACTTCTCTGAGGGTAAGGCGATGCTCGTCAATAACGCCGACTGGATTCTCGGTCTTAACTATATGGAGCTTCTTCGTGACGTGGGCGCTTGCTTCAGCGTTAATAAGATGCTTGCGGCTGAATGCTACAAACAGCGTATGGAAAAGGGACTCACCTTCCTCGAATTCAACTATATGATTATGCAGTCCTACGACTTCTTTATGCTCTATCAGAAATACGGCTGCAATATGCAGTTCGGCGGCGACGACCAGTGGAGCAATATGCTCGGCGGTACTGAGCTTATCAGAAAAAAGCTCGGCAAGGACGCATACGCAATGACAATCACCCTTCTTCTCAACAGCGAGGGCAAGAAGATGGGAAAAACAGAGAAGGGCGCCGTGTGGCTTGACGCTGAAAAGACAAGCCCATACGACTTCTTCCAGTACTGGAGAAACGTCAGCGACAGCGACGTTATCAAGTGCCTCAAAATGCTCACTTTCGTTCCGATTGAAGAAATCGAAGAAATCGAAAAAAATCTCAACACCGGCGCAGACTTCAACAAAGCCAAGGAGCTTCTTGCGTTTGAGCTTACTAAGCTCGTTCACGGCGAAGAAGAAGCCAACAAGTCCCTTGAAGCCGCAAAGGCTCTTTTCGGCGGAAGCGGCGTGAGCGCAAATATGCCCACAGTCAAGCTTTTAGCTGAGGATATTCAGAACGACGAAATCGGCGTTCTTGACCTTCTTGTGAAGACAAATCTCTGTCAATCAAAGCGAATCGCAAGAACAGTCGTTGAACAGGGCGGAGTAACAGTTGACGACGAGGCGATTTCTGACGTTAACGCAAGAATAAGCTTTGCGGGCAAGGAGTTCGTGGTTGTCCGTAAGGGTAAGAAGGGCGTTTGCAAGGCTGAACGATAAATATATAGCGGCTCTGTCGGTTGGCGGAGCCGTTTTTTTAGGTTAGGTGTGCCTCTGAGCTATCAAGCCGCCCCCAAGCCCCTCTCAAGAGCAGTACCTTCGCACAACCCGTCTCGTCAAAAAAGCACCCCGAAATTTCGGCGTGCTTTTCGTTTTTATCTGTCAAGTCCGAAGCTTACGGAAAGGGCTGTGTCGATTTTGTGCATTGCGGCGTTATCAAGCTCGCCCATTCTTTCACGCAGACGCCTTTTGTCAAGCGTTCTGACTTGTTCAAGAAGAACAATCGAGTCCTTGGCAAGCCCATAGCTTTCAGCGTCAAGCGAGATGTGCGTGGGCAGCTTCGTCTTTTCCTTCTGACTTGTGATTGCGGCGGCAATTACGGTCGGGCTGTGCTTGTTTCCGATGTCGTTCTGAACGATAAGTACAGGTCGCACGCCGCCTTGCTCTGAGCCGACAACGGGGCTTAAATCAGCGTAGTATATTTCTCCTCTTTTTACAGACATAATCTTATTCCTTTCTTAAATTCAGGTTTTGCCTTTGATTCTATTTTTAACCGCAAAGGGTGTACTTATTCAGTTTAAGCTACTGTTACATTTTATTACAGAAGTTGACATTTTGCCACGATAGGATATAATTATAGTAGTATTCTTAACAATAACGAAAGAGGTTCTTTATGAAAAAATTACTGTCTTTTCTTCTTTGTGCGGCAGTGGTTATCAGCTTCGCCGCTTGCTCCTCGGATAACGCCAACAGCGCCGACGGGACAACTACCGCAAACGAGGAGGATATTGAGCTTACGGATGAGGCTGTCGTTGTAACGGGAAATTCTCCTCTTACCGACGAGCAGGCTTACGCTGATATGGTAGAGCGCTCCCTTATGACTATGGGGGATACGACGAGAATGCTCAACGTGCTTAAAAAGGCTCAGAACGGCGAAGAAATCACAATCGGTTATATCGGCGGCTCAATCACGGAGGGGCTGACTGCAGGAGCTGAGCTTTGCTGGGCGAAGCTTACTTATGACTGGCTTTGCGAGAAATTCCCCGAAACAAAAATAAATTACGTCAACGCAGGTCTCAGCGGAACTCCGTCTACTCTCGGAGTTATGAGAGCTGAGCGTGACCTTTATTCTGAATATACCCCTGATATCGTCTTTGTCGAATTTGCAGTAAACGACGGTCAGACCGCAACTGACAAAACCTCCTACGAGAGCCTTGTCAAGAAAATTCTCTCAAAGGAAAATAACCCCGCTGTCGTTCTTTTCTTTACCGTTATCGAGTCGGGCTACACCTGTGAAAAGCACATGAGCGAAATCGGCAACTACTATAATTTGCCTATGATAAGCCTCAATAACTCCCTTGAGCCTGAATTTAGCGCCGGTACTATGAAATGGTCCGACTACTCCGACGACCAGTCGCATCCGAACGTATGGGGACATTCGATGGTAAAGGATCTTGTTGCCAACTATTTCGAGAAGGCGCTTGAGGAGCTTGAAAAAACAGAGGCAATCCCACAAGGAGCTGTTATACCTGAAACTGCGCTCGTTTCAACCAAGTTCGAGGATATGCGCTTTCTCGACGCTACTAATCTAACCGCCGATTCCCTTGGAAGCTTTAAGGTCATCGACAACGCTCACGGTCACTTCGCCGACGGTTGGCAGGACAAGGCGGCAGGTACTGAGGCAATAGAGTTCACCATTGAGTGTAAGACCTTGTTCCTCGTTTACCTGTGCAGCTCAAGCAAGCACTACGGAACGGCTGAAATATACGTTGACGGCGAGCTTGTGAAGGAGGTTAACGCCTCGGATAAAAATGGCTGGAATAACCCCGAAAACGCTATGATTTTCTCTGACGACGAGTCCGCCGTTCACAAGATTTCCATTAAGCTCAAGGCTGAAAAGACGATTTTCTCTATCCTCGGCTTTGGCGTCTGCTGATAAACCAAAGCGAACGCTCAATCTGAAGTCTTATGCGTTTACTGAGGAAAACCCTTTTGAAAAAGGTTTTTCCTCAGACTCCTTTCCGAAAACTTTTAGTACAAAAGCCCGCCCCACAGGGTTTCACCCTGTGAGGTGGGCTTTTGAATTAAAAGTCTTTGAAGGGGAGCTTGAGGGGAAACTTTCTTCAGAAAGGTTCCTCTCAATAAATACATACAAGCTTCCAACTGGGCGTTCGCTTTGGTTTTTCTCAATATAATAATATCACGGATACGGCGTGCAATTCAATGCAAAGTTGGGGGGAGGAATTGGGGAGAGTATTAGCTGAAAGTGACGAGAAGCACGGGAGCGAGACGAGAGAGGGCGGCTGTGGGAGGGGCGAGCACGCAAAGCCTCAGCGTACCCCGAAGCCGAGGGCGAGGCGCGAAAGCGGAGCTTTGGCGGCGAGCGTGAGGCTGAGTGGGAAGTCGGAGGCCAAGCGGTCTTAGGAAGACAATTGATAGATTCAACTCCTTGGCTCACAGAACGACATGGCTACGATCCGACTTGGCGGCTGTGGGAGGGGCGAGCACGCAAAGCCTCAGCGTACCCCGAAGCCGAGGGCGAGGCGCGAAAGCGGAGCTTTGGCGGCGAGCGTGAGGCTGAGTGGG
>JAZNST010000035.1:0-7896 GCA_045591405.1 Ruminiclostridium sp.
TCTCTAAGCAATCTGAAAGGATAGAGTCACCATGTTCTTTTTCAAGATATTCGGTTAATATCAATAATCTAAGCCAATATTCTGTTTCAGCAGTTTCCTTTAGAGAGATCTGTAACTTTGCTATGAAATCGGCAGTACTGACGCCATATGCCGCTTCACTAGCATTTGCGCCAATAGAAGTTCCGCTACGAATAATTTGCTTAGATATAATAGTTTCGTGTTTTTCCTTTTGGAGATAATTGTATAGCTTTACGATACGAGCTGCAAATAAAAGTGATTTTTCGAGCAACGGGTTTTCGTTCATAAAGCAATCCTTTCTTTATTGAATAATGAAAAAAGAATAATGAATATTGAATAATACAAATGCGCCACGCAATTTCATTATTAAATATTCATTATTCACTATTCAATACTAAATTAGCCCCTGCGATTAGCAGGGGCGCATTTGGTTGGGCTAGTTGGATTTGAACCAACGAAATGACGGAGTCAAAGTCCGTTGCCTTACCGCTTGGCTATAGCCCAGTATATGAAATTTGTGCAATTAAGTATATCACATTTTACCGAGAATGTCAACTTTGCGCTTTTTTTCCTGCATTTTACGCAGATTAGCTTAATATTTATTATTTATCTGCCGATATAATATGTATAGAATTGTCTTTTTTCCATTATTTTGTAGAAATGCAACAACAAGCGTCCCTTTTTGACGGAAATTGTTGACATTTTATATAGTCTGTGCTACAATAAAATTAGGTATCTATACTCTCTGTATAGAAAGCAACAAGTGCTGTGTAATAAATGGAGTTATTATGGAACGTAAAAGGATTTCACAAAAAATAACGGCTGTTTTGCTTGCTCTGTCGATTCTTCTGACGGCAACGATAATGCCTAACCTTGACGAGTTCAGGGTTTTCGCCGACGTGATTGCAACTGCGGGCTGGGCGGACGACTATGACGACAAATCCCTCTTCTTTATTGAAAACGAGGCTGATTTGGCGGCTTTTTCCGCTGCCTCAGAGTCAAAAACCTTCCAGGGAAAAACCGTTTACCTTTCAACCGACGTTACCCTTACCCAACCTCTGTTCAACTCCACAAAAGCGTTTGAAGGAACCTTTAACGGAAACGGCTACACAATTACCATAAATACTCCTGTTTCAATTTTTGGAAATATGAGCGGAGCTACCGTTGAAAACCTCAATATAAACCTCAATGTTTC
The DNA here is from genome assembly GCA_045591405.1 of Ruminiclostridium sp. Taxonomy (GTDB): domain Bacteria; phylum Bacillota; class Clostridia; order Oscillospirales; family Ruminococcaceae; genus Ruminiclostridium_E. The sequence continues at coordinate 1,214 of JAZNST010000035.1, forward strand.
TACGGGAGGAACCTACGGTGCAATTTGCTCATCTGCCTCTTCAAATCGGGATAAGACGATTACCGTCAGAAACTGCTTTGTAAAGGGTAATATAGACTATAACTCACAAAACACCTCCTCTTTACTCGGCGGCTTTTTCGCCGCGGTATCTCAGGGCGAATACGTATTTGACAGCTGTATTTCTACTGTAAATATAAGCTCTACCAACGCAAGCGCTCTTGGCGGCTTTATAGGTCATATTGATCTTCTGGGAAGCGATAATTATTCCGTAAGCTTTATAAACTGCGTAAGCGGCGCTTCGCTTTCGTCCACGGGAAGCTCTCCTATCGGCGGCTTCGTGGGAAAGGCTTCAAATTACAGTAACCCTGTTTTATTTGAAAACTGTCTCAGCGCAGGCGAGCTTTCGTCAGCGGGCGGTTCAGCCATTGGCGGCTTTATCGGATATACCTCCTATAACGAAAACGTGAACGTCGATCGTGAGCTTATAATAAGAAACTCGTTAAGCACGGCGAAAGCTTCTACAAGCAGCACCAGCGGCGGATTTATAGGAAATACAACCTATAATAAGCTTTGCTATCCTATAATCGAAGGCTCTTATTACAATATCGACTACTTTAAGGGGGCAGTAAAAAACTCTGACACGTGCAGTGTAGGCGATAATTTTTCAGACAATTACAGCTCTTCCCGTAAAAATACAGGCTATCTCACTTGCCTTTCTTCCGGCTCATCGTCTTATCTTTCTAGCTGGAGCTACGCTTCGCCCATAACTCTTGACCCAACCACAAGAGAAGCCTTTTACCCATTGCCCGAAGGAATTTCAGCTTCAATAAACTATTTCTCCGAGCTTATCGGAGACGACGGCGAGCCTCTTAAAAATAACTACGTCTCCACAGCACAGGAGCTTGCGGCTCTTTCGGGAAAAAGCGGAAAATACATACTGACCTCTGATATTACTATTCCCGATAATTTCACTCCAATCACGAATTTTACAGGCGACCTCTACGGAAACTCCTATACTATTATTAATAATAAAGCCACAAGCGTTTTTGAAAGCGTAAACGGAGCTTATATTTCAGGACTTACCCTCAAGGGAAACACCTCCTCCGCATTTATCGGCACTGCTTCTAATGCTTCGCTCATGGATTGCGTAAACTATACGAACGGGGCGTTCGTGGCGTCTCTTTCAAGCGGCGGCAGCTTCAATCGCTGTGCGTCTTATAAGAGTGCGTTCGTTTCAACTCTCAACGCCGCTTGTATACTTACAAATTGCTTCTGCGTAAGCTGTGACTTTATAACGACAAACACGAACGCCTTTCAGGTTATAACGACAAACTGCTGGCACTCAAACGACACAAGCTTTGCCGTTGATCCCTTGAATACCGAGTGGAGCGAGTCTGAGGCTGTTTCCCAGACGGTAAGCGGAAAAACCTATATTTCTATCCCCACTCTTTCAAGGCTTTACTGCGAGCCTGTTATCGTGACTGAGGAAGCTCCCAACTTAATCAAAACCAAGGCAGACCTTGAAGCCGCAATCACTAACGGCGGCGAATATCTTGTTACTTATAAAGTATCAAACAGCTTTACTGCAATGGAGCCTACTCACGACCTTACGCTTCACTTTGATAACCAAGCAATCAGCGTAAACGTAACTCTCTTTAGCTCTATTCCTGAGGGAGTTACCGTAACAATCACTGACCTGACCGTAACGTCGTCTGATTGTATTGTTGCTGATCCCTCTCAGAATCTCAAGGGAACTCTCATCCTTGAAAACGTAAACTATACCAATCAATTCTTACCTTCGCCGTATGTGCAGCTTGCTATAATCTCTGACGAAGAAACCACGTCTGAGGAAACCACACCCGAAGAAACCTCCGACGAGGAAACCACGTCTGAGGAAACCACACCCGAAGAAACTTCTGACGAAGAAACCACACCCGAAGAAACCTCTGACGAGGAAGTATCAGTCGTTGATATTGACGACGAGCCTGCGGCGGGCGCTTCCGAGCCTCCCACAGGCGGAGCTGTTATTGCAAACGGCGTAAGAGTAAAGGACGGAACGGTTTATTATAACAATACTCCTCTTACTCCTTCTGACGCTCAAGCGGCAGTAAACTATCTCAATAACGGAGACGTTGACGATTCAACCGAAGGCGTATGGACAGTAAAGAGCGGCGCTCCTTCTCTTCCCGACTTTATTAAAGAATATACCGCCAAAATAACCTTAACAAAGCCCGTGTCCGTTTCTACGTTTGGAAATATTCCGCTTACTCAGACCTATAAGACCTCTGAGGTAGTTATTGATAAGGCAACCGACAGCAACACTATTTCAAGTCTTACTTACACAAATGCTCCTGAGCTTTCTCATACCTCTGAAATTCCTACCGTTTCTGACAGTAAGCCGACAAGACCCGACGTTGAGATTATAACCACCGACGTTACCCTTATAAACGGCGAAACCGTTGGCGAAGAGCTTATAGCTACTGTTGGCGGAAGCTCTGACGGACTTGTGTTTGAATGTATGTCAAGTCAAGGCGAGGGTGCAGTTGCAAAAATCGGCGACGACGGAAAGGTTTATCCTCTTAACGAGGGTAAGACGAGAATAAAGGTTTCCTACCCCCAGACTCAAGCCTCCTCCACTAGCGTTGCGTACATTAACGTCACCGTTGAAACGGGCGTTTTTGAGGAGTCCGACTTCTATATCAACGGCGCTCCGATAAGCGATTCAAATAACGAAGTCTCTGTTACTTATACGGGAAGCGACCTTACCGATATTATAAGCGCTCCCGATATAAGCGGCGTTTCGTTCTCTTACAGAATCAGCGGAAGCGGCGGGGCTTATAATCCGTCCGTTGCCCATAAGAACGTAACAAGCGCTCCTCTTGAAATTGAATTTAAGGCTTCAAGATACGGCTTTGAGGACTATGTAAGCAATAGAATTATCCTTGTAAATATAGTAAAGGCTGATTCTCTGATAGAGTATACGGCGCCTTCTTCTACCGTTGCTTATACGGGAACTCCAATAACTCTCTCTCCATCTGTCACACTTCTTGGAGCTGACGGCGTTTCTCAGTCTGACCTTATTTCCTTCAAGTACAGAGTGCATATTGACGCAGGCGAAAACAACAACCCCCTCTCTGACGGAATCCCTCACGAAAGAGGAGTTTACGATATTTTCGCCTACTATACGCCAAGCGGCTTGAACGCTCAGAACTATAACCCGTCGTCAACCGCCGAGCCTTTCGTTCTTACTATAACCTACGCCGATTATGAGGCTTCCTTGGGTTCAATCGTAAAAATCTACGATAACGAGGCGCCGGAGCTTAACCTTCTTTATCCTGCTCCTCCGATAAATTCAACGGTTAAATATTCCCTTGACGGCGTTGTTTTCTACGATTCAATAGAAGCCCTCGGACGAGATATAATTGACGTATGCTCTGATAAGGATTTCTACGTCCTTGTAAATAACTACAACTACAACAACGGAACAGACACAATCTTCAGCTCAAAGCTCACAATCAATAAAGCAACTCCCGTCATAAATATGACTCAGACAAGCTTTGAGATTACCTATGACCGTGCCGATGAGCTTGACGGCAACATAAGAAGCGTTCTTTCCCTGTCTCTTACAGGCGGCGAGGTGTATAACGGAGATTATTCCTTCGAATATTCCTCCGATAGCGGCTCAAGCTGGACTCAGGGACTCCCCACAGTTGTTGGAGATTATACCGTAAGAATTACTCCTCTTGACATTTCTTCAAACTATAATTCCGTTTCAAAGGATATAACGGTTGAGGTTACTCCTGTTGACTGGCCCGACGACGCAACAAGCAACGGACTTATAAGAATAGAAAATCTCTATAACTACACCTACGACGGAACAACTCCGATTCCTGTTATAATCGTAAACGACCCCGATTATACGATTGAATACAGTCTTACGGAAAACGGAACCTACTATTCCGCCGAAAGCTTCAGCTGTAAAAATTCAACAGCAGAAAGACCTGAAGAAAAAATTACCTATTTCATAAGGATTTCAAGCCCCAACTATAACGGATATTTTAAGACGCACACGGACGTTTCTATCGACCAGCGCCCGATAGGTCTTGACTATACCGATAATTTCCAAAGCTCCTGTTATAACAGAGGTTCCGCTGTTGCAATAGGCGAGCCTCGCCTTACAAACCTTGCAAGCGGAGATAACCTTATTCTTGACAGAGACTACACTATTACCTACGAGTACTGTGACTTTGCGGATAAGAATAATCCTTCTGCGGTATACACACAAGGACTCCCTGTAAATATCGGAAATTATTACGTTAAGGCTTATTATAACGGCTTAACTACCCTCGGAAAAAACTATAAGCCAACCGAAGCCTCCTTCCACCTTTACGTTTACCCCGAATATTTCAGCGGAATTTCTGCTGAAGATCTTGACGTTTCCTACGACGGACTTGAACATTCCATCAACGTTACGGGAGCGCCTCTTGGCTCTGTGATTGAATATTCTACTTCAATAAACGGAACCTACTCAACAACCCCGATTGTTATGACAAACGTCTGCGAGAACTTAGTAGTTTACTATAAGGTTACAAACCCCAACTACTCAACCGAAGACGGATTCAACTATTACCTCGGAAACGCAACCATAACAATCAGAAAAGCCTCCCCGACAATAAGCTTTACAACCTCCTCACGCTCTATGACTTATACCGGAAACACTCCTGAGCTTGTTGCACAGGCAAAGCTCGGCGACAGGGTTATGAACGATGTTACCATTCTTTATACCTATAAGGAAAAGGGAGCAACAGGCGTAAACGAGATTATTTACGAGGGACTTCCCGTTCAGGCAGGAGAATATGAGATAAGAGCTTATGTTCCTGAGCTTGAAAACTACAATACCGCCGAATGTGTAATTGACTACACAATCAACAAGGCTCCCTTTACAGAGGAGCATTGCGTGGTGCCTGAGGATATAACTCTGACTTACGACGGCGGGAACGCACTTCATATCCCATTTGAAAACGTTCCCGACGAAACCCTTATTCTTTATTCCTTTGAAGAAGACGGCGAATATAAGGCAATGCTTTTCACAAGCTCCTGCGCTACCAAAACAGTTTATTTTAAGGCAACAAACCCCAATCTTTCGGGCGAAAAAACAGGAAGCTTCAACCTTACGATAAATAAAGCTACTCCGTCGATTTCGGGTGCAAGCTGCACAGAAATAACCTACGGAAGCGAGCTTTCTTCAAGTAAGATTACCGCAAGCGCATATTTCACCGACAGCAGAGGCTACACACGCTCAGTAAGCGGAAGCTTTATGTGGTTGAGTCCGTCCTCTATTGTCTCAGCAGGTAACGTAAGCTCTTACGGCTTTATTTTCATTCCCTCCGACTCAAATTATAGTTCAGTAACAGGTACTCTCACGCCAAGCGTTAAGAAATCCGAGATTTCTATTATCTTTAACGATACCATGACTGAATTTACAGGAAAAGAAATTTCCCCCGAAGCTCTTGATATTTCAACCTCTCCTGTTGAAATTTCCTTGAAGTCGCTTAAATATTCTTACCGACTTTACGGAACAAACGCAAGCTTCACCGACGGACTTCCTCAGAATATTGGCGTTTACGAGGTTAAGGCTGAGCTTGAATCTCAGAGCTATTATTCTTCGTCCGTTACCGCTAAGGTTCAGATTTTCTCAAAGGACGTTGAAATTAAGGAATATGAAGGAAAGTATGACTCAAAGCCTCATTCAATAAAAATTACCGCCGCAAACGGAATAATTGTTGAATATAAAAAGGCAGGAGAAGATACTTATTCCTCAATAAATCCCGAATTTACAGACATCGGCGTTTATACGGTTGAATATAAGCTGACCTTCCCCGACGGAAAAATAGCTTATGGCGCTTCTACCGTTACTATTCTTACTGACCATAAGATTATTGACGATAACGTTATTATTGAAATAACCGAGGGCAACAGCTACATAGACGAAAAAACCTCCGCTGAGATTTCCGTTATCGACGGACTCCTTAACGTTATTCTTCCAAACGGACTTATCTGGAGAACTGATTGTGAAAATGCAGTTTATGTAAATAACCTTGATTTCTTCACTCGTCTTGTTGAGTCAAAGAATAAAAACAATCTGCGCCTTGATATTATCTTCTCAAGGGTACTTGATTTTGATTTTGAAGCCGAGATACTTATTCCTATAAACGAATATTACGCTGATAAGGAAATCTCCTTGTTCAGAATCAAGAACGGAAAGCTTCAGAAGCTTGATAATTTTGAAGTAATTAACAATACTGTTTGCTTCTCCCTTAATTCCACTAAGTTTAACTACGCTCTTATTATAGACGGAGCAGGGGACGAGGCTCACGATATTCCTATTACCAACGGCTCTGATAAGAATAACGTTTCAGACGGCGAGAAAAACCCCGAAACAGGCGTTCATTCCGAGCTTCTTACTTCAATAATCTGTGCTTCCTCAGGCTTTACCGTTGCCGGACTTTCAGTCTATAAGAGAAAACACAGCAAATAATTAAAAATTACACCGTAAGGCGAGCCGCCTTTGGCAGTTCCGCCGCACAATAAACAAATGCCATTTAACACTTTGTCTGTGCGGCGGTTTCAAAACTGCTTTATGACGCCCTCGCTAAATGGAGCCCCTTTGGGCAGTTCCCGCC
>JAZNST010000036.1:0-27476 GCA_045591405.1 Ruminiclostridium sp.
AGCCTTGGGGGGGGGGGCCGCCGCCAACTCGCCCCCGTGGGCCTTCGGCCCAATGGGGGCGGGCTGCGCCCGTCCCCTGTGGGAAAAGAAAAGCCGCCCGAAAAGCTCAGGCGGCTTAAAAAATCTGAAATATCAGGTACCTGTAATACCCGAACGCTCAATACCTTCGACGAACTGTTTCTGTAAGAAGCAGTAGATGATAACGATAGGAACGATTGAGAGCAAGCAGCCCGCTTCAATCCAAACGATGAAGTCAGACGCAACGCCCTTTGGCGTACCGCCGTTGAGCCATCTGTCGATAGTGGTTGCGAGGTTTTTAACCTCAAGAGCGATGTTGGTAGATTCGTTGTAGAACATACCTGTAACGTAAGAGTCGTTCCAGTACCAAACGAGCGAGAAGATAAATACTGTGAGGTAGGAGGTTCTTGCGTTAGGAATCATAATTCTGATAAAGGTTGCAATAGGTCCGCAGCCGTCGAGGTAAGCGGCGTCCTCAAGCTCCTTAGGAAGTCCTCTGAAGAACTGTCTGAACAGGAAGATGAACAATCCTGCACGGATACCGTTGCAGAAGAATGCCTGCATGTAAAGGGCAATCGGCGAGTCTGTAAGCGTGAGGGTGTCACCGGTGATTGCCTTGATAATTCCGAAAATATCGAAATATCTGAACTGCTGGAACTGAGGAATGAGGATAATCTGTGTCGGCACGATAATCTGAAGTACAACGATGATAAAGAGCACACCCTTGAACTTAAACTTGAATCGTGCGAAGCCGTAGCCTGTGATTGAACAGGTTACAACCTGAAGCAGCGAGCACACTACGTTTACAAGCATCGTGTTGAGCACGAGGTTGGGGTAGTCGATAGCTGTCCAAACATCCTGGAGGTTTGTGATTGTGAACGTCTTAGGAATCCACATAATGGATGGGTCGTTCATTTCGAGCTGTGGTCTGAATGCACAGGAAATCATATACATGATTGGGTAAAGAACGACAAATCCGAGTCCGAAAAGGATAAGGAAGCGGAAAATCGGCCACACCTTTGCAGACACGCGTCTTCCGAAAATGTAACGGTAATGCTGTTTTTCGCTGTCGCTATATTTTCTGTAATTCTTGAGAATTGCAAAGTTACTAACGTGGTATTTCTTACGTCTTTCCTTGTTTTCCTTGTCGATACGCTTCTTTTCTTTTCTGCTGAGCTCTTTTTGCTTTGATTTGCCCTCGTCGTCATCAGAGCGCATAACTGTGTTTGCAAGAGCGTCTGCGGCAGAAACGTGTTCGCTTGTCTCAGTAGAAGCCTCGGCAACAGCGTCTGTTGTTGCCTCAGCTACTTCTTGTGCCACCTGTGCAGTTTCTTCAGGAGTCACTGCTGTGGTGTCAACAATTTCTTTTTCTAAATCTTTTTTTGCCACTTTAGCTCCTCCTTAATCTACTTGATAGAATACGAACTTCGACATTATGAGCGCTATAAGTCCAAGAGCCACTCCGACTATGAGGAAGTAGGTCCAAGCCATTGCCGATGCGAAGCCGTATTCCCACGCCTGAATCTTAGTAACAACGTACTGCATTACAGGGTTTTCTGTATCTACGAATACGTCGATTACCGTATACACCAGGTTTGCGAGAATCATCGGGCTGATTGTAGGGAACGTAATCTTCCAGAAGAATTCCCAACCCGTTGCACCCTCCATTGAAGCCGCTTCCTTTGAGGAGGTCGAAACCTGCTGAAGTGCGGCGAGGAAGATAAGAATCTGAATACCTGCTTTCCAGATAAGGTTGAAGATGTCACTCGTCATTGTGGTTAGCTGGTCGGTCAGCTCTTGGCTTATGAACGAGAAGCCCATAAAGCTCATAAACTGGTCAACCAGGTCCGCTTCAAAGAGCGTACTGAACTGCTCTGCGTTTCCGACGCCCTGCGTACCCATATCGCCGTTGATAATAGCGAGGACAGGACCCGTCGAAATAAGTACAGGCAAGAAGAAGACTGCTCTTGCAAGGGTTCTTCCCTTGAACTTCTGGTTAAGAAGAAGGGCGATAAACAAGCTGAATACGAGAATAATCAACGCATTCGGAAGCATTGTTGTGAGTGATTCAACGAGGTATTTGGGGAAGTTTGCGTCGGTAGTGAACTCCTTGATATAGTGGTCAAAGTTGTTCCACTCCGTGTAAACGCCCGGACCGCTCATTCCGTATTTTTCGATAAGCTCAGGCTGACCTACGATTTCGGTATAAGAAAGCGAGTAGATAATCGACTGAATAAGCGGGATAATGAACATATAAAGAGTTCCTAAAAACCAGAGGGCAATAAAGCCGTAGCCGTAGAGCTTCTTTTTGCGTTCATAGCTTATTTTTGTTTTCTTCATCTTGACAGGCTTTTTACCGCCGCTTCTTACTGCGTAGTCGCCGCCTGCCGTTGCCATAGCCGGCTCAAGAACTTCTGTTCCCAGCTCTTGCGTCTTAGAATTGATGTCTGCCATTATTCTTCTCCTTTCAATTCAAAATCAGCAAGGCTGTAAGCCTTATCATTCACCTTAAAGGTGTCGTTGTTAGTATCAACCTCGATAGTCGTACCATCTGAGAACTCAGTTCTGAAGTTTGTAGCGGAAAGGCGTTCATACTTTGTGATCGTCTTGTCGCCGATTGTCGGGAAGAATTCCTCGAACATCTTGTAGTTCTTTCCTGCGTCTTCAATCCAACCCTTGTAGTAGGTGTAGAAGTACTGCTCGTATTCGCAAGCTGTGAAGTCGTTAGGATCGCTATACATCATTTCGTAATGAGCATTTGAGCCTGTGAGCATTGAGAGGAGCAGAAGCTCGTTCTCGTTTGCGCTTGCGTTAAGAGGCTTTGAGGAATAAGGAACGTATCCCTGAACTACCATCTGGTAGAACGGAACGTCGTAGTCAAATACGTCGTAGTTTGAGCTGTAAAGCGGAACGTTTGTAATAGAGCTTACGTAAGGAAGCGCATAAGCGTTACATTCCTGAGCGTGAAGCTCGATTCCTGCGTCTGTGATTGCCTTATAGCCGTCAACAAGAATATCTCTTGCGTCGTGTCTTACGAAATATTCCGTGTCGTCGAAGTTCATTCTGCTGTAATCGCTGTAAAGCACTGACGTTGCCTGATTGAGCGAGATAGCGGAAATTCCCTCTGCCTTATAGCTTTCAATGATTTTTCTGAATACGTCGGGCCAGTAGTAGGGCGAAAGAATCGTCCACGAGCTTCTGGTTGCGTAGTTGGGGTGACCGTAGTTGAGCCAGTAAGCGCACTGAGTAGCGTATTCCTTTGTGATTCTCTTACTTGAGTTGAGAGTAAAGGAATAGCCCTTACCCGAAGCTGAATATTCCATAATGTCAATGCTTGGGAAGACAGTGTAGTTTGTCTTGGAATCAGCGTAGTTGAGGAGGTTTTTGAAGCCGCCTGCGCCGCCGAGTGCGCCTGAGTAGTCAGCGCCTGTTGAAATCTGACCAACAATACCGCCGTCGCTGTAATCATTGAATACGACGTTGATATCCTTTACTCCCTGTTCTTCAAGGAGCTTGATGATTTCGATTGCCTGTTCGTAGGTAGTACCTACCGTGCACATATCAACGGGGAAGCCAAGAACCGACTGAGCCTTTACAGCGCCGCCGAGAAGCGAGAGGTAGAATTCGTTCTGACCTGCTTGTGTCTTCTTTGTGAGGCCCTTTTCGTTGATAAGGTAATTTCTGTAAGTGTCTGCAAGGTCTGTAAGCTCGATCTTATCGTCATTCATTACGTAGTAACGAACCGCGAGGTCTTCAACCTTAATTCCGCCGCTTTCATAAACCTCAAGAGGCTTTTTCGTACCGATTACGTACGAGTCGATTGCACGGATATTAAAGCTTGCCCAGACTCTGTTATAAGAGGTTGTAGCCTGACCGGCAGCTGTTGCGTTGATGTTTGCGTAAGCGTCACCGGAGGTAATAACTGCACAAAGAGCGTTGCTTCCCTTGTCGCCGTTCTTAACGATACCGAATACGGGGAGGTAAACCTGCTCTGTCTTGTCAGGCATTTCGTCCTCACTGATTGCGAGGTCGTCGCCGTAAACCTTAGCCTTATAAACTGCGGCACTTGTTTTTCCGTTGTTGAAGTTGATGATTGCACCTGAACCGTCTGGAACAAAGATATAACCGTCTTCGTCAGATCTTCCCGCACCGAGAGTTGTAACAAGGTCAGCTGTTAAAAGAACGTACTGGAGCTGCTCCTCGTCAAGAGAGTTCTCAACAATCTTATCAGTGTCCATTCTTACTTCAAAGCTATCCTCGCTGAGAGTTACCGTAACAGGAATTACAAGCGAGTGCTTAGCGAAGGTGTAAGTGAACTTAACACCGTTTTCGATTTCCTTGACGTTTACTGATTTTTTTGTAACTGCGTCATAGGATTTTCCGTCTGTACCTGTGTTATTGAGAATATCGCCAACACGGTAAAGGAAAGTAGAGTTCATTGTTCTTATCTGAGCGCCCTGTGCGATAGGGTCAAAGTCAACGTCGTGAGGAGTTGACCACCAGATATAGCCGCTGTTCTTGTTCTTGACAGCGAAAACCATTGTTTCTTCGTTTACATAAAGCGCAAGGTTTTTATTTTCAGCGTAAAGCTTCATAAGCGCAAGCGCTTCTTCCTCTGTAAGAGGCTTTTCTTCTTCCTCTTCAGCTTCTGCTTCTGAACCGTCTGCTGTATCTTCAGCAGCATCTGACGCATCTTCTGCTTCAGCTACTTCATCTGCGGCTGTGCTGAGAGTTGCTGTGTCATCGGCCTCAGACCAAACAACGCCTGAGCCTGCACTTACTGCAAGAGCAGCTGTGAGAAAGCCAATTAACAGCTTTTGTTTAATTTTATGCATTTTTACACCACCATTTTTAAGATTTGAATAGCCTAGCGTCACATACTGAAGCGGTACATAAGCTCAGTATAGATTGAATATCCGAAAATGTATACCTGCTGGAAAAGTGAGAGAAGCAGGATTGCAACGAGGAAAATGATGAGCATAGCGACGAGGGTGAATAGAACTGCAAGCAAGGTCTTGGGAGCAGTATACTGATGGACAGCCTTAATAGCCATAAACATCAGGCAGATTGACCACACGATACCGATAAGCGAGATAAACGAAAGGAATCCGCTTTCGCTTCTGATAAGCATATTACTTGCAATAACGTATACAACCTGAGAAATTATGTAAGGCGTCAGAGCGTAAGCCGAAACGCACATAATCTGTTTCATGTTGCCTTCGCCGTCAAAGAGCGTACAAAGCGACCAGTTACCCACTACCCATACGAAGAACATTACGATACTTACCGAGAACATGGGGATGATGTTGAACACTCGTTCAAAGTTTGTTTTGAAAAGGAAGCCTACGAGAAGGTTCTGGGCAACTGTTACTAGGAAGAAGCACAGTACGATTACAAGAGCGACTCTTGCGCTGTACGCCTTTTTCCAACGAACGTCCTCAAAGCCCTCGATAGCGTGGCGCGTTACGTAAAACGGCCATTTCCATGCAGGAAGATTTAATTCATATTTCATCAGACATTACCTCCTGCTTCTTTTTTAGCTTTTTTCTTCTTGAGCTGCTTTCTTAATATCGAAAGTGCAACAAGCAGAACGATTACCACGATGATGATAATCATGAAGTTTGTGAAGTTATCTCTAATGAAGTTCATTCGGAAGTCCTTGAACGCACGGTTGTAACCGCCTCTTGAGTTCATATAGAAATAATCCATTGCAGTTTCAAATTCGCCTCTTGTGTAATATGCGTTACCAAGACCGATATAAGCGAACCAATAGTTACTGTCACGGAGAATTACTTCTCTGAAAGGAACCTCGGCTTCTTCGTAAAGACCCTTGTTAAAGAGTGCAACTGCCTCCTGAACCAGAGCGCCGAACTCGGTGAGCTTAAATACTGTTACTGTGTTCTTACGAAGGTCAGTAACGTAAACCTTTTTGTTGAGGTTTTCAACGCCCGACGGGGAAGTGAACGTTCCCTTCTGAGTTCCTCTGCCGCCGAACACGAACTCGAAGTCAAGCTCGTCGGAATACTGGAAAACTCGTCCCTCGTCGAACTCAAGAACGAATACGTTTCCGTTTTCGTCAACGTCAACGTCCTCGACAAGAGAAGCGTGTTCTTCTGAGTTAACCTCGTCCCACACGGTTCCGTCACCGATAATCATTGTGTCAAGGCCCATATTCTTATAAATATTGTCGCCTGCGGGGTTGAGCTTTTTAAGAATGTCGGTTTCTGATGACTTTGTACCTGTTACCGTGTAGATAAAGCCCGAAGCGTCAATGTCGCAGTTACCGATTTCGATAGGAACGGCGTGACGCATCTTCATAATCTGCTCACGGGTGTAAATCATCTTCCAGAACATATTGGCGATTACTTCTGCGGTTGCTTCAACTCGGTTTGCACCGTAATAACCGTTGAACGAGCCGTCAGAGGAGAACTGAACCATACCTGTTGTGATAGAAGTGATTACAACGTATACGTTGAGGGCATTGTCAACAACGATATTCTTGGGGTTAAAGGTTGTGTTTGCGTCATAAAGGTCGCCGGAGGGCTTTGTGTATTCCATAAAGATAGAACCGTCCTCATAGCAGGCAAGCACACGCTCGTTTGCAGCGTCGGCGATATAAATAAGAGTATCGCCCTTATAATGAGTAACGAAGATTCCCGAAGGCTTATTAAGAGTTGTCTTCTTGATAACACTCTGGGATTCGGTCCACTTGTCGCTGTACTTGAAGGTATCCATTACCTCGACCTTAGAAGGATCGAAGGTTTCTTCAGTAATAATAATTCGTCCGTTTTCCTGGTCAACAAGATAAATCTTCTCTGTTTCGTTGTCAACGAAGATATTTGCAAGACCTGAGAACGAGCCTACGCCAAGATCGGCTCCCGAAACGACTCTGTCAACGATATATCCGTTCTGAGAAGGAATCGGATCGCCGTACCAGTCATAGTTGTAGCCGTAGTACGCTTCGTCCGCATAAGACGGAACAACGAGCGCTGACGCAGCAACAACTGCCGACAGGACGCAGGCGCTGAGCTTTTTAATAAAAGTCACTGTTCATTCATCCTTTCTGAATATTAATCCTTAAGACCACTCTGTGCCATTGTTTCCATAACGTTACTCTGGCAGAAGAGGAATACGACAATCGGCGGGATCATCGTGATTACTACCGCCGCCGCCGCTACGCCCGCACGGGCGATACCTGCAGCGGAAATCTGTTGCATTACCATAGGAATGGGCTTTAACGCCTCATTGTAGATGAATGAATAACCTGTAATTTGCCAAGCACCCTGGAAAGCGAAAATCATAAGCGTGAGCCAAGCGGGCTTTACGTTTGGCATTACGATCTGCCAGCAGGTTCTAAGCGACCCTGCGCCGTCGAGCTTAGCCGCTTCGATAACTGCGTCCGGAATCTGTCCCATAAACTGACGCATAAGGAACAGTCCCATAGGGGTAGCAATATAAGGAAGTGTGATTGCCCAATATGTATCGATAAGACCTATGATTGCCATAACCATGTACTGCATGATGAACATTACGGTTGAGGTAAACATAAGGGCAATTTCAATTGTTTTGTTGAACGCCTTCTGTCCGGGGAATCTACCCTTTGAAAGAGCGTACGCCGCAGACGAGGAGAAAAAGAGCTGAGCAACCGTTACCGTTACTGCAACAAAGACGGAGTTAAAGATATAACGGGAGAACGGAACCCACATGTTTGACGCTGTATTAAGCAGGTCAACGTAGTTCTGATTCGTGATGTTCAGTACGTAGAGCTTAGGCGGGAAGAGGAACAGCTCCTCAGTTGGCTTGAGCGACTGAACAACCGAAAGATAGATTGGGAAAAGCATAAATATTCCCACGAGGGCGAGCAGGATGAAAATGAAAACGTCACCTACGATCGAGCCGCCTGTTTTCTTTCTGGCTTTTATCTTCATGATTTAATCCTTTCGATTTTATTTTAGTTAATTCTAGCATTTTTCGTCAGGTATCGAGATATCTGCCGAGGATTTTCTTTATACCCCAGTTTGCCAGAAGCATTGCGGCAAAGAGGACAAAGCATATTGCTGATGCATAACCCATTTCAAATCGAATGGAGCCATAGTCAAATGCGTGAGTCATGAGCGTATGAGCAGCATAGTCAGTTGACGGGAAGGAGGTCAGATAACGTCCTACGTCACCGGCGGTGAACGAGGATACGATCTGCATTACGGCAGCGAACAGCATCTGAGGTCCCATAGCGGGGATAGTAACGATGAGCATTTCCTGAGTTCTGTTCTTAACGCCTTCAACCGCCGCCGCTTCATAGCGGTCACGGGGAATGCCCTGAAGACCTGCTCTGAGTGCAAGGAAGCCTGCACCAAGGGACATCCAGAGCTGAACGATGATTACAACGCCGAAGATGTAGTTAGCGTCTGTGAGCCACTGTCTTGCTCCGTTGAGAATACCAAGGTCAATAAGGTAAGCGTTTGCGATACCGTAGGTGTCACCTGAGAAGATGAGCTGCCACGTGGTGTAAATATTACCCGCAAGGGTAGGTGCGTAGAAGATGAATGTGAAGATCGTCTTGAGCGCACCGGGCATTTCGTTAATCAGCCACGCAAGAAGGAAGCAGAGGATATAAGAAAGCGGGCCTGTTACGATAGCGAACACGAGTGTGTTCTGAATAGCGGTGAGGAATACTTCATCCTCAAGGAAAAGAGCGTAAAAGTTATCAAGTCCGATGAACGTCGGGAACTGGGCCATATTGAAGTTTGTAAATCCCATAGGGAGCGACAATATAACCGGTACGAGCGTAAAGATCGTGAAAAGAACGAAGAACGGAGCCATGAGCAGATACATACCCTTGTTCTGCTTCATTTTAAGGAGCGTGTAACGCCACTTGCTGTCTTCGACACGAATTACGCTGTTAGCTGTGTTGGCAGTAGCCATATCTATCGAATTCCTCCTCAATTTTCTTTTTATCAGTGATTGAACGCAAGGTCTTCGTTCTTACGAAGAATTTCAGCGTTGATGTCCCTGTTGTAGGACGAGAGAGAGTAACGAGGGTTATTCATATCGTTTACTACTGCTCTGAATGCGTTCTTGGTGTGTCTTGTTGTTGCATAAGAAGCAGGAATGATAGGAATTTCAACCGTCTGGCTCATCTGGGAGAAGATTTTTTCGTATTCAGAGGTTGCCCAAGGGAGCTGTTCGAGAGCTTCGAGGTTTGCCGTGTCGAAACGTCCCATAGGTCCGAGAAGAGCTTCAATCGTTCTACCGTATTCAACCTGCATTTCAGTAGACGTGAACCACTTGATGAATTCCCATGCGGCGTTTACGTTACTGCACTTGTTGAAGATGATTGCACCGGCGGACGTGGAGTTTGTAGCGTGGCTTACGCTTCCGTCAGCCTGTCTTGTTCCGGGAACGAGAGTGAAGTCCCAGAGTCCCTTGATTTCGGGAGCTGCAACTGAAAGCTGGTTATAGAAGGTGTAGTTCTGAATTACGATTGGCATTTCACCTGTTCTGAATCGGCTGAATGCGTCGTAGGTCTGAAGCAGGCTGTAAATTGTGTAGAACTCAGTCCACTTCGTGAAGCACTGAATACTTGTTTCTGTTTCATAGGTTGTCTTTGTGAGGTCGTCTGTGTAAATGTTCTGTCCTGACTGGAGCATAAGCATTACAAAAGTATCGCCTGCGTCAAAGATTGAGCTTGTGGTAGTAGGTGCGGGGGTAAGCAGACCAACGTCAAGATAAGAACGCTGGAAAATCGAAATCATATCAATGAGGTCGTCCCACGTTTCGGGCGGCTGGTCGATTCCAAGCTCTTCAAAGATGTCCGTGCGGTAGAACATCATCGGGAAGGTCTGAGTTATCGGGAGTCCGTAAACTCCGTCTGCATAAGCGTAAAGCTTTGAAATTGTCTCTGTGAAGCGTGAAGAAGCTACTTCTTCATAGTCGGGGAAGCGGGTTACGTCAACCAGGAGGTCTCTTGCCGCAAGCTGAACAGGGGTATCGCCGCCGATATAGAGGGCGATTTCAGGTCCCTTACCTGCCATTGTTGCTTCAAGGATACCGCCTTGAACGAGGCTTATCTTAGCGGATACGCCTTCGAATTTGGGGTTGAAGTCGCTCTTTACAAGCTCGTCGATAACCGTTGCTTGGTCACGAGCCTGTGCAACCCATACGTTAAGAGCTGTTCCTGACGAGTCAGAAATTGAGGTATAATCCTCAAAGAACGAGCCGATAAATGCGTTAAAGCCGAACACGAGGTCGTCAAAGAAGTTTGCAGCAGCAGGAGTTGCGTTCTCGTGAACAGTTGAAACCTCGAAGTAGTCCATTTCAAGAGGCTGGTCACGGTAGTCTCTCATCCAAGCGGAGAGTGCGGAGATGTTTTCCTTAATTGTACCGATCATTGAAGGAATTTCATCTCTCTCGTCACAGCAGCGCTGGAGGATAATTGCCATAGTCTGAAGCGTTGAAGCCGCAGAACCCTGACCGAGAGTTTCGATTGTTGCCTTTTCAGCGTAAAGCTGATCAATTACGTATTCAAAAGTAGGAATAAGCTCAGGAATCTGCTTATCAACGAAATAGTCGTTGTATTCGTCAGGCTCCGGACCTGTAATCATAAGTATACGGCGGTAATAGTAGTTGAGCTGATATACAAGCTCGTCAAGGCGCTGCATAACCTCGCCTATATCGCCGGGGATTGCTTCCATTGTGATAAGGTGCTTACCTGCGGTGAGGTAAACGTAAACGTCGTTTCCGTCAGCGTCCTGAACTCCCTGTGAGTACCAGTTGGAGTTATAGGGGAACATTACGTCGTCGAAATATTCATTGGGAACCACGCCGTCGATATAAACACGGCGGTTGGAGTAGAAGCCTCTCATCGTGTTCTGACGAACCTTAAAGTTAAACTTATAATATCCGTCGGAGGGAACTGTAAATTCCCAGGTAATAGACTGAGTTGCCTTATTCCAGGTAGCTGCGCCTACGGTATTATATCTTTGCTTTGTCGGGTGAGAGGGGTTAGTCATAACAGAGGTTCTGTCTGACGTTGCATAAAGAGTAGAAGCAGATTTATAGAGGTTATTTTCGCCCTGAACGAGAACCGTGCTTGTTCCTGCGGCGTTTGTTCCTGCGAGTGCGGGAGTTGCCTCAATATCAGCCGCAGAGGGAGCCTTGTAGCTTTCAACTGCGTCATAGTTCTTGAAGGTGAAGCTCTTGATTGCAAGGTTTACCTTGATACCTGTAACGGAAAGGGTGTGAGTTCCCTTTTCAAGATAGAAGAAGTAAGGTTCGTTGAAAAGACCTTCCTTATCCTTTATCGGATATGTAACCCACATATCGTATTCCATCTGACCGGGGCGTATATCGTTATCTCTTACGTCCTTGCCGATTGCGGATTCGTCCTGCCAATAGCGGTCGAGTGTGAACGTCTTAGCGGCAGTAAACGGATAATCTCCGTCAATCTTCATTGCAAGCTCAACTACCGTATTTTGACCTGAAATCGTGTAGTAGAGAAGCTCAAGGTTATAAAGTCCCGTTGCGGGAACCTCGAAGGTGTAATTTATCGTACCGCCGTGATTCGTCCACACGAGCGTGTCCTTTACTCCCTCGTAATCCTTGACCTCAACCTTAGGCTCAACGCCCGAAGCGTCTGCCTCAGTCGTATAGTTCTTTGCCGCCTCGATTACGATTTGCTCGTCGGGCTTTGCAATGCCTGCGTGAGAGTTGAGGTAATTTGCATAGTATTTTGAACGGTCGCCCGATGACACAGCGTTCTGATTTATTGAGCTTTCGCTGTCAGCCGAAGCTACGGTAAGCTCAACCTCCTCAGCGTTTTCGTTGTCAGCGTAAACGGGCATCGTTGCGAGGATACTTGCCGTTAAAATCCACGCAAGAGATTTTTTCATCAGTTTCTTGAAACCAACCAAAATTATATCCACCTTTCTAGATGATTTTTATTTCACGACATTGTCGGGGTGTAGAAGCACTACTCGCCGCCGTTGGCGAGGTTTTCCGAATCCTTCGGAAGAATGAGGATTTTTCCGTCCTCAAGCTCAACCTTAACCTTATCGCCGCCTTTAAGACCAAGTGCGTTAAGATAATCCTTAGGCAGTTGGAGTCGTCCTACTCTGTCGAGCACGACAAGCTCCTCGTGAGAGGTTTCGTCAGCGTGAACGCCCGAAAGGTCACCGAGCGAAGCCACGCCTTCAAGCGAGCTTTTCTTTCGTATCATTTCCGTTGAGGTTTTGCCGTCACGGATTGAAACGACTCTGTCGATTGATTTTGATAAATTTACGTCGTGGGTTACTATTATAATAGTGATACCCATTTCTCTGTTAAGGCGCCTGAAAACGTCAAGCACCATTGCAGCCGTTTTTGTATCAACAGCGCCCGTGGGCTCGTCTGCCAGCAAGAGCTTTGGGTTATTACTGAGAGCGATTGCAATAGCAACACGCTGTTGTTCGCCGCCCGACATCTGTCCGAGCATTGAGTTTTTTCTTGCTGAAAGACCTACCTGGTCAAGCAGATATTCAGCTCTTTGCCGTCTGTTCTTGACTCCCTTGAGAAGCATCGGAAGCTCAACGTTCTGAACAGCCGTCAGATAAGGAATGAGGTTTCTTGCGTTATTCTGCCAGACGAAGCCGACAGTATCACGCATATATGTAATCAGTTCTTTATCGTTGAATTTAAGCAGGTCCTTCCCGTCAACGAAAAGGCTTCCCGCCGACGGCTTATCAAGGCCGCCAAGCATATTGAGCAGAGTAGATTTACCCGAACCCGACGAGCCGACGATTCCCATAAGCTCGCCTCGTTCAACCGTAAGGTCAAGCCCCTGGAGCGCCATTACCTCAACCTCGTCGGTTTTATAAATCTTAACTAAGTTCTCACACCGCACCATCACGTTTTCGGGCGGTGCAAGCAAAACGTTCTTTGGCATTGCGTTCCTCCCTTAAAGGTTATTGACGGTTTTGCTCACGATTTCGCCGTCTTCAAGCATATAGACGACATCCGCAAGCTCCATCATCGTTTCGTCGTGCGTTGTCATTACAATAGTAAGGTCGTTATTTTTTATAAGCTCTCTGAAAAGCTTCATAACCGCAAGTCCCGTCGGCGTATCAAGAGCCGCCGTAGGCTCGTCGGCGAAGATGAGCTTTGGCTTATGGCTTACTGCTCTTGCAATAGCAACTCTTTGCTGCTCACCGCCCGAAAGCTCTCCTGGACGATGGTGCATTCGCTTTTCAAGCCCCACCTGCGTCAGACATTCCTTCGCGCGCTTTGAGCGTTCTGAAAGCGGATAACCCGCAAGTCTGAGCGCAAACTCAACGTTTTCATAAGCTGTCATTGTCGAAATAATCGCAACGGACTGAAAAACAAACGCCATATCATAACGGCGAAGATTATCTCTTGCGCCCTCGTGAAGCGAGGTAATTTCCTTTCCGTCGAACTCGACCGTTCCCCCTGTGGGCTTATCGAGCGCCCCAAGGATATTTATAAGGGTTGTCTTACCCGAACCCGAACGCCCTCTCAAACACACGAGCTGCCCCTGCTCAACCTCAAGATTGACGTTTTTCAGGGCGTGAACAACGCTTCCGTCGCCTATCTTAAATTCTCTTGAAATATTGTCAGCTTTCAAAATCGTTGCCATATCGTCACCCTAGCGCATTATGAAAAATGCACAATAAAAATCCGTTCGTGTTTATTTTTGTGGTAATCGGTTTCATATTGCCGTAAAAAGAGCATAGATATCCCTTAAAGTATATCAATTATATCAAAATGTGTGCAAATTGTCAACAATAGATGAAATCTCTTTTCAAATATTAATATATTTCACTATAAATACTAAAAAGCGAGGGGGTTTTGCTCCTCCCCGAACGGCAAAAAACACCCTCAATATTTTGTTAGCGCGGTTTTGTCGCTCCACAAGATATTGTTAAGTTTAGTTTAGCCAGTGAAAAGGATTACATTATGACTTTTTTAGGTAAATTATCCGTCGTTTTTAATTGTGCGATTTTACCAAAGAAACCGGGCCTATCTTGTGCATTTCGTTCGCCATTTCTCAAGATTTCGTCACTTTGCACAAAACGGGGCTTTTTTTCTCCCAAAGCTAGAGTTTAAGGGAATCGACACGTCACAAAACACAATTTTATTTTCACTCCGAAACCTTTTCGCAAAAAAATAAAGTCGCCCGTTTTTTTCCAAAGAGGCTGTTTTCGCTGTTCTTTTACAATCTGTATAAAAAATACGACGACGTTATTTTTTCACGGAGCGACTTTTCCCGTTCCGTCATAAACCCCCTCAAATACGCGATGTAAAAAAATAAGATGACCTGATTTTGTGGAAAATAAATCGAGTCATCATATTTTATGTGAAATTTTCGGTTCAGATTCAGTAAGCCTCGCTCAGAAATTCGAGGAATTATACCCAAGAATCTTTATAAGTCTCAGCTCCTTACACCCTATCGACGAAAGCGGCACGTTTTTTCTGTCCGGAGAGTGCATTGTGACAAAAACCTCCGCCACTGCCCCCTCGTCGTCGTAAGAAATAGCGGTAACTATCGCTGAATTTGCCTTATTGTCGTTCATCACGAGCCGTACGACGTCCCCCGTTTCAAGCATCGAAACGCCCAAAAGCTCACAAGCGACAAGCCCGAAGCCCTCGTCTGACACTGCATAGGTATAAAACGCCTCAGAGTCGTACCACGCCTCTGAACAGCCCGAATGCTCCCTCTTATAGTTTATCTCGGAAGAATACCATTTCCACTGAGTAAACTTATCGTCACCCTGACAATCCTGCGGTATTCCGCCTGCGAGAAGGCATTGAGAAACGAAATTCGTCGAGTCGTTCTCAAAGTCGTCAAAAAGCGGATTTCTAACGCTTTTTCCGTTGACCGTCCACTTGAGCGCATATTCCGCCGCAAGTCTTCTGTCGTAAGAAAACGGCGGCTCGGACGCTTCGACAGAACAGCTTCCTAAAAGGATTTCGCCGTTCTTTTTTGCTCTTTTTGCAACAAGCTCCTGCGCCTTTTTATAATACGGCTCCATATATGTGTAGGTAAGCTCGTTGAGCGCATAGCCGTCAGCCGCATAAAGCTCGCTCAAAAGGTCGTTCGTGTAATCATAATCTCCGCCGCTGACCTCGTGCGAGGTGATTTTCCAGCCTCTGTCATCAACGAGCGTAAAGCTGTGCTCAGATACGCCTATTGCACAAGGCTCACCGTCAAGGCAGTTGTAATAGACGTTCGTGTTTTCGCTCAGCGTAACGATCAAAAAACCCTCGTTGACCTCAATCACGCTCTCATAGCTCAGCCTTACACGGCAAGAATCGTAAAAAAGCGAGCTATTGCTGTTATCGGCGAGAACGCTTTTTGAATAGAGCCTGAGCTTGTCGCTCAGATAGCTTTTTTCCATCGGCGCATAAAGCCCTTCAAGCTCGCCCCTGCTGTCAAGGTCAAGCGTCCCTTCGAGGCATCTGAGCGTCGTGAAATAATCTCTGACGAGCTGTTCGGCTTTGGGATAGCGATTTGAAAAGTCAGCCTCGTCCTTTGCGGTGAGATTTACCTCAACCTTATGCTCAGGAGCGCTTTCTTCGGGGAAAAGAAGGCTGTCAAAAAGAGGCTTGAATGGATTTGCAAGAAGAATTACCGCCACAGTCATCAAAAGGATGATTGCGGCGATAAACACGGTTAATATTGTTTTTTTCATTTATTATGACCAACCGCAGTCGTCGTAATCCTTCCACTTTTCATCAACGATTGACTTCTGTCCGAGCTTGAAGAACAAAAAGCCTGCCGCAGCGATGATGATTGCAACTGCAGAAAGAATTGCAACCGCAAGAGAATTGCTCTTTTCTTCCATGATAATTCCTCCTTAGTTTTCCGCTTCGCTTTCAAGCAAAGCCTTATATATTTCTGATTTTGAAAACGGCGAAACCGCCGCAATTTCCTTACACGCCTCCGACGCCTTTTTTCCTCCCGAAACGAGCGCTTGAGCCATTTCGACTGCCGCTTCGAGAGTAACCTCGGACTTTTCCTCACGCTTTGCCCCCTCAACGACAAGAACGTACTCGCCTCTTGGAGCCTGAGTCTCATAAAGGGCAATCATATCGCTTATTTTCCCTCTGATTACCTCCTCGTGAACCTTCGTAAGCTCTCTGCAAAGGCTTATTCTCCTGTCCCCAAGAGCGTCGTAGAGGTCTTGAAGCGTCATTCTGAGCTTGTGCGGCGCTTCGTAGAAGATTAAGGTCTGAGGGAGGGACTTGATTTCATCGAGGTGCTCGTTGCGCTGACGCTTGGTTACGCTCAAAAAGCCCTCAAAGCAAAAACGCTTGGTAGGAAGACCGCTGATTGCAAGCGCCGACATCGCCGCCGTGGGCGACGGAACGACCACGACCTCAATCCCTCTTTCAGCGCAGAGTCTGACTAAATCCTCTCCGGGATCCGAGATACACGGCATTCCTGCGTCCGTTACAACCGCACAGGTCTCGCCGTCGATTATCCTTGAGACAATCTGCTCCCCACGCTGTCTTATATTATGCTCATAATAGCTTACAAGCGGCTTTTGTATATCAAAATGCGATAAAAGCTTCAGAGTAACCCTCGTATCCTCTGCGGCGATAAAGTCAACCTCTCTGAGCGTTTCTACCGCCCTCGGAGAAAAATCCGCAAGGTTTCCTATCGGAGTACCCACAACGTATAGCTTTGACATAGCTCTCCTTCTTATAAGTACATATCAAGAATTTCGTTAGTAAATCCGTTTTCGTTTCTCATCACAATGGGCTGATTAATTTTAAGCCCCGACTTTCCGCCCTTTTTTCCGCTTACAAGCGCAAGCCACGGAGCGTCGCCCTTTTTGTTTGTGACAAAGGTAATTTCCTTTGGCTCGATTTTGTGATTTCTCATAAGCACCAGCAAATCCGTAAGCCGTTCGGGAACGTGGCAAATTTTAAGCGTTCCGCCGTATTTTATCAGATAATCCGCCGCCCTTATCACGTCCTCAAGCTTACATAAAATCTCGTGCCGTGCGATTTTCTGAGCGTCAGAAAGACGGGTAGCTCCCGAATTTTCCTTAAAATAAGGGGGATTTACCGTCACCATATCGACGCTTTCTCTTATGATTCCGCTTTTTTCTATCTCTTTAAGGTCGCAAAGAATCGGAAAAACTCTCTCGGCGAGATTATTTTTTTCGACGCTTTTCTTAAAAAGCTCAAACGCCTCCTGCTGAATTTCGACGCCATAAACTTTTAGCGGCGGCTTCTTTCGGCAGAAAATAAGCGGAATTATCCCACAGCCCGTACACAAATCGCACACAATATCCTTTTGAGACGGCCGCGAAAACGAGCCAAGCAAAAAAGCGTCCGTTCCAAAGCGATGGTCGTCAGAGACGTTTATTTCAATTCCGTTGAGGTCATAGGTTTCGTTTTCCATAATTATCCTATCAAAATATCGCCCTGGGGCAGTACACGGTCGGCATTCTGCGGCTTACTGCCAGAAGTAAGGGAGAGAATAAGCGATATAGGGCCAATACGCCCTACAAACATCGTGAGCGTCAGGATAATTTTCGTTGCGTCATTGGCAACAGCACTGACTCCCGACGAAAGTCCCGTTGTTGAAAAGGCGGAGATTACTTCATAAAGAATATCCATCGCCTTCAGCTCAGGGTTCAGAAGATAAACCGCAACAAACGAAACCACGATAAAGCCGATTGAAAGCACGAAGACCGCCAGAGCCTTATAAACTACTTTTTTTGAAATCGTGTGACCGAATACAACCGTATCCTCACGCCCCTTGAGAACACAGATGATGGTTGTGACGAGAATAGCGAGCGTTGTTACCTTGACGCCTCCTGCGGTTGAGCTTGGCGCCGCACCGATAAACATCAGCGTCATCGTCGTAAGACGTGAAAATTCGTTTGCAAGAGGAAGGTCAGCTACCGTAAAGCCTGCGGTTCTTGCCGAAACGCTGGCAAACGCTGACGTCATTACCTTTTCGCCCACGTTGAGATGAGCGAATTTTTCAGCCTCAATCAGCGATACAATAAAGTAAAGAACCGTACCTGTCACAATGAGGATTGCCGTTGTAATAAGAACTATCTTCGTATGGAACGAGAGCTTTCTCACCTTTCTGTACGAGAAGAAGTTATCCCACACCGTAAAGCCGATACCTCCTATTATAATCAGGAGCATCATCGGAATAAGCACCTGAGGCATCGAGTAATAATCAGCTATGGTTTTTCCGTCGATACTCATAACGTCAAGTCCTGCATTACAGAACGACGAAACCGCCATAAAGAAGCTCATAAAAACGCCATAAGCGCCATATTCAGGCACAAACGTAAACATCAGAGCAATTGCACCCGCAAGCTCAACGCCAAACGCAATCGCCACAATTCTTCTAAAAAGCGATTTCATAGCGGAAATTCCCGAAAGACTTATATCGCTTACAAGGTTACTCTGCTTTACAAGTCCCATTTTCCGACCAAGCGCAAGGCTCATTGAGGTTACAAGAGTAATGAGTCCAAGACCGCCTATCTGGATAAGGAGCATAATTACCGACTGACCGAAAATCGTCCAGTGAATATAGGTGTCACAGACGGTAAGCCCTGTTACGCAGGTTGCGGAGGTTGAGGTAAAGAGGCAGTCGATAAAGTTTCCCCATTGCCCGGACGTAGCCGAAATCGGAAGCATCAGCAAAAACGCTCCCACAAGAATTGTGCAAACGAAGCTAAGCACAAGCAATCTCGTCGGCTTTATATTTTTTTGTTTTTTTCTGATAATTGGCATAATTATCCTCTGTGAGTAAATCAGCAAAAGCGCTTATTTCTGAGATTCGATATAAGCAAGCGCCTTCTCGCCGTAAACGTATATTTCATAATCCCCCTCAACAGCAAGC
Source organism: Ruminiclostridium sp. (assembly GCA_045591405.1). GTDB lineage: Bacteria > Bacillota > Clostridia > Oscillospirales > Ruminococcaceae > Ruminiclostridium_E. The sequence goes on from JAZNST010000036.1 coordinate 18,887, forward strand.
TTTGAGAAGGTTATTTTCTTATCGGTAGTAGGAAACCGCACGATTTCCCCCTTAGGAACGATCACGATGGTGTCGTCCGTTATTTCTCCTACCTCTCCTGCATAGGTAACGTCGATTTTTCCGTTAAGAAACTGAAGCATCTGAACAGTATTTCTGGTCGTTCTGTAAGCTGTTACGTCAGGAGCCTCAGGGTGATTATAGATATGCTCTGAAATAGCCTCGTAAACGGAATTTTTACTAAGGCTCTCGGCGTAAGTAAGCGGAATATAGGTTACGCAGACGGAAATTGCCGAATAAACGGTAATTCCGAGCGAAAGAAACGCCGTTACGACCGACCGTGTTTTATATTCCTTACAGGTTGAAACCACGACAAGAACCGCCAATACGCAAAGCGCACAGCTCGAACAGGACAAAAACGAGGTAAAATCAAGAAGCGAGGAGTTATCCTGACCGATAAGAAGCGGATAAACCGCAAGCGTCGGGCTCATTCTCGTTGAAACAGCCGAGGTCAGAACCCAAAGCCCCGCCGCCGCAAACACAGCCGTAGACAAAAGCTGGACGCCCACTGCGAAAAGGATATGTCTGAGTCTTGTTCCATAGATAAAGGTAACGATAAGCACCAGCATAATCGCAAGAGGCGAAACCGAATCAAGATAACGACCGAAGATAAGCGAATCCTGTCTCGAAAGGTCGCTTCCGTACTTATAAAGAACGCTTATTATAAGCGTAAAAATCACCATAAACGAGCTTAAACATCCAAAAATCAGAACGCTGTTGGAATATTCCTGATAAAGCCCCTTTTTCTTTCTTGAAAAATAGCTTGCAACAATAAAAACCGTAAGCGTAGCCGCAAGAGCGCCAAAGCCCCACGTTGACGAGAAGAAATAGAAAAGCTGACCTATAAGGACGGTAAAGAAGCCCTCGACTCCGTTTTCCGAGAATTTCTGAGGAAGCGTTGAAAAGAAGTTCTGAGGCGTATTTGAGATGAGCGAAGCGTCGCTTATTCCCCAAACTGCATTCTGAACGGCGTAGGTTCCGACTATAACCAACGCTCCGAAAACGAGAAGCGAGGTAAAAAAGGGAACGAGGCGGACGATTTTTCTTTTGAGTACGATTCTTGAAGCAAGAACCGTCACGATAACCGCAAGCGCAACCGCCACAAGTCTGAAGTGAGCCGCACACGAAAGCGCAGTTATTGTTCCAAGAAGGAGCGAATAGAAAACCGAGGGCTTTTTCCCCTCAGAACGCTCAAGGCAACAGAAAACAAGCCACACGATAAACCAAGGGAAAAAGATCGAGAGAACCTCGTTCCAGATAAAATTCGCGTGAGCGAAATAGGTTGAAAACGCTCCGCAGATTGTAGCACAGAATCCCGCCTGCCAAGGCTTTTTGGCACCGATTTTATAAGAAATGCTATACGCCATCACGGGAATAAAGCTTATTATGATTGCGTTTATCCACAGCATAAGCTTATAGCAAAGGTAAGGGTTGTCGCAAAAGAACATCACGGGCGAATAAATTACCGCCTGTAAAAAGCCGTAGTAATAGGTATTCTGAGACATCGCCCCCGACCAATCGCCGCCCGAAAAGAAGGTAGCCATTGCGCTCACGCTGAACTCGTTAGGGTCGATACTCGGAAGGTGACTGAACGCCGAAAGCGCAATATGAGCCGCAAGGAACAGCACGTAAATAAGCGCCTTAATGCCCTTGTGTCCTATTCTTGAGTATATTCTTTTCAGAAAACCAAGAAAAAGCTCCATTGTTCAATCCTTCCTAGGCAATGCCCAAAGATATTGCTATCATTACTCCGATAGTAAGAATCGCCGTTGCAATAATTCCCATAATTGCACGGGAAAAACGAGGCCTACCCACAACGGCAAGCGTCGTAAAATATTCTTCTCTGCTCTTGTCCGCCATCTGCGCTCTTATCTGCTTTATTTTCTTTGCCGCAAAGCTAAGATAGAGATAATCGCCAAAAACGCACAAAAGAACCGTAGCCGCAAGCTCAAGGTACGAAAAAAGCGTGCTCATTGCAAGAAAGCCTGCGTTTGAATAAAGCATTTCGGCAAGCTCCTGCGTCCCGAAATAGTTAACGTAAAGCACGAACACCTGAGGGAGCATCAGCACCATCTGGGCAAAGAGAAAAACGAACGCAAGCGGAAAAATCCCGTAATAGAACTGAGAATATGGGTATAAAAGCCCCGCCCAAATATTAAAGGACGTTTTCTTTCCCGAAAGCGCCATGTTTTTAAGGGCAGAAAGGCGATAGATCCCTTGATAGCCCCTGAGATTACAAAAAATCGCAAGCTCCTTTTCCGAAACCCCCATATATTTTTCTTCGTCGGGGTTTTCGTCGAGCTTTGGCATTGACTGCCTTATAAATTCTTCCATTGTCTGAGCGTTCTGAGGGCGCTCCTGCTGAGTATAAGCCCCTGCCGCCGACGCTGTGGCAGCGTCCTGCGAAAAGCTTTCCTGAGGCTGTTCGGGCTGAGTGTCGGCTTCCTGATTTTCCCAGTTAAAGCCCTCGGCGTGACGGTACTTATTAGGGCAATGTCCCAACTCGTTCCAACAGAGCCTGTGCATAGGCGTTCCGCAATCGGGGCAATAGACCTTTTCCTCGCTTTCACCCATTGGAAGCTTACATATTTCACATTTAATATCCATTATTTTTCCTTTCACAGCATAGACAGCTATACACTATAATACTATATCAGATTTTTCACTAAATTGCAATAGGCATTTTTTGTTGACACGGGCTACATAATAGAGTATAATAAATAATGTATGCGTTGTAACCTTTGGCTCGTATATGAGGTGTTAGGAGGGATAGATTTGAAAAAGCTGATGGCTGTCCCTGCGGCAATAGGATTTATCCTGCTTTTCCTCGTGAACTTCCTGTTTGCCGTGTGTGCGCTTCTTTTTACGGGAACGGGGCTACTCGCTTCTTCAATGGGACTCTTATACACGCTGGGCTTTATCCGTGTAATCTCTGACCTCTCGCCTGAGGCGCTCGCTTTTTTCGGGCTTTTTCTGATTTTTTCGGGGCTGTTTCTTGCGATGGTTCTGTCAAGGCTTGCGCCGTTTTGTCTGCGCCTTGCACATAAGGCGATAAACTCGATAAGGGGAACTCACGAATACCGGCTTTACCGCTATAAAAAAGCGGGGTTTTTGCTGATTGTGTTCGGCGTGCTTGCGATAGGCTGTGCCTCGGCGACATTTTTCTTTCAGAAAAGCGCTGCTGACGAGGGGTTTTGCGGCTCGGTTGCAAGAGAAAGACTCGAATTTGATAAGGTGCGATACATTACCGTTTCGACAAATAACCTTGACTATGAAATAAAGCACACCGACGGCGACAAAATAATTGTTGAATATATAAACGAAAATCCGATGCTGGTGCGCCAAAGCGACGAAAACTATCTGAAGCTTATTCAAGACGATAGCTTTACCTTCACGCTTTTTGCAAGAGAGCAGTTTTCATATAAGCTGACGATTTATCTTCCCACTCACGATTATCGTGAGCTTTATCTAAGCTCAGGCGAAGGCGACATAACGCTTTATTCTACCGCCTCCGAATTTAGCTCCGTGCGTACGGGAAGCGGAGATATAACTCTTTTTGAGGCAACGGGTAAAATAGACGCCCAGACGCTCAGCGGCGATATAGCCTGCGATTATCTTGGCTTTATAAACTCAGCAAGCTATTCTACCGATACGGGCGATATTCTGATAGCAATGCCGGACTATTCGGGAGTAGACCTTTCCTTTGAAACGGTCACGGGCTATTTTACGAGCGATTTTTTCAACAGAGAATATTTTTATGAGCAAGGAGCGAAAAAGCTTTCAAGAGACGCTCCTCTTACTCGCAATTTATATATAAAAACCCAAAGCGGACATTTTATGCTTATGAAAAAGGAATAAATATACAGGAGGAGAAAAATGCTTTCAATAATAATTCCCGCCTACAACGAGGAGGAGAATATCGAAAATACGGCGTCGGTGATTTCAACGCTTATGAAGGAAAACGATATTCCCTGTGAAATTATCTTCGTTGACGACGGCTCCAAGGACAGAACGTGGGAGCTTATCGACGGACTTTCAAAAACAAACGAAAGCGTCAGAGGTCTTAAATTCAGCCGCAACTTCGGTAAGGAGGGGGCAATCTTCGCAGGTCTTTCGGCGTGTCTTGGCGACTGTGCCGTTGTAATCGACTGCGACCTGCAGCATCCGCCTGAGGTTATGCTTGAGATGTACGAGCTTTGGAATCAGGGATACCAGGTTGTTGAAGCGGTAAAGGCTTCAAGAGGTAAGGAAGGCTTCGTCTATAAATTCTTCGCAAAGTCCTTCTACCGTCTTATGAAATCCTCGTCTAACGTCGATCTTGACCGTGCGAGCGACTATAAGCTTATGGACAGGCAGGTTGTAGACGCTCTCAACGAGCTTCCCGAAAGAATTACCTTCTTCCGTGCGCTTTCAAGCTGGGTTGGCTTCAAGACGGCTAAGGTTGAGTTCAACGTCGCTCCCCGAAACGCAGGAAAAAGCAAGTGGAGCTTCAGAAAGCTCTTTAAGTTTGCTCTTTCAAATCTCACGGGCTTTACAAACGTGCCTATGCAGATTGTAACCGTGATGGGCGTGCTTTTCTTTATTCTTTCTGTCGTGTTCGGCGTTCAGACTATCGTGAATTATTGCACGGGGAACGCTCACGCAGGCTTCACGACAGTGATTCTTCTTATTCTTCTGAGTAGCTCTATTATAATGATGGCACTCGGTATAATCGGTTATTATATTGCAAAAATCTACGAGGAGATAAAAGAGCGTCCTCGCTATATTGTTTCAATCGACACCAACAAACGCAAAAAGAAAAACGACAAATAAGAAAGGATTTTACCGAAAATGGCAGAACAAGCTGCAAAGCGGAATTTCGGCACGGTCATAAAGGAACACCTTGGCTACGCAAGAAACTCCGTACGCTATTTCAACAAAACAAACTATCAGATTATCTTCTCATTCCTCATTCCGCTTCTGATACTTCTTGGCTCATATTTTATGTTCGGCGTGTGGCCTGTGGGCGAGGAGTCTGTGCTTTCGCTCGACCTCAACGGACAGTACGTTTTCTTCTATGACCATATGTACGACGTAATCTACGGCGACGCTGAGCTTGCGTACTCGTGGTCAAGAAACCTCTCAGGCGAATTTATGGGAATACTTGGCTACTATCTTGCCAGCCCGTTCAATCTTCTTGTGTGGATTTTCCCAAGAACGATGATTCTTGAGGGGCTTTTGGTTATGATGATTGTCAAGGTCGGAGCAATTGGTCTTGCAATGTCAATTTACCTCACCTACGCTAAAAACTGCAACAAGCTTACAACCATCATCTTCAGCGTAAGCTATGCGCTTTGCGCTTATACAATTGTTCAGACAATGAACCCGATGTGGCTCGACGGCGTGTTTATTTTGCCGCTTATTTGTCTTGGGATTGAGCGCTTTATCGACCAAGGCAAGTTCCGTCTTCTCGTTTTCTCCCTTATTTACGCATTCGTAACTTGCTTTTATATCGGCTTTATGCTGGCGATTTTTGCGGTTCTTTACTTCCTTTACTATCTGTGCTGTGCAAAAAATAAGTCAGTTTACGAGCATCTGCTTTCAAAATTCCTCGGCTTTGGCGCTTGCGGAATAGTTTCTGCAATGTGCTCGTGCTTTATGATACTTCCTGTGTACGAATCTCTCGGAAACGGAAAGTTCGCTTTCTCAACCCCCGATTACAGCTTTGTAACAAACTTCAACCTTATAAATCTTCTTGATAAAATCCTCCCCAACAGCTACGATACCGTTCGTATGGAGGGTATGCCGTTTATCTACTGCGGAATTATCACAATACTCTTTATCCCCGCTTACTTCCTGCTCAAAAAGGTAGAGCGCAGAGAAAGAATAGCAGGCGCTGTTTTACTTCTCGTGCTTGTGCTTTGTATGTATATCCGTCCTATTGATATGATGTGGCACGGCGGTCAGCTTCCTAACTGGCTCCCTTACCGCTATTCGTTTATGGTTTCGTTCCTTCTGTGCTCGTTTGCGGCTACTGCCTTCAATAATCTTAGCCACATAAGCAGACGCACCATAGGAGCAACTGCGGCGGCTTGGTTTGGCATTATGGTTTATCAGGAAAGCATTGACCACATGTGGCCCGACCTCAAAAAAGGAATCGACGTGCTTCCCGACTTAGAGGCTATACTTCCCGCTATGCTTATCCTTGTTGCAATCGCAATCGTCGTAGTTCAGCTCAAGGACCGCTTCAACCCTAACTTCAAGAAAACCGCTACGAGCGTGTTTGCTATCTTCCTGATACTGATGGTTTCAAGCGAAGCGTTCTATAACACCTACTTCCAGATTAAAAAGCAGGACCGTGACATAGTTTATTCAAATCATGACACTTATGTTGACTACGTTCCTGCCGTAAGAGAGGCAGTCGAACAGATTAAGGCGGACGACGACGGCTTCTATCGAATCGAAAAGCTCTTCCACCGAAACGTGAACGACCCGATGGCTCTTAATATCGCCGGTCTTTCACATAGCTCAAGCACCCTTAACGCAAAGCCCATTCAGCTTCTTAAAAACCTCGGCTTTACTTCAAGAAGCCACTATACACGCTACACGGGCGCAACCCTTATCACAAGCTCTCTGTTTGGCGTAAAATACGAGCTTTCTGTTGACGGAAACACAGCCGCTGACGTAAGAGCAGGCGAAGAAATTATTGTTACTGAAAACGAGCTTGCGCTTCCAATCGCTTATCTTGCAAGCGATAATATCCTCGACCTTGAGCTTACGGAAAAGGATCCCTTTGCCGCACAAAGCGAGCTTCTTTCCGCCCTTATCGGAACAAGCGACGAATATTACGTAAGAATTTATGACGCTGAGATGACGCCTGAAAACGTAACTCAGGGTAAAACGACCGACGGTCATCACAGCTTTAAGGTCATTACCAAGGGAAATAACGCTCAGCTCACCTACGAGGTTCCCATAAAGCAGGACGGCGCACTTTATATGTACCTCCCGTCTGTTTACGAAAGAACGGTAAACCTCTGGGTAAACGGAGAATCTCAGGGACAATATTTCGAGGGCGACAACAATTACCTCAGAAACCTCGGCGAGTTTGAAGTGGGAGATACCGTTGAAGTTATCCTCACGCTCACTAAGGACAACCTTTACTTCACTGAGGCTCAGTTCGCTCAGATGAATAACGAGGCAGTAGAAGCCGCCCTCAGAAAGCTCGGCGATATGAACTCGGCGACTACTCTTGAAAAGCTCAGCGACAGTCACCTCAAGCTTACCGTAAACGCTGACTATAACCAGAACCTCTTTACAACAATCCCTGCAGAAAAGGGCTGGAAGGTTTACGTTGACGGCGTAGAAACCGAATATAGCGAGGTTGTAGGCTCGCTTATCGCTGTTCCTCTTACAACGGGCGAACACACGGTTGAGCTTAAATTCACAACTGCCGGCTACCCGATTGCCCTTATAATCACAGCAGCGGGATTTGCTATCGTCATCGTCGGAATTATCTTCTGGCGTAAAAAGAACAAGGACGATATTGCCAAGAGAAAGGCACACAGAAAAGAAATATATACAGGTCAGGCTCGTGCCGCTATCGTAGAAGCCGAAAAGAAAGAATACGAAGCTTACCTTGAACAAAAGGCAAAGCTTGAAGCGGCTGAAGAAAGCGAAGAAGCCTCCGACTGATTATGCGAAAGGAAACAGCTATGATACTTGCGGTTGACGTAGGAAACACAAATACCGTATTCGGCGTGTTTAAGGGCGAGGAGCTTATCCTTGAAACACGAATTGACACCTTGCCAAGCAGAATGGCGGTACAGTATGAAATCACGCTCAATGACATTCTTAACCTTTACGGAGTTGACAAAAAGGAGATAGTCGGCGCGATTATATCCTCAGTTGTCCCGACAACCACCACCCAGATAAAAAACGCAATCTCCCACCTCTTTAACCTTGAGGCGCTGATTGTGGGACCGGGCGTAAAAACGGGACTCAATATCCAGATTGACGACCCCTCAACTCTCGGCGGCGACCTTGCTTGCGGCGCTGTTGCGGCAAAGGCGCTTTACCCTCTGCCGTGCGTTGTGATTGACGTAGGAACGGCGACTAAGGTTTTTGCTATTGATAAGAACGGGGCGCTTCTTGGCGGAATAATTTATCCCGGAATAAGAATTTCTCTTGAGGCTCTTGCTGATAAAACGGCGGCGCTCCCGATGATAAATCTCGACAAGGTTGACAACGTGATCGGAAAAAACACCGTAGAATGTATGCGTTCGGGTATCCTTTACGGAATGGCGAGCGTGCTTGACGGCTTTGTAAAGCGTTTTCAGGCTGAAACGGGCGTAGGCTCCGTCGTCGCAACAGGCGGCTACTCTATGGTGATGAGTAACTACTGCGAGACAAAATTCGAAGTAAACACTCACCTTGTGCTTGACGGTCTGAGAATAATCTACGAGAAAAACTCAAAGAAAAAATAAACATATCAAACGCCCCTGAGCTACGTTGCTTGGGGGCTTTTTTTGAGGCGGAGCGAGCGCCGAGGCTGAGC